>JBILKY010000438.1:0-2705 GCA_044376395.1 Chthoniobacteraceae bacterium | reverse complement strand
CTCATCGTCTGTTTCCGCTACGTTTCGTATCAATCAAAATGAGCATAAAGTTCCTCCCCGCCGCCGTTCTCGCGATCGCTTCCGCCGCGTCTGTCTCTGTTTCAAAAGCACAGTCGCCGGCGACGGCCGCCGAGCCACCCGTGACGCCTTTGAAAGCTGCAAGCGTCGAGCAGACCATTAAAAGCTTTCAACTCGCAGACGGGTATCGCATCGAAAAAGTCGTTGCTGAACCCGAGGTCAAAGAACCGGTCTCCATCGCATTCGATGGAGACGGAAGAATGTTCGTCGCGGAAATGCGCACCTACATGCAGGATGCGGACGGGACGGACGAGCACGCGCACACAAGCCGGATTTCGCTGCATTGGAGCAGCAAAAAGGATGGCAACTTTGACAAGCATTCGGTCTTCCTCGATGGGCTGCTGTTGCCTCGCATGATTTTGCCCCTAGGGAAGGGCGAACTTCTGGTCAACGAAACCGACACGCTCGATATTTTTCTCTACAAGGACACCGATGGAGACGGTGTTTCTGATCAAAAGACCCTGTGGTTTGAGGGCGGTCCGCGCGGCGGCAACATGGAGCACCAGCAGAGCGGGCTCATCTGGGCGTCCGACAATTGGATGTACGCGACCTACAGTGCGTTTCGCTTGAAGTGGCAGCCTAACGGCCAGCCGCCGCTCAAGGAGCCCACTCCTGGCAACGGCGGCCAGTGGGGGCTCACGCAGGATGACTACGGCAAGCCGTGGTTTGTGAATGCGGGCGGAGAACGCGGGCCGTTGAATTTTCAAACCCACATCGTCTACGGCTCATTCAATCTCAAGAACCAGTTTTCGTCGGACTTCGCGGAGGTGTATCCCGTGGTGGGAATCGCCGACGTGCAAGGCGGTGACAAGCGGTACAGGGCCGAGGACGGCACGCTCAACCATTTCACCGCGACCTGTGGTGCGGAGGTGTTCCGAGGGGATCGATTGCCGAAGGATTTGCGCGGAGATCTGTTGTTTTCCGAGCCGGTTGGGAGGTTGATCCGCCGCACCAAGATCGACGTTCGCGATGGACTGACTTACCTCAGCAATGCGTGCGAGAAGTCGGAGTTCATCCGTTCGAGCGACCCGTTCTTCCGCGCGGTGAATATGAACACGGCGCCGGATGGGACTTTATTCATCACCGATATGTATCGTGGAATCATCCAGGAGGGTAATTGGGTGAAAGAAGGCTCATACCTGCGCCGCGTGGTCAAACAGTACGCGCTCGACAAGGTGACCTCCAACGGCCGGATCTGGAGGCTAGCGCACCGGGATTTCGCGCCCGGTCCGCAGCCGTCGATGTACTCCGATTCCCCGGAGAAATTGGTGGAGCATTTGTCGCATCCCAACGGCTGGTGGCGTGACATGGCGCAGCGCCAGCTTGTGCTGCGACAGGATAAATCAGTGGTGCCCGCTCTCGTGCGTCTTGCTATGGGTTCGGCGGACAACACGCTGGCTCGCATCCATGCCATCTGGACTCTCGAAGGGTTGGGTGCGCTTGATGCGCAGACGGTGCGTGCCGGGCTCGGTGCCAAGCAGGCAGAGGTGCGCAACACGGCGATCCGCGCAAGCGAGACGCTGTTCAAGAATGGGGACGCCTCGTTTGGCGAAGATTACGCGCGGCTTGCGGCGGATTCGGACCCTACGGTCGCGATTCAGGCTATGTGCACCATGCGTTTGCTCGCGGTGCCTGCTGCCAAGAGCGTCGTGCAAAACTGTGCGCTCGGAAAAATGGGCGGGGCGGGGATGAAGGAAATCGCGAAGATGATGATGGCTCCGCCGCGCACATGGGGCAAGGAGTTCAGCGGTGCACAGGTCTCACTGCTTCAAAAAGGCGACGCGATTTTTGGAGAACTGTGTTTCGCGTGCCACAATCTCGATGGACGCGGCACGCCGCTCGACGGGAAGGACGGATTCACCCTGGCGCCGCCGCTTGCGGGTTCGCAGACGGTGAACGGGCCGAAGGACGCTTTCATTGCGGTTCTCCTTAAGGGAATCGGCGGCCCCATCAACGGCAAGACTTACGAGTCTCAGATGGTTCCGATGGAGTCCAATAACGACGAGTGGATTGCCGCTGTCGGTTCGTACGTGCGCAATAGTTTTGGCAACAAGTCCTCAACCATCGCTGCCGCTGACGTTGCAAAAGTGCGCAAGGAGATCGCGGAACGTTCCACGCCTTGGACTGCGGAGGAACTGCGGGCTTTTGGGCCGCCGACCGTTGGTAACCGCGGGCAATGGAAGCTGAACGCGAGCCATAACGCGGCCAGCGTTGCAAAGGCGGTGGATGGGTTGATTGAAACCCGTTACGACACGCGCACTCCGCAGGTTCCCGGCATGTGGGTGGAGGTTGTGCTGCCGCAGGCTACGGAGGTCACCGGGCTTCGCCTCGAACACGGCTCCTCCGGAGGGGACTATCCGCGCGGGTACCTGGTGCAGACAAGCGCCGACGGGGTCAACTGGATCGATGTGAAAACCGGTGAGGGAAAAGCCGGTGTCATGGAGATCCGTTTTGATACGGTCAAAGCCAAAGCGGTCCGTATCACGCAGACTTCTTCGGTGAAGGGGAGTTACTGGTCGATCCACGAACTGGAACTTCTCAGTCCCGATTCGAAAACCGTGGCGTCGAAGTAGCGCCCGAGAGTTCTCGGTTTTTGATAGCACTCGGATTCCAGCGCAACTGGAATC
>JBILKY010000437.1:0-2712 GCA_044376395.1 Chthoniobacteraceae bacterium | reverse complement strand
TTTCGTCGAGGTCGGCTCCATCAGCAAAGATCCCTTTTCAATGCCTGTGACGCTGACAAACCCGAAGCGGAATTCTTTCATGGAGCGGGCGGCGAGCCTCAGCGAGCGCCATGTAAAAGCGGCGCATGTTTACCCTGTGGCAGACGGATCGTGGGGATGTCTTTTCAAGCTCGACGATGGGGGGCGCATCATTCTGCACAACATTAGTTCATCGAACCGTGGGCGGGCCATCATCGCGTACTTTGGTTCCGAGAAAGCAGCGCGCCAGATCGTAGACATTCATATCGATCAGACGATCAGTGACGGAATGATTCCGATTCCGCGCGGGCTCACCTATGGGGAAGTACTCCAGATTCAAAAGCAATTCCCTCCGCTTCAACCCAGCGCAGTAAAGTGAGCTTCGCATCCCTGCTGACAGTCATCACGCCGGTTTTTTTCACAGCGTTTGTGGGATTCATCGCGCGGCACTTCGGGCTGATGAGAGCGGAGGGCGACTCGAGTTTTCTCAAGCTCACGCTCAACATTCTGTTTCCGGCGCTGATCGCCGACTCCATTCTTGGCAACCCCCTGCTGCGTGAGCCCGAGAACCTCTGGCTCCCACCGCTACTGGGCCTCGGTTTGGTTTCACTCGGCATGGGGGTGCTCGCCCTGACCTTGGCGCCATTCGCACTCCCCGAGCGCACACGCAGGGCTGGAATCGTCACAGCCGGAATACAGAATTACGGATACCTCGTCATCCCCATCGTCACAGCGCTCTTTGACAAGGAAACGCTGGGGGTATTGTTCCTGTTCAACGTCGGTGTGGAACTCGGCATGTGGATGGTCGGCGTTTCGGTGCTGTCCGACCGAAAGACCGTGAACGTGTGGAAACTGGCTTGCAACGCCCCCACGCTCGCAATTTTTGTCAGCGCCGCATTGAACCTCGTGCACATCAAGGACTGGATGCCGGTGTTCGTTCTCAGCACGATGCATCTGCTAGGCGGAATCGCCGTCCCTATGGCCCTGATCCTCACCGGGCTGACCGCATACGACGCCATCCGCGAGAAAGATCCGGATGGCACGCGGTGGCCCGCTCTTCTAGCGTCACTCTCAGCGCGACTGATCGCACTTCCTTTGGTTTTTCTCGCATTTGCAAAATGGCTTCCCGCGGGGCCCGCTCTCCAGAACGTGCTGCTTGTGCAGGCGGCGATGCCCGCGGCTCTCTTCCCGATTGTTCTCTGCAAGGCTCACGCCGCCGACAGCCGGTTCAGTTCGCAGATCGCGATCGGAAGCACCCTTGTTGGATTCATCTCGATCCCGTTTTGGATCCGGTTTGGCAGCAACTGGATTGGAAATTCGGTGGGCTGAACGCTGAATCCCACGGCCAAACCGCGCGCGCTCATCGACCCTTGCGGTCGATATGGAGCGCTCGCCTCACCCGCAGGATCCTCCGCGCTGCCGCGGCCTGTTGCTGCCGCGGACTGTTTCACATTCTCAAAGCACACAACCAGGAAGCGCCCAGCAACCCTCCCGCCAATAGGCCGCAGGCCACCTGACCCACACGCTGCATTCTGTCAGCGACGCGCAACGCGGCCACAATCCCTCCAAAGGGCAACCCGACGGCGAACCCCCAGAGGTGCGCCATCACATCGATCCGCTCCCCGGGACCACCAGCTCCCAAGTACGCGAGCAACGCGAACCCTGCTCCCAATGGCAAAATCCAACGCCAAACGGATCGCCCCGATCTCCGCATCAAGATGCCTCCACAGGAATCCCCTACCAGCAACCCTAGGGCACCAAAAACCGCAGTCGAAGCCCCGATGCTCTGGTGGTCCCCAGGGAAATAAATCCAAGCGTTCAGCGCGTTTCCAACTGCACCGCTCGTGAGGATCAAGATCCAGGTCAAGCCCTGACCCAGCGATGGAATCATCAAACCTGCAAACAGCAGGCCCGCACTAATGTTGGCGATCACGTGCGGCACATCCGCATGCAAACTGAGGGCGGTGAAGACCCTCCACCACTGCCCGCCCCGCACTACTCGCTCGGCAGAGAGCAGCCCCGAGCTCCGCCATGCCTCGCCCAATTCCGCCTGCAAGATCGCGAACAATACAAACAACCATGCGACGAAATGGAGCGACCAATACCCGCGATGGACCTTCCGGGGCGCCTCATCCGGAAGCTGGCCGCGGTCCTGTGCGGCAGCCGACAGTTGGCCTTCATAAATCCTCAGTTCCTCGCAAGCCATCTCCCGATCCTCGGGCGAAACCCGCAACAACCACTCGTCCCCGCATCGCTGGACGAGATAGGAAAGCCCCTTGGACGCGAGCACCAAACCCCTCTCCCGTGCATCGGCAAGTTTGCTGAGGCGCGCCAACTCGACAGACCCGTCCGCCCATTCATCGGAAGAAAACTCCACGGAAAGACCTTACCACAAAGCCAGCCGGCGCCCCCAAGCTTTTCCCATCCGCACGCGCTGAATCATTGACACATCTCCCTCACCCCCTAAGATCCCCCTCCCTTTTTAAGGATCACTTCCACGGCACTCTGATATGAAACGCACCTACCAACCTTCCAAGCGCACCCGCAAACAGCAGTTCGGCTTCCGCGCTCGGATGAAAACCAAAAACGGACGCGCAATCCTCTCCCGCCGCCGGCAGCACGGACGCAAACGCCTGCTACCGAAGGGCGTAGAACTACACTTTGAGCGCCAGACGGATCTCAACAACAACGCGG
>JBILKY010000436.1:0-2715 GCA_044376395.1 Chthoniobacteraceae bacterium | reverse complement strand
TTTACCGCCGCCTCGCCCGCAGGCCCGGTCGATTCGCTCGAATGCGAATGTGTTCTGCTCAGTTATTCGTCTTTGGCCGGCCGTTTCCTGTTGGTTGTCTTGGCTGGATTGGCTGGATGACTGCAATCGCCCCAACGCTGATCCACACTCCCGGAATCAAGGAATTGCTGCCCGCATCCACTCCGGTGACAGCCTTGGGGTCATCACAGAGAATCCATCCGGAGTCGTCCAGATCAACAATCTCCACAAACCACGTCTTCTGAGGCTTGGGTTGGGTTTCCTCGACGGCCGAAAACGGTCCGGGCGGCGCAAAGCGCTGGCGGGAGATGCTCAAAGGAACGGTGAAGGTTAGCTTGTAGGTTTCCCCTTTCCTCAAAACCCTTGGCAGCTCCGCTGCCTTACCATGCGCCAAAAGACTCCACATCAATACGGCCACAAATTGAGCGAATCGTTGGAAAGATTTCATGACTGAAAGCGTGGCGGGCCGTGGGACCACAGGCAACACAGCTTTGTTACGCCTAAAGTTTCGTCCCCGTCACAGGTGTCCACGGGCTCCAGGCGCCCATCGCATGCTGCCGGATTTTGCGCTTCCAAATTCGATTGCCGCAAAAGGCGAACAGTGTGTCCAGATCCTTGCCACCGATCGCCACTCCGGTGACCCGGGCATTGTCTGGCACCGGAAGGATGACCTGCGTCGGGCCGTCGTCCGCACTGATCTGTATGCCGCTTTTAGTCGCAAGAAACTGGCGTCCTTCAATAGAGTAGCACACGGATTCCGTCCCCGCGTCGTCCTGCCAGTCGTGGACGTGCAGGTGGAAGAAACGCTCTTTGTTCATGAGCGAACCATCCTCTTTCATCTGATAGCTGTAAGCCCACTTTGAATGGCCGTCTGCGATCGAGAGGAGCCATTGGTCCGGGCGGTACGCCATGCCGGTGGCAAAACCAAGGCCCGAGTCGACCTGCCGCTTTTCTCCATCCTTAATGAACCAAACAGCGCCAGCATCCCGCGGTTTTTCGGCATTAGCCGTGACATAGAGGCCGCCATCCGGCGTCGCGAGAATCGAGTGTCCGAGTATGTCATCGAGAACCACGCTGGCTGAGCCTCCCGGCGCGTAGCGCATGAGCTTTCCGGACTTCTCGGAGATGGTGTACACCGTTCCGTCGGGGCCGACGCTCACGCAGTGCGCATTGCCGGTATCTTTTGCGAATTCGGATACCGAACCATCCAGATTGATCCGATGGATTTTGTTGGCAGAAGTGTCCGCAAAATAGACCTCGCCCTGCGCGTTGCAAGACGGACCGCGCGTGCTCTTGAACCCCTCGGCCGCCAGCTGCCAACCCGCATCAGGCAGAATGATCTCCTGCGCGCGCGGTGCACTGTGACCAGCCCGTACGCGTTGTGGCCAGTCCTTCCATAAATACGCCATCGCTTCCTGATAATTCTCTGCGTAGCCCGCGACATGGCGGCCTTCCACTTTGCGAAACCTGTAGTCGTAGCCCGCAAACTTCAAGGCCTTGTCCATCTCTTGATCCGCCAAAAACCAGTCCCCTG
Source organism: Chthoniobacteraceae bacterium (assembly GCA_044376395.1). Lineage (GTDB taxonomy): Bacteria > Verrucomicrobiota > Verrucomicrobiia > Chthoniobacterales > Chthoniobacteraceae > Chth-196. The sequence goes on along the minus strand of JBILKY010000436.1, from coordinate 1,163 downwards.
CACAGTTCTCCATATCGAGGGTCGCCGTGGTCAAAAATGCACGGATGGGTTTCGCCTCGAACTTGCGCACGAGCGTTGGAAATTCGTGGCCACCTCGGAATGCGACCCAGCTGCCGCTTGCCGCGTACACACGACTGAACGCGTCTGGGCGGTGCCACGCTGCCGTGAAAGCCGCGATCCCGCCGCTGCTCCCGCCCGACATGCATCTGTCGTTGCCATCGTTGGACAAGTTGAGCGAACACTCCTTGGCAACAAACGGCAGCAATTCGTCCACCAGAAACCGCACGTTCTCGTCCCCGATGCCGTCATATTCAAAGTCGCGGTTCCGGCGGCCCAGCGTCCCTTTCATCGGTGCCGGCAACTCGCCAGGCCTCACAAACACGCCGACCGTGACCGGCATTTCTCCCGTCGCGATCATGGTCTCCATCATCAGCTTCTCGCGCGGATTAAACCCGTCGGTTTTTACGTATACGCAGGCAGGCTTCTTCGCATCGTATTGCCTCGGGATAAACACCGTCACCTCCCGCACGGTGCCCGGAAACACTTTGCTATGCGCGAAAACGAGGTGCTTTGTCTCTCCCGGCAGGATGTCTTCGGGCTTTATCGAAGGCGGTCTATATGCCGCGTCCGTCGTTCCTGCTGGGATCACGGCAGCATTTGACGCGGGCTCGCTGGCCGGGCTGCCTGCAAGCGGTTGAACCAGCCAGTACAAATGTCGATCACCCGCTTTTTTGTCCCACAGGTCGATTCGCGCTCCGGGCGCGGTCTTCCCGCCTAAGTCGTCAAGCGCCATGTGTGGCGCGTGCTTCGGTGTCAATGTGTACGCGCCGCCTTCCTGCTTTTGAAACGCCCAAAGCTGCGAAGGCTTGCCAGAGTTGGTTTCGAGAACGATCCGGGTGCCTCGCTGCGCTCCGCCGTTTTCCACGGAGAGAACACGGGATCGATCGCTGGACGGACTGATGAAAAAGAATCCCTCCGCACCCCGCACGATGCTCCACTTCTGCGGAGCTGCCCTTGTGGTCTTCCCAATGGTGATCACCCCGTCCACCGGCTCAAGGGCCATATCGGGCCCGCCAACCGGCCGGATTAAATGGAGTCCCCAATCATCCACCGTATTTTCATGCGCCTCGGGAGCGCTATTGATTCCCACAACAAGCGCAGCG
>JBILKY010000435.1:0-2722 GCA_044376395.1 Chthoniobacteraceae bacterium | reverse complement strand
CCTTTGAACTCGACCGTTTCGTGAGGACAGCGCAGATCATCAACAAAAACACCATGCGCACAACCAGGGTGACCGAGGTTGTCGGCCCGCTGGTGGAGTCGACCGCTTCGCTCGGCATCGCGGGAGGACTTTTCTACTGTTGGTGGAGGGGCGTTCCCTTCGACGAATTCATGGCCCGATGCGTGGCGCTGATCGCGCTTTACCCTGAGGCGAAAGCCTTAAGCCGGACTCATTTGGTGATGCAGAACTGCATGACCTCCAGCGACCGGCTGTTCCAACTGCTTGATGCGAAGCCCGCCGTGCAGGACAGCCCGCAGGCCAGAACACTCTCCCGGGCTCGGGGCGATCTCCAATTCAAAGGAGTCAGCCACCGGTACGGGGAGGCATCGGCCCCTGCCGTCGAAGACATCAGCCTGGAGTTCGCACACGGAAAGTTCTACGCGCTGGTGGGTGAAAGCGGGGCGGGAAAATCCACACTGATGTCACTCGTTCTTCGGTTCTACGACCCGCAGACTGGCCAGATTCTGCTGGACGGAGTGGACCTTCGCGACATTCAACAAGCATCGCTTCGGGAGCAAATTGGGATTGTGAATCAGGATCTCTTCCTGTTCCACGACACCATCGAAAACAACATTCGATATGGCAGACCCGGAGCGTCGCTCGAGGAAGTCCAAAACGCCGCGCGAACAGCGCACGCTCATCAGTTTATTTTAAACCAACCGCAAGGCTACCAGACAGTGGTCGGCGACAAGGGATGCAACCTGTCCGGAGGCCAGCAACAACGCCTCACGATTGCCAGGGCGATCCTGCGAAACGCACCCATCCTGCTGCTCGACGAGGCGACCTCAAACCTTGACCCAGAAACGGAGCAGGCGTTCCGGGACGCATTGAGGGTGCTCCGAAAGGACCGAACGGTGCTGGCAATCGCACACCGCTTTTCCACGATTTTGGAGGCTGACGAGATCATCGTCATGGATAAAGGCCGCGTGGTCAGCAGAGGCAGTCATTCAGAGCTGATGTCGCATTCGGAAATTTACCAGAGGCTCTACAAGCTGCAATTCGAGGCGGAACAGGTCGCCTGACTGCCCAGAGAAACGGCGGTGCGAGCGTCCGGTTGAAACTTGCAGCACTTCTCGATTGTCCGCGCAGGGAGCTCTGTTAGAAAACAGGGATGACCTCTAATCGCAAATTTCGACCAGGCGTATTATTCGGAGAAGAAGTTAGAGAACTTCTCGATCATGCAAAAAACCACGAGTACGCGCTTCCCGCCGTAAACTGCATTGGGACCGACTCAGTAAATGCAACTCTCGCTGCGGCTCGCGAAGTCAATTCGCCAACCATGATACAATTCTCCAACGGAGGCGCACAGTTCTTCATTGGAAAAAACGTCAGCAAAGAAAACCAATTCGCCCCAATCCAAGGCGGCATCGCAGGCGCGCAATACGTCGACATTGCAGCAAAAGCGTACGGCGTTCCAGTCATCCTCAACACGGATCACTGCGCGAAAAAACTTTTACCGTGGGTCGATGGAATGCTGAACGCCAGCGAGGAACAGTTTGCAAAAACCGGCAAGCCTCTCTTCAGCTCGCACATGCTGGACCTCTCGGAGGAGCCCCTGCATGAGAACCTCGAAATCTGCGCCAAATATTTCCAACGAATGAGCAAGATGGGCATGACTCTCGAGATTGAACTCGGCGTTACCGGCGGCGAGGAGGATGGCGTCGACAACTCCGGCGTCGAGGAATCCAAACTCTACACTCAGCCGGCTGAAGTGGCTGACGCCTACAAAGCCCTCAACGCAATCAGCCCAAACTTCACCATCGCAGCCGCGTTTGGGAACGTCCACGGGGTCTACAAACCTGGCAACGTGAAGCTCAAACCACAGATCCTCAAAAACTCGCAGGATCATATTTCCAAGACGTTTGGACTGGGCCCCAAGCCCGTGCACTTCGTGTTCCACGGAGGCTCCGGCTCGTCCCGCGAGGAAATCCGCGAGGCGATCAGTTACGGGGTCATCAAGATGAACATCGACACCGACATTCAATGGGCGTTCTGGGACGGAGTCCGGGCGTACGAGGCAAAAAACCGAGAATATCTGCAGGGCCAGATCGGCAATCCGAAAGGCGCAGACTCACCGAACAAGAAATACTACGATCCACGGATCTGGCTCGGAGCAGCTGAGGAATCCGCAACAAAGCGGCTGCTGTCATCCTTTGAAGACCTGAACTGCATTAACCGCAACGCATAGTCCGGCAACGCATAGTCCGGCAACGCATAGTCCGGCAACGCACACAGGTTTACCGAAATGCGGCTGAGTTTCCCACTCAGTCGCATTTTTGTTTTTGAAACAACCGCGATAGCCAGATCCTCAGCCTTCTGCGTGTGAGCAAACGATCCGCGTGATCCGACGCCCGGCCCTCACACCGCTTCGTAACGACCGGGCACCGGAAGCGGATAAGCGCCGGAGGCATCCGGCAGTACAGGAGGCTCATCCTGAAGCGAAGTGACCTCCCGGCTGAAGAGCTTTGTCGAATTCAGCGCCTCATCGAGCTCGATTTTTTTACCCGAATACCCGGCCATCCGGCCCATGATTGCGGTCATCGTGCTCATGGCGCCTCGTTCTGCCTCGTTGTAGGGCTCGTCATTCACAATCGCGTTGAACAAATCATCATGCTCAAGCTGGTACGGATTCACCGTCGGCTTCTCCGGCTCGTACTTCCAA
>JBILKY010000152.1:0-8830 GCA_044376395.1 Chthoniobacteraceae bacterium | reverse complement strand
GGCCTTCACGATGGGTTGAATGGCAAACCCTTCGTTGAGTGTGCCGCCATTGATCCACTTTTGGACCGTATCCTTCACATCAACCGTGACGAAACGGCGTGAAGCCATCTTAGACGGTGCAATCATGCCAAGACTGCCAGCGACAATGCTCGGCACATCCGCAAGCCGCGTTGACTCGTTCCACGTCCCCGTCACCAAATGCACGCTCAGCCCGGCTCCTGGAGTCCGAACCGTCGGCAAGAACAAGCGAAGCTTGGCCCAACGCACGACTGCATCGGATGGAATGTCGCTGAGGTCAAAGTACAGGTACGACTTCCGGGTCGCGTCGACGACAAGAGCGTTCGCGTTGTTGGTCGAATAACTCAGCGTGTTGCGGGGTGCCGTGTAGCTGTCCTCGCTGGCGGGTATCGTGAGTGCGTTCAATGCGTTTGCAGCGATGAAGAACGCGGACAGGCAGATCAGGTAAATAAAAGGGACGGTGCGTTTCATGGTGTGTAAGCCCAGCGGAGTTCCTCACAGTGATTAACGCACCCAGCGCATGGCGGGTCAATATAACTTGGGAACAACCGTGCTCGCCGCGCTCGCCATTCATTCCTCAAGGCGCTGTAGGCCTCCCAGTAAAAATTCGGACGCTTTTTTCCCCGAGCTTGGTCCGTCACCCTGCCTACAGCAATTCCGGCAAGGTCGAAACGGCTTCCCACACCTGCCGCTCCTCGTGATGCGTATAAATTCGGTGCGCGGTTCTAGTGGAGTGTCCAGTCAGCAACATTCGAACCTCCTCTGGCACTCCTGCCGGGGTCATTGCAGAGGTAAAGGAGTGCCTCAGTGAGTGGAAGGACAGACTGGAGGTTGTGCGCCCAGCCCCCTCTCCTTTTCTGAGGACTCGGCCAATCACGCCCGCGTTTTGCATGAGCTTTTTGAACTGTCCGGACAGCCCGCTTTTACATTTTGTTCTCATAGTGAATGGCTGTTGAGTTTGAAATTTTTTACGCTGAATTTTACTTCAGAAGAGTCAGTTTGCGGGGCGACGTTTATCCGGACGAGTCGAGTGGCATTTTTAACACGACTAGGGTCGTAAATCAGCGGCCTTCTTGAAAGTGCCCACAAAAATCATTCACTAAAAGTCATTTAATTATTCTCGCCCGACAAACACCAACTTCGTTTCCGACTCCAACACCCGGCGTAAGGCAGCGCGATCTACTAACCTCGCCCCCAAGACTCGCGGCTGCAACTCCGGCGGCAAAGTATGGTGGAACTTCAAGGATTCCACCCCGTCCGTATCAAACGGCATCCGGTCAGCCTAAATGGAATTCCTGAATGCGAATCAGCCTGTCCCCGCCCCCATCTGGTCGGACGAAACGCAATTTTGGATTAAAATTCTTCGCCGTACCTGCCTCCACTCCTCTCCCGCGGGGTGGTTCACCCCCTTAGCTCGCCAGAGGATTCCACACCCGCCGAAAGCCGACTCCGGTAAAATCTTTCGCGTTTACAGTAGCGAATTCCGTGACGCCCTGGGAAAGAAGACTCAACGCCGTACGGACGTCATATAAGCGACGGAAGGCGAACCCTTCTTTGCTCGCCTCCTGCCACAGCTTCTCGTGCATTTGCAGACTCTCCATCGGGAACCCAAGCAGCCGCCACCGGGGGTGGCGTCGGTACACCTGCACCACAGCCGCAGCATCGGCGGCTCCCAACGGTTGCTTCAAAACGGCCGGGTTCCGCAATAACCCGTAAAACTCCGCCAGGATGAACTCTGACATCGCCACTTCTTCCAAAGCCTGTATCGACTGCAGCCAGGCATAGGCCGCGCCGTGTTGGGGCGAGTCGGCATTGAATCCATGCCACAGAATGTTGGTGTCAATCGATAGCATACGGCTAAGAAAGTGAGGCCTCTGAGGAGGTCATCTGTGCCTGCGCCTTGAGTTCGTCATCCGCCAGTCCGCGCCACCCCAGACTCCTTGGAGTCGGCAGTTGCCAGTCGGGATCCGCCTCCGGCGCATACACGCTCAGCGTGTATTCGATGCCCCGCCTTGCCAGCTCAGCAAGGGAGATCTCCCTCGCAGCACACAGTTTCTTGGCACGTGCAAACAGTTCGTCCGGCAGTTGGATTTGAGTTCGTACCATACCCACACTATGATGGCCTCTAAGTCTGATGTCAAACTGCAGGCAATTCTCATCAAACCTCGGCAGTTGCCTTCGATTTCTTCGTCTCGAGATCTGCGATCCCGGAGTGGGCGCCGGCGGACTCGCTCATGCGCGTCGTTTCCAGATCCACCAGGGACAGGCGCAACCCGGGGCATTCGGCGTCCAGCAGCGCCTCGATGAATTCCGCGGGACTCACCCCTCAGGCAGGATCCACATTGGAATGCCATTGATGCAGCCACGGCAACAACTCCAACAGCCCCGCCATTAGCAGCCGCAAAGGCCAACGTTTGAGGCGCCTCCAGATAGCACGGCGCCAACGCCTGCACCTGTTGCGCGTGAACTGCCGGCTCATGCGATGTCCCGCTTGCGGCTTCATTCCGGACACCGCTTTAGGTCGTGAAACGTCTCATTCGACCGGCAGGACCTTCACCCGCGTGGACGCCAACTTTCCCTGCGCACGCCCCACTTCCGCGACTCGCGCGCGCAGCTTGATGGCGGGGCGCGTTGACATGGCTTTTAAGCCAATCTCGACGAAATACAGAGAGGTGATTGCCTAGTCGTTACGCCTTTGCGGCAGGACCCTGATGAAAAAGCTTGCGACTCTTCCCTTGTCATCGGGCTCCACAAGGCCAGATGTGTCCAAGGTCTCGATTTTCCCAGCCTCGTGAACGTTCAGCGTAGGCTCTAGGCAGAAGCAAGCGACGATGCCGCCGCTTTTATCTAAAGCGGCAATATAGATCGAGTAGTTGGCTTCCCGCTCGGACTTGTTCTTAACGGTGCATTGCAGGGATACCTTCGTCCCCCCGAAGATCGCCTTCTCGATGACGAAATTAAAGTTGTTCAACAGCAGCTTCCCCTTGCCCGCCTGCATGGTTAGCGTGTCGAGATCGTCCGCACTCACGGTTCGGGTCTCCTGGCTTTGATCGTCCGAATCCAGTGGAGGCGGTGTCTTCTTGCCTCTTGGTGCCCGCGTTTTCTTGGGCTCGCCAACTCTTGTAAACTCGATGGCATCCCCAAAATTCGACCAAGAAAGCAGCATATTTCCACTCGGCAGGAATTCGACTGCGGAGGTTCGCTGAAAACTCCTGTTGACAGTCTCCTGCTCCCACGAAAAGACGACCCGCGACCCTTTGATCTCGGTTACGGAATAATCGATGAACTCACCCAGCGGGCCGTTGTCGAAAGTGCCATCTCTAAATTCCATTTCAATAAAGTTGCCGACAGGCCCTTTTTTCACACTCTTCCAGCGGCCAATGAGGGACTCTCTTGTTAAGGGTGCCATTTCTTTCGAAGCCTCCACCCCCGCCTGCGCCCTTGCGTTGCCGGCGTCCTGAGCTTTCAAGAGGACCCCCCCGGGGCTCAACGTAATTAAACTGAGGACTGTGAAAAGCCACACAAGGCGCCCTCGTGAGGTGATTGCTCTTTGAGTGAAAAGAATTTTCGGCACGAATGCAGAGCAACATCATCCCGCGGAGTTTTGTCTAGCCTTATTGATTAATTCTTGGCGGGAAGCAATTTTCAGAGGGGGAAGACCTGCCGCGACCCGCTGCAATTTTGGGCTCGCTTTTTCGACCCAAAATTCCGGTCGGAACAAAAACCTGAAAAATCGACGTTATGCAGGCATGCACATCCCTCCAGCCTCGGGGACTCTCCTTTAATGAAAACTGAGATCCGCAATTCCAATGTGGTGGACATCATTGAAAGCCTTGGGGCTCCAAACGGAGTTGACGAATTTGAGTCCACCCACAGCCAAAAACACTTATCATCAGTATTTTGCAATGAAACACAGGGTGGAATTCAGCTGAGATTATGACGCAAAAGCACACATGTCGCCGCCGGTGTTCTAGAAGTTCGCGAGTGTAAGTGAACCCCCTCGCCTTCTTCTGTAAACAAACCAAGAATCCCGCAGTCCGACACCCCCCAGCACTGCCCCGGCTAGCGGTTCTGGAGCAGGCTCTCAAGCTGCGCGGCCCTCGCTTCCAGCAGCTCAATCCGCACGAAAAGCCCCGCTTTCGAGTTGTCCTCCAACGCGGTTCGGAATGCGTCCTCTGCCACCATCCATGCGAGCCACGCCTTCTGCGCGGCTTTTAACTTTTCCTCTTGAACGGTGACCGGGATAACGGCCATCAGTTTTTTGTAAACAACGCTCAGCTTGTGGTCTGCCTCCGCTGGCGCCTCGACTGCCACGCCTGCGCGAAGCATCCAGCCTGAAGAAAACGCTGCGAGGGTGAGTATCACTGCAACAACGCGGGGTGGATTTGTTTCAATATCGGGGGGTTCAAAGGCTAAGTGGAGCGCCAACCGGCAGACAAGTCCCGGACCTCAAAACGGTGTGAGGGCAATGCGCCGGATCAGCCTTTGCCGAAGCAAACTCCCCAAGAATAAAGCAAAAGACTCAAAAAGCATTGCCCTGCCTTTTACGAGGCTTCTAGCATTCACTCATGGAATTCCAAAGCCGCCCCGTTGGAATACTCGCCATCTGGTGTTTGCTATTAATCAACGCCTGGGTGTTTGTGCGAATGAGCATGGAGTTCAACGCAATGACCTTCAACGCGCGGCAAGCGGCGGAATGGGGGGCGGTTTATTATCCCATGGTGACCAAGGGCGAATGGTGGCGACTGCTCGCGGGGAACTACATTCATTTCGACTTCAAGCACATCCTTTGCAATATGATGGCAATGTTCTCATGGGGGACGGTGATTGCAGATCGGTTTGGCCTGATTCGATTCACCGTGCTCTACAGCCTCTCCGGACTGGCAGCTAGCGTCACGAGCCTCGTCACCCATCCCAACACGGTTTGCGCCGGAGCCTCGGGGCCGATCTCTGGCGTTTTGGGTGGACTCATCGCCATCTATTTCGCGGGCGAAAAGTCGCTGAGCGGGTCAGCTCTTCTCCAGGCCGTTTTTTACTCGGCTGTCTACTCCGTGCTGATGCCCTCGATCGATTGGCAGGCGCATGCCGGGGGGGGCATTGCGGGTATCATTCTCGGATACGTGCTGACGTGGACGCTGCCCGAGCGTTACCGCTCTCCACGGCAGGCTGCGGAACCCGCGGTCTAGTCATTCCTAGAGCACCTTAGTTCGAATCCGCCGCCAACTCGGGTCGCGCACGGAATCCTGCTGTACACAGAAACGGCTCAGGAATAGCACTTCCCGCATGCCGAACTTTGCCAGCCTTCAATTCAGTTGCCGTGCCGCGCGAGTGGTTCTTCTCTCGCTGCTTCTCGCCCCAATCGCCACCCAGGCTCAAACGCCGATTCGGGCGGCTGCGAACGCACAGCGAATCAAGCCGAGGCATAACGTGTTGTTTCTCGTAGCAGACGACCTCAACTGCGACATCGGCTGTTATGGCGCGAAAGAAATGCTCACACCCAACATCGATAAGCTATCGGCTCGCGGCGTGCGATTTGAACGCGCGTACTGCCAGTTCCCGCTGTGCTCTCCGAGCCGCTCCTCGTTCATAACCGGCAGACGTCCGAATGTCACCGGTGTCATGCTGAATCCCTCCGCCGCGGGCACTCCGATGTCGCCCCACTTTCGCGAAAAAATTCCGGGCACAATCACCATGCCCCAGCTTTTCAAGCGCCACGGCATCTACGCAGCTCGCGTCGGAAAGCTCTATCATTACGGCGTGCCCGCCGACATCGGCACCTCCTCACTTGATGACTACCACTCCTGGGATCAAGTCATCAATCCGCGCGGACGCGACCGCGAAGAGCATGAGAAGATCTTCAGCATTCAGCCCAATGTCACCGCTCCCGGCGCAAGCAGTCAGTTCGGCGGCACCCTGAGCTGGCTCGCGGACGACGAAGGCGAGGACAACGACCACACGGACGGCGTCGGCGCAACCGAAGCCATCCGGTTGCTTGAGCGCTTCAAGCGCGAATCGCGCCCCTTTTTCCTCGCCGTCGGTTTCTACAGGCCGCATACGCCCTATGTCGCTCCCAAGCACTTTTTCGACCTCTATCCCGCGGAAAAGATCGCGCTGCCGCCGTTGAGCGAAGACGACCGAGCGCGCCCGATCCAGCCTGCTTGGGCGAGCGCGCATCCGGTTCAAGATAAACTCACCGATGATGTGCGACGCCAGGCGATCCAAGCCTATCACGCAGCGACTTCATTCATGGACGCGCAACTCGGCCGTGTTCTGGACGCCTTGGAACGGCTGGGACTTGCGAACGACACTGTAATCGTTTTCACAAGTGACCATGGATATCATCTGGGCGATCACGGTCTTTGGCAGAAGCAAAGCTTGTTCGAGCGCAGCACGCGCGTGCCGCTCATCATCGCCGCACCGGGCGCCAAGGGCAACGGCCATTCCAGCGCGTCGATCGCAGAAATGATCGATATTTACCCGACGCTCGCTTCGCTGACGGGACTGCCCGCGCCGGATTATCTCGATGGCACGAGTTTGCATCCGATTCTCGACGACCCGCGCGCCAGCGTAAAAAGCGCCGCCTTCAGCCAGGTGCGCCGGGGCAATCAGGGCAACGGCTACTCGGTGCGATCCGGCCCCTGGAGATACACAGAGTGGACCGACTCCGACGGAAAACTGACCGCCTCTCAGCTCTTCGACGAAGCCAAGGATCCGGCCGAGACTCGTAACCTGGCCAACGATCCCTCCCATGCGGCTACCGTTCGGGAACTGGCCGCGCTGCTCGTCTCCGTCCGCGAACAAAAGTGAGCGGAACGGCCACTCCGATGCATGAAGATCATGCTGGACATTTCAAGACCTGCGCGCGGCTCGTGTTGGACGCCTCCAAGCCGCCGCTCCGCTCAACAGCCCTCGCCGCTCGCTCGTCCCTCGCTCCCTCACTCAGGCTGTTCAGCTCCGCTTCCTAGCTCTAAGCAGCGATGATAAGTAAACGGGAAATGCCGTTTGATGGGTGGGGGTAACTGCTTTAGGTCGCTCGCAGCGAGTCACGCACTTCAAGCATCTCGGGTCAATGCTGCGTCAAAGTGAGAATCCTGAGCCGTCTAGAGTGCGTGGAGTGCGGAAAGATTCTTACCTTAAATAGAGGGGGGGTATTGAAACTTAAATCTTTACGGAGAAAATCGGAGAAGTCAGGCCCTCTCTTGGCGCGGCTTAAATTCTTGCGATTTGCACATCTTACGCAGGCAGACCAGCGGCTTGCATCCCCGCTCGACGCGGTTCGCATGGCGTGGCCAGCAATCGGCTGCAGACATTTGGATTACCCATCCCCAGCCCATCCGCGCGGCAACTTCGCCGTTGACACCGATCTGTCCAGCTGTTGGCCTATGCGCGGTTCGGTCTTGCCTAAGTTCGACAGATCAAAGCTAGACAGAATCCAGTATCAACCTCCCCGAGCCACAGAAGCGCCGCCCCTCATGGGGTGCGCTGCGACTGCCAATCGCGGGTCGCAACCCCCAAACTCCCAAAATCACCATCATGAGTAGTGCACCAAACAATCAGGGTACCGTTCCCAACGCCCACCGCCTCCTCTGGGCAGGCTTCATGGCCATTCTGGCGGCTGGAGTCGGCTTCGCCCTCCGCGGAGGGATCTTCAGCAAGTGGGCCGGCGAATACGGGTTCACGGCGACCCAGCTCGGAGCCATTGGCGGGGCGGGATTCACCGGATTTTGTTTCGGCATCATCATCGGCGGAGTCATTGTGGACAAACTCGGCTACGGAAAACTCGTCGCACTGGCCCTTCTTGGTCACATCGCGTCGGCGTTCGTGACATTCGGGGCCAGCACGCCCGAGAATGCCTACAACTTCCTCTTCTGGGGCATGTTCATTTTCGCCTACGCGAACGGCACCCTTGAAGCAGTTGCCAACCCGCTTGTTGCGACAGTCTTCCCGCAGAACCGCACCCATTACTTGAACATCCTCCACGCTTCCTGGCCGCTGGGAATGGTGGTCGGCGCCCTTGCCAGCTACCTGCTCGGCTCGGTCCTGCAGCTCGGATGGAAGGGTCAGCTCGCATTCTATCTCGTGCCCACCGCCGCATACGCGGTGATGTTCCTGGGTCAGTCCTTTCCGAAGTCGGAAGCCGCAGCCAAAGGCGCAAGTTTGGGTGAGATGTTCAAAGACGTCGGGATTCTCGGCGCGCTGGTGGCCTGCTACCTCCTCTCCCTCTTCTTGGGCGATGTGCTTGGGAAGCTCGGTGTGGCAAACGCGGGCAACGTCGGCTACGCCATCGGTGGGGCACTCATCATCTTAGTGGGCATCATCACTCGGTTTTCCATCGGTTCGGTTCTTCTGTTCGTTCTCTTCATCACCCACGGCCTCGTGGGCGCTGTGGAACTTGGAACGGATGGATGGATTGAAAGCATCACTGGCAACCTGTTCACTGCGGATCAAGGCAAGCTGCTGTTCATCTGGACCTCGGCCATCATGTTCGGATTGCGCTTCTGCGCTCACTTCATCGAAACCCGTCTTGGACTTTCGCCGATTGCATTGCTTTTGGTATCCGCCCTCCTCGCCTGTGTCGGACTGACCTTGGCGAGCACGATGCAGACCTTCGCCATCGCTCTTGGCGCGCTTGGAGTTTACGCGCTAGGCAAGACCTTCTTCTGGCCCACTATGCTTGCAGTGGTTGGAGACCGTTTCCCGCGCTCAGGTGCCGTCGCGATGTCAATCATGGGCGGCATCGGGATGCTCTCGGCTGGGCTCATCGGCGGCCCCGGCTTGGGTTACTCCAAAGACCGCTTCGCCAGCGAGGCAC
>JBILKY010000151.1:0-8851 GCA_044376395.1 Chthoniobacteraceae bacterium | reverse complement strand
CTTTGAGGAGTTTATCGTTTGGATGATGGATGGGTTCCTCCGGCATGTGCTCTTTAGAAGAGTCGCAGGTGGAGGGGGAGACCGCCGTCGGGAGTTGGCCGAAGAGGGTCGGGCACAGGACTGAGGGAGTGATCAGGTTTCGGAGAAAAGCCGGCCGTGGGCTGAGGACGGAAGCGGCTTGTTTGCAGTTGAATCTGTGGATGCGCGGAGTAGCGTGTTGCTTATGCGCCAATGGTCAATCACCCTCCACGGGCCCGCGGGAATTCTCAGCTCGGTAGACGCCGCGGAATCACAGTTCGTGATTGGCACGGAGACTGCGTCGGACGTGTTCACAGTGGTTGGCGACGGCGTGAAGGCACGGCATGCGTGGGTGTGGATTGGCGAGGCAGGAATGCAAGTCGAGGACCTCGGTGGTGGCACTCTGGTGAACGGCTATCAGATCAGTGAGCGCGTGCAGGTGGAGTATCCAGCCAGTGTGCAAGTGGGAGAAGTCACGTTGGTCATTGAAGTGAAAGAAGTGCAACCGGTGGTTGTGTCGCCGACCCCGAGTTCGATTGATATCACCATCCCCCAGCGGGCAGTGACCAAGAGCAAGGCTAGCTTGGAGGTGACCATTCCGCAGAGAACACCCACGCGTTCGAGTGTTCAGAAAACTGCATCAACCGATCGTCCCTCTGCTCCGTCAACTTCAGCTGATGAAGCATCGACCCATTGCAAGTACACCCTCGTGCGTGAAATTGCCCGTGGCGGCATGGGGCAGATTTATTTTGGTGAAGACCAGCAGCTCAAACGCAACGTGGCCGTAAAGGTCAGCAGCGTGAGTGAAGCCGGCGAGGATCCGAGATTTTCAAAGGAAGCAGAAGTGCTGGCACAGCTGGCGCATCCCAACATTGTACCGATCCATAACATTGGCGTCGATGCACAGGGGCGGCCGTTTTATTCGATGAAGCTGGTGAAAGGCCGCACGCTGCAGGCGGTGTTGAACCTCATCCGTGATGGCGATGCTGCGGCGATCAAGGATTATCCAAGGGCAACCCTGCTGACCATCTTTCGCAAAGTTTGCGACGCGATGATGTTCGCGCACAGCAAGGGCATTCTTCATCGCGACTTGAAGCCCGAGAACATCATGGTGGGCGAATATGGCGAGGTGCTCGTGATGGACTGGGGGTTGGCGAAAGTCCTGGGGGAGCAAGAGAACAACAGTGCTGCAAATTCGCGAGTCAACGACACCGGCGACTACGGCATGACCATGGAAGGCGAAGTGATGGGGACCCCCCAGTACATGTCGCCTGAACAGGCGATGGGTATGGTTGCCGAACTGGATCAGCGCAGTGACATTTACAGTTTAGGCGCGATTCTCTATGCGATTCTGACACTGCGTCCACCGATTGATGGGACAACGTTGGATGAAGTTCTCACCAAAGTGAAGAACGGGAGCATCAGCTCGATGGTCACAAAACGCGGCGGCAAAGGTGCTCTGGCGATAGGGACACCTACTGCGATGGGTGCTGAAGTGCCGGAGGCGCTGCAAGCGGTGACGCTCAAAGCGATGGCGACTGACCGGAACAAGCGCTACGAAAGCGTGGAGGCGTTTGCTGGTGACATTGAGCGATACCAAAACGGGTTTGCGACGCAGGCAGAGGACGCAGGCGCACTTCGCAAACTCATGCTTTTTGTGAGGCGTAACAAAGGACTATCCACGGCGGCTGGATTGATGCTGGTGGGAGCAATAGCATTTACGTTACGGCTCGGAATCGAAAAAAATCGGGCTTTAGATGCGCTAGAAAAAACACGCCGCGCGGCTGCGGCCGCAAATATGTTGTTGGCCGATGCAGCGGAGGCGGCATCGGACTCCACAGCTCTCAAGCGAGCCCTTGGTGATGTGCCTGAGGATCTGCGAACGCCGGATTGGAGTTACCTTCGGGATCGCATCGACACAGCCACGTTCACGCTGAATGCCCCAGACGGTCTTTCATGGGTTGGCTTGGAGGACTGGCCTTCCGAGCCCGAACGGATGCTGGTGCTGCGAAGCGATGGAGAGTTGTTTGCACTAAACGTGACCAGCGGAACGTTGCAATCGATTTGGAAGTTCAATCCCGCAGGGGTGTCATCGCAGGGGCCTATGGGAGTTTCCAGAGACGGAACTCTGGTCGCAATCAGCTTCAGGGCAGGTAACGATTCAAATGTCGAAATTTGCAGGCTGGCTGACTTCGTGACGGTCGGGCGCTTGAAAAACACCGTTCGATTGGGTACGGGAAACGGCGGCCTCGGGCAAATTTTAGTGAATGGTTCAATTTGCGCTGTTCAAGGCGATGTTCAAGGTGCCGGTGCTGGGACTAGAAAGGTTCAAGTTTGGGAATATTCCTCTGGTAAGCTTTTGTGGGACGCACCCGGGCACCTCGTTGATTTCAGCAAAGACGAGCAAAGTGTTTTGTTGGGAATCGGTCACGCTGGAGGCGAAACGCAAAGACGGGAAGCGTTCTCAGGCACCCTACTAGCCTCAGGAACAAGGGCAGGAGCGCGTATTCATCCCAACTGGGCGAACAACTCCACGGGATCAACCGATTGGAAGCGATTCTTCTCTCCTATGTATGGAGGTGAGAAGGTTCGGGCGCTGGATCCGTGGACTGGGAACGTTGGATTTGAGGTGACTCCCAGATTCGGCAATGGAGCGGTTGCATTGATCCCGCCAGGTGATTTTTTTGCGATTCTTGGGAGAGTATCGCCGGAGACCTTGGTGATGGAGATTCGCGACGCCACATCGGGTCGATTGTCTCAAAGTCTACCGTTCCACGCCGTGGATAAGTGTAGTCGGCCAAAAGCGAAATCAGGGGTGATTGCTCTCCACACCCCACAAGCATTAAAAGTGTGGAAGCGTCCAGTCTCCGCGCCAAAATTGTTTCTTACTTCTATCAACTCTGGTACGCGCCTTGAGAAGACTTCCAAGGTTGTCACACACGAGCCATCCCTCCCGGCCATTGGGCTATGGGAGGGGCCTGATGAGAATAACGCCAAGCGAAGGGGTCTGTGGAAAAAGCCCGGGGCCAGTCATCGGATTTGTGGCAGTTCGGATGGGGCAAGATTGATCTTCGAAGAAAGCGGAAAATACGCAGCTTATCAGTTTGCCTCGGATCTCTCTAAATTAGAGGAGCTTTGGGCTTCAAAAACGATTCCCTCACTTTCGAGAGCTTGGAAAATCCATCCAAACGAGGATCGCGTGTGGACAGGGCGTGCCGTGTTCGAATTTTCCACAGGCCGAATTTTAACGGAGATCAAAAATCGGTCCGGGTTTAATGACGCCTATTCCCCAGTGTGGATAGGCTCCAATCGCGTAGCGGAACTTGCTTTAAAAAATACGGCAGCGGGTGCCGACGAGGTTTCCGGAGAACTGCTTCAAATTGCCCTTTGGGACACAAACTCCGGGTCTTTGCTGGCAACGGCAACGGCGCCCAGCGCAAAGTGGATTTCTGCTTCACCGGATGGCCTTCGTATTGCAGAGGCCGGGGCAGACAAACGTGTACGAATTCGGAATGCCCAGACGTTGGAAGTTGAAACTGAATTTCGTGCGCACGAGGATTCGGTGGCGAGAGTGGCGTGGCATCCGTTACTGCCCCGTCTGGTCACAGTATCCACGGGTGGCGTGATCCGAGTTTGGGATCGCGCGAATTTGCATAAGTTGGAGGAGTTCATCATTCCTCCGGACGGGTCTGTCTACCTTGAAATTCCTCCCAACGGCTCGGAATTGGTACTGCATGAATCGGCGGCGGGAGGGCACATCAGAGTTTATACACCTCAGAGTTTTCGCAGGACACCGTAGGATGAAAGTGCATCGTTTCGCACCCTCACAAGCCTCGGAAGATCGAGGCACTGAAACCAAACAGACGCCGATGGCTGAGGTGCTGATGGCGTTTCTCAAAAACAGGTAAAAATTCAGGTTAACAGGCCCTCAGAGCCTATTTCGCCCTCATTGTCTTACTTCTGCAAATCGTAGATTGAGTTCCTTGCCACTGTGAGGCCCGATTTTGACTGAGGTATTCGGTTGTGGCGTGTCTGCGATGGCAGTACGCGCGGGCGGGCAGCTTCCAGATCTACGGACGGGCCGCACGGGCTTTTTCCCACGCGCCTTTCCGTTCGTCGCCGACGCTCCAAACGATCGCGTTGCGGAGCATCCGCTGAAATTGCGGGTCTTTCCAAGTGCGCTCATCGTGGCCGCTCGCGGTATAGAACACGCGGCCCTTTCCCTCCGTGCGCGTCCACGTCCAAGGCTCGACGTGGCTTTCTTCCCTGCGCTCCATGAGCAGTTCACGGTTTTCGGCATTGATATCGCTGTGCACGTACGTCTCGTCCCATGTTTCGTATTCTTTCACACCTTCAAAAATCGGGTGTTGAGGGGCGATAATCACGGGTTTGAACACGCCTGACTTGTGCGATTTGAAACGGCCGCCGACCAGCGATACGAAACGCCGCTCGTGCCCGAAGCACGCGCTCGCGCAGTGGATCGGCAGAAAGCCGTGTCCGTTTTGCACGAACGCATTCAGCGCGTCGAATTGTTCGGGTGTGATCCGTCCATGGTTTGCGTAGAGCATGACCGCATCGTAGCGCTGCAGGGTGTCCGGGGTGAGGCAGTCGGTTTTGGTGAAGTAATCGAAGCGGATTCCTTCGTTTTCCAGCGCGCTTGCGAGCAGCGGTTCGTACACGTTGCTGTTGTGGTGCGGACTGTCGTGTCCAAGGAAAAGGACGCGCAAAACGCCCGCCGGTTCAGCGCAAGAGGCGGGATGCGCGCGACCGATTGCGACCGCGACGGATAGAACTGCGAGGGCGAGGCGTTTCATGGGCGGGAGATGGTTTTGGGTTGGCTTGTGTCGCGCCCGAGTAAGCCACAAAAACCGCCCGGAAGACCGGACGATTTTTGTTGAAAATCCGCCGCCGGAATGCGCCCGCAGGGCGCTTCGGGATCAACCCTCGATCTCGCCCAGCAGTTTTTTGAGCATGTTGCTCTGTTCGGTCTTGGCCTTCTCAACATCGGCCGGCGAAGCGTCTTTTTTGGCGTTCGGCGCCGGGAGAGCGCGGTAGGCGTCTGCGGCGGCGCGGAACTTCAAAGCCCACTGGGGGTCCTTGGCGGCCTTCGCCAAGCCCTTCTTTTCAAGCTGCGCGCCGTCTACCGAGAGAGCGGTTGCCGCGGTGGCCACGAAGGATTTGATGGCCTGCTGGGCTGACACAACGGGGTTCGGTTCGCTTGGGCCGTCGGCGAGGTTGAGCGCCCAGCGGATGCCCGCGACGATGTGTTTCTGGTAGGACTCGTTGGTCCATGAGGAGGCATTGTGGCCGAAATTGGTGTAGAAAAGACGTCCGGTTCCGACCTTGCGCACCCAAGAGACCGGAACGTGATAGGGCGCGTGCGGCTGCGATTTTCCGATGTCCAAACTAATAAGCACACGGACGGCCTCTGGATTGAAATTCGTGTATTGGTAGATCTCGTCACTCCATTGGAACTCGGTTGGGAACATCGCTACAGTCGAGTGCGACGGTTCGTGATTGGTGAACGTGTAGGTTCCGCCGCCGCCCCATGGGTGGCCGGCGAAACTGCCGTTGATCATTTCGGTATACGCCGGCATCGCCTTGAGTGTGTCGGTCGCCGCATGCATCCCAATGAACGCTTTTCCCGATTGAACCCATGAGCGGAAGGCTTCGCCGTCTGGCAGCGGCAAGTCGCCGGTGGTGTTGCAGAAAATCACTCCGTCAAAATCAGCGAGCGCCTTGGAGTTGAGTTTTTGCGCAAACAACTCGTTCACTTCGGCGGTCCAGACGGGGCCGTCCGTCTTTGCCTTTGCAAGTGCATCACGGAACTTCGCCTCCGCTTCCTCCCACTGGGCGTCGGTCATTTTCGGCCCGCGTTCAGGCGGACGGCCCGGACTGGGTCTTGACCCAAGATCTTTGAGGAATTCGAAGGTGAACGCCCCGCCGCTGGCCGCTGCGAGTTCTGGCAAGACTTTCTGCGCCGCTTCGATGGCCGGACCGTGGCGGAATCCCGCGGTGGTGGTAACCACGAGGAGCTTCTTCGGGGCGGCTTGGAGGTCTGTGGTGAAGAGAAGACCGGTTCCGAGAAGAAGGACGGCCAGAAGACGGTGCGGGGGGTGGATGCGCATAAACAGTTCGTTGGGGTGAGGTATGGCGGTTGGTATAGTGGAAACCCCGCGGAAGGGAAATGCTTGTAACAAAATATCCGAAATGCGGCCGTTGGCGCGGCGCGGCGGGCTCCGCTTTCCTGCCGGAAGCAACTTTTGCCGTCGGGCGGTATTTCATCCACTGGGATATTTCCCCCTGACCACCCCCCATGAAAAACGTCTTCGTTGCACGCCTCGCGCTTCTGGCACTTCTGGCATTCACCGCTTCGCTCCAAGCAGCAGGGCCGAACATTGTTTTGATCATGGTGGATGACTTTGGGTACGAGTGCGTCGGGGCCAATGGCGGCGAATCTTATCAGACCCCGAACCTCGACGCGCTCGCAGCGTCCGGGATGCGTTTTGAGAACTGCCATGTGCAACCGCTTTGCACGCCCACGCGGGCACAGCTCATGACGGGTCGCTACAACGTGAGAAACTACGTGAACTTCGGCACATTGCTGCGCTCGGAAATCACGTTCGGCAATCTCTTCAAACAGGCCGGCTATGCGACGGGCGTTTGCGGAAAGTGGCAGCTTGGGCACGAAGTCGACTCTCCGCAGCATTTCGGTTTTGACGAATCCTGCCTGTGGCAGCACACCCGCAGGCCCGTGCGCTACGCAAACCCCGGACTCGAGTACAACGGAAAAGAGCGGGATTTTCATGACGGCGAATACGGTCCGGATCTTGTGAATGACTTTGCGCTCGAATTCATCGAGAGGCATCGGAGCGAGCCGTTCTTCCTGTATTACCCGATGATTCTCACGCACGACCCTTTTCAGCCCACGCCTGACAGCGCTGATTGGGATCCGAAAACAAACAGTGCCTCTGCCCAGAACAACGTGAAACATTTTGCAGCCATGACAGCCCACATGGACAAACTGGTCGGTGTGGTGGCAGCGAAACTTGAGGCGCTGGGGCTGCGTGAAAACACGCTGCTCATGGTGCTTGGAGACAATGGAACATCGCCCGCGGTGAAGAGCCGTTTCAAGGGTGCGGAATATTCCGGAGGAAAGGGGCGCACGACTGCCAACGGCACCCACGTGCCGCTCATCGCAAGCTGGCCGGCAGTGATCAAGCAGCCGCGGGTTTGCGGCGACCTTGTGAGCAGCACGGATTTTCTACCAACCATCTGCGAGGCTGCGGGGGTGAAGGTTCCCGCCAACGTGGATGGCGTGAGTTTCGCCGCCCAGTTGCGCGGTGAAACGCCCCGGCCCCGCGAGTGGCTTTACTCGTGGTATTCACCCCGATTAAACGCAGCCAAGACAGTTCGCGAATACGCTTTCGACGTGCACTACAAGCTGTACCGCACGGGCGAGTTTTTTGATCTTACGCGCGATGTCGATGAGAAGACAAATCTGGCCGGAAGGGCATTGGAAGGTCCGGCGGCCGCGGCGAAGGAAAAGCTGGAGTTGGCGTTGGATCAATTCAAAGACGCCAGGCCACCGGAGCTGGATCGACTGTTTGAAGAGGCCGCCAAGCCAACTGATCGAGCGGGCGAAAAAAAGCGGAAGAAAAAAGCGTGAGAGCAAGATCTTTTCCCTGAGCGCGACCCCAACAGACCCGTATGCCTCAGACTTGTTGATTTCTACAAGGACATCGTGGACGTTTATTCGCCAAGCATCTTGGCTGGCTGGTGCCTTGGGCGATACGTCGAGTGCCGTGTCGCTGCCGAGAAAGCACTGAAACACACGCCTTACTTTTTCCACCCCGGGTGGGGCGGTGACAGTCATGCCCGTTGCTTTTCAGCGGATCTCGAAAGAATGATCGAGAAGGTCGCAGTCGGCCAAGGAACCGCTTAAAAAAGGAAAGACCCGGAAGGAATCGGGCGGAGAGGAGGCGCTCGGCCGCCGGGTTGAAAGAAGTGTGGAATGCGCGAGGAGCTCGGAGTCGACGAAAAAAGGGCGGTGGGCGGGTTTGAAGAGAAATGGAATGTGTGTTTGGATTGGGTCTTGCCTGTTGCCGTCTTTGGGCGAGTTTTCTTCCATTCGTAATCCATGAGTTCACCTGACATTTTGGTTCTGGGCTTCTTTCTTCTGGCATCCAACCTGACCTTGTGCGCGCTGTTTGCTCCGGCGAGACAGGGGTCTGGTGGGGCGCATCATGTGATGCGGCTTTGGAAGTTGCTGGGACTCGCAATGCTCAACATCGCCTCGTGGGCGATTGTCCTTGAGCAGGCGGGCGCAACGAAGGGTTTTAGTGAGTCTTTTGTCCGGACAGCGAGTGTCTTCGCCTTGATGGGCGGTTACTACGACGGGGCGGTGATGCCGGAGCCTTGGAACGCTTTTGCGCCGCTGATCGCGTTGAATGGGCTTTTGTTCATCCCATGCGCGCTTCTGCCCATATTCCTTCCATCTGTGGCCGAAGCGCCGCCTGCGGTTGGCGCGCCTGCGGCGGATTCCTCTTCTGCGACACCAACGCTTGCTGCAACGCCTGCTGCGCCCGCGCCGGTTGAGACAGCAGCTCGGCAGAAGAATTCGGAGGTATCAGTGGAAGCGTCGGGTTCGGCTTCGGTGGAAAAACCGGCTCCGGCGCAGCGGCCCGCAGCTCCCTCGCCAGCCGTAGTGCCAGCCGTAGTGCCAGCCGCAGCTGGGCCCGCTTTGAACCCGGCGGCTTCGCCGTTGATGGCCACGCTCGAGGATTTGCCGGAGCCGTCATTGAGCGAGCCCGCTGCGGACCCGAATCAGCTT
>JBILKY010000434.1:0-2733 GCA_044376395.1 Chthoniobacteraceae bacterium | reverse complement strand
CTTTGTATCGTTGGTGCCGAGTTTCACCACATAAATGTCGGCCTTCATCTCAAGCATGCCCTTGTATTGCGCCTGCATCTGGTAGGGCCTATCCCCGGAACGGATCATGGTCGACCCGCTGTTCCCAAAATTTTTCACCTCGTATAGATCGCCCAGCAGACGCTGCAACTGCGATGGATAGGAGTCCCCGTTCTTGGCTCCCACACCCTGTGTAATGCTGTCGCCCACACAGGCGACCTTGATTTTGGTCTGCGCGCTCACTCCCTGAGCGTAAAGCGCCGAGCCGCACCCGAGAAGCGCAACAAACATGCGCAAGACTTGAAGCATGAATTTCATCCTTTGAATTACACCCTTGTTTTGCCGTAAACTCAACCACTGCCATGAGCCGTTTTCAGCGCGCCACGCTCCTTGCACCCGGACCGCCGAGCGAAGCCGCATGCTCGGATGCTGACTTCCGCTGTTTGCCGTGACACAGTTCGCAGGAGTGCCATCCCCCGCCCGCCAAACTCCCGCCGACTCCACTACGCCCGCCACCTCTCGCAAGGCCGGTCGCAGCCTTGGTCGCGCCATACGGCGTTGCACACTGACGCTGTATTCATGCACGCTGCTTAACCCGCTGCTTCAACCGATGCTTCGCGCCGCCGAAGACAGAGGTGACACCCGGGCTGGCACCGCCGCGGCAAGTCCATCTGATCCTGCGGGTGGCAGTTATCGGCTACCGCCCCTCACCGTCTGGAGCAGTCCGTTCTCAGCAAAGAGCGCCGCAAGTTCCAACGGCGGAATCCTCATCTCTGCGGACACGCTCGATCGCGCCCCGCAGCGTACGCTCGACAACATCCTGCGCGACACTCCCGGGTTCCGTCTTTTCCGCAGAACCGACAGCATTGCAGCCCATCCGACCACGCAGGGCGTGAGCCTCGGAAACGTCGGGCCGAACGGTGCAAGCCGCTCTGTGCTCCTAGTCGATGGAGTGCCGTTCAACGACCCGTTCGGAGGCTGGATCGGCTGGAACCGTTTTTTACCGAGCACTCTTTCAAGCGTGCGAATGATCCCCGGAGGAGGAGTGAGTCCGTGGGGGACCGCCTCGCTTGGAGGCGTCATCGCGATGGATTCACGCGTGCTCACAGACGCACCGTTCGCCCAAATTGAAGCAGCAGCCGGAGACCGTCTCAGGCACCAGGCTGGACTGTCATTCGCCACGGATCTCCAGAACGCACGGACGCGAATCTTCGGGACCGTGCATGAATCCGACTTCCGCGGGTACCGCGTCGTCAGCGAAACCACGCGCGGGCCTGTGGACATTCGCGCCGACTCGATGCAGCAAAGCTTTGATGCCGGTTTGCGCCATGCGTTTTCGGAGGCGCGCGACTGGCAGCTCACCTTGCGCGCGCAAGGCTCGAGAGAAAGCCGGGGAAACGGCACGCCGCTGGCGACGAACTCGGGGGAAGCCCTCGATTTTTCGATGCGCCTCACACGCGAGGTGAGCCCCCAAGACTGGGCTGCTGAGACAATTGTTTTTGCGCAAAAGCGCGACTTCGAGAGTCTGTTCACTAGCGTCGCACCCAACCGTCAGTCGGAAACTCCGACCCTCGATCAATTCGCCGTGCCCTCAAACCAGTGGGGATGGATTCAACGCTTCCGCATTCCACTCGGCGAAACACATCAACTGCGATCCGGCGTTGAACTCACCGCGCGGGAGGGCGTGACGCGGGAACGTTTCAGTTACAGCGGAGGCGCTTTCACAAAGCAACGCGAAGCGGGCGGCCGCCAATCGAGCGCGGCATTTTTTCTCCACGACACGTGGCGACCGAACCCTGAGTTTGAGATCGAGGCAGGTGCACGCATGGACGTCCAGAGGGATCACTCCGGGTCACTGCGCGAATGTACGATCAGTGATGGTTCCACGACTGCCAGGCGTGAGTTTTCTGAGAAAACGCACATCAATCCGCAGCTTAGTCTTGCCTTAAAATGGGTCCCATCGAAAACCGTCGAGACGACGGCATCCACCTACTTCGGGGTTCGCAACGCAACGCTCAACGAACTCTACCGACCGTTCCGTGTACGCAACGACATCACAATCGGCAACGCCGGCTTGGAGCCCGAAAAAAACCTCGGCGCGGATTGGGCGCTGCAATATCGACCCGTGGACCAAACACGCTTCCGGATACGGGCGTTTGCAAACCAGATGACTGACGCAATCGCCAACCTCACAATCGTGCAGGGACCGGGCACCTATGCTGACTGGGGCTCTATCCCAGCGGGCGGCGCGGGATTGAGGCGCGAAAACATCGATCGCGCCTCGGTCTGTGGCATTGAGTTTGGAGTTGAGCAGGATCTTCCGTACGGACTCACCCTGAATGCAGGGTGGCTCTGCACACGTAGCAGAGTGGAGCGATGCACGGTGCAGCCCGGACTCGAAGGCCGTCTGCTTCCCCAGGTTCCGACCCACCAGGGAAACCTGCGGGTCAGCGGCGAGCATGGATCGTGGCAATGGAACACCACCCTGCGCTACGCGGGGGGGCAGTTTGACGATGACGCCAACCAGTACCGTCTCAGTTCCTACGTCTCACTCGATGCGCGCCTCAGCAAGCGCATCGGAAAGCATTTGGATATTTTTGTATCGGTGGAAAACGCGTTCGATCGCGAAATCCAAACGCGGCTCGATGCCACAGGAGCAACGGGCGTGGGCGCCCCGAGGATGTGCACAGCGGGGTTCAGGCGGAGTTTTTAGCC
>JBILKY010000433.1:0-2736 GCA_044376395.1 Chthoniobacteraceae bacterium | reverse complement strand
GCTCTTCGCTTCCTACGGATACAACCAAGGCGAGGAGAATACGCCGACTGAGGAGGCGCACGTTCGCGTGAGTAGCGACGGAGGCAAGAGCTGGGGCGCTCCCGTGGTGATGGATGCTGGCGAGGGGGAGCTGGCGGTGAGCCACGGTGTGTTTCTCTCTCACGCCGGCAAACTGTGGGCTTTCATGGGAGCGTTCTATGCTCACGCAAAACCTTACCACCGTGTGCATGCGCGTGCGTATGTGCTGAATGAATCCTCCGAGCGGTGGGAGCCGATGGGGCCTGTCGTGAATGACGGGTTTTGGCCAATGCAAGAGCCTTTGAGAATGGCGGACGGCAATTGGATCATGTCCGGGTTTCGTATTGGTGGCAGTTACGGTGAAGCAGGCAACCTGCCGGCGGTGGCGATCAGCCGTGGTGATGATTTTAAAAACTGGGATCTGGTAGTCCTTCCCGTTGCACCGAATCTCGGCTCCATTTGGGGCGAGTCCACGGTCATTGTGGAGGCAAAGCGGATCCTCAATATCTCCCGTTACGGCCAGAAAGCGCTCGCGCTGCTCTCGATCAGCGAGGATGGTGGGCGGAACTGGACGCCCTCTGCTCCTTCGAACCTTCCCATGGCAACCAGCAAGCCGTATGCGGGAACCCTCAGCAACGGTCAGCGTTTTCTGGTGTGTACCAACACCGCCAACACGGGCGGGGCACGCTCCCCCCTGACCATCGCCGTCAGCAGGCCGGGCGAATCGGTTTTCAGTAAGGTATTCATCGTGCGGCGCTCGCTCTTTTCCGAGGGCCCCGGTGTGTCTGGAGCGAAGGTGGACTTCAGCTATCCGTATGCAATTGAGCACGACGGCAACCTCTACATCGGCTACACGCACAAAAGTCATGCAGCGAACGAGCTCGCCGTAGTGCCGGTGGCCAGTCTCGACACGACGCGCTGACGTCCCGCGCAGTTCAGTTACAAACCTGCGCGGCCGGCCGAAAATCTCAAACCGGAGGTTCCTCGCTGTACTCGGAAGTCTGCGGGCATTCCTCGGTGCGCAGTCTCAAGGGCATGTGAGCGAGGTTATGCCAGCTGACGGAGCCGGCCCGGAACTTTACTCGTCTGGACATGGTTGCCTGTTGAGTCAGGATATGCCCTGCCTGTTACCGCTTTAAAACCGGCGTCGCATCATCTTTACTTGGAGGTCCAACGGCTCCGATGAAATCCACCCCCCCACTTTCGCTGCCCCTCTTGAGTACGCTTTGGCTTTTGGCAAACGCTTTCACTTCTGCGGCAAGCCCGGAGGCCGAGGTCGACTTCAACCGGGATGTCCGTCCAATTCTGGCCCAGCATTGCTTCAAGTGCCACGGCATGGATGAGCACGGACGCAAGGGTGGGCTGCGACTGGATGTTCGCGAGAACGCTCTCGGCAAGGGAAAGTCCGGTAACGTCGCAATTGTCGCTGGAGACGCCGCGAGAAGCGAACTGGTCAAGCGCATCGACAGTTCCGATGAGGACGAGGTCATGCCTCCGCCCCACACGAAGTCGGTTTTGCCGGAATCAGCCAAAGCAGTGTTGAAGGCTTGGATTGCCGCAGGTGCGCAATACCAGGAACATTGGGCTTATCTTCGGTTAAAAACACCGCAAATCCCTCCTTCGCCTTCATCGCGTTCCGAGACCGCCGATCAGGCGCACCCGATCGACGCATTTATCCGGTCAAACCTCGGGAAGCATGGCGTCCAGTTTTCGCCAGAGGCCGACAAACACACGCTCGTGCGCCGCGTTTATATCGACCTTATTGGAATCCCTCCGACACCGGCGGAGGCCGATGCATTCGTGAACGACAACGCGCCGGAGGCGTATGGGGCGCTTGTGGATCGATTGCTTGCCTCACAGCATTACGGCGAGCGCTGGGCACGGCGCTGGCTCGACCTCGCGCGCTACGCCGACACAAACGGATACGAAAAGGACAGGCCCCGCAATATCTGGCCGTATCGCGACTGGGTGATTCGTGCGCTGAATCAGGACATGCCGTTTGACGAGTTCAGTATCAAACAGCTCGCCGGGGACATGCTCCCGGAGCCGACACCGGATGATTTGATTGCCACCGGATTTCACCGCAACACGATGCTGAATGAAGAAGGCGGCATTGATCCGCTTGAGTACCGCTATTACGCAATGACCGACCGTGTAAGCGTGACAGGCACGACGTGGCTTGGCCTCACCCTGAATTGCTGCCAGTGCCACACGCACAAATACGACCCAATTCAGCACCGCGACTATTTCGGCGTCATGGCACTCCTAAACAACGCCGAGGAACCCGCGTATCACATCGAGACTGTGGAACTAGCAGCTCAGCGCGCAGCGCACGCCCAAAAAATCGAACGTCTCGCGGCGGAGCTGCCCGCGAAGTTTCCCAGCGGCGAGCAGGCCATGCGCAACAGGCTGCTTGAATGGATTTCCAACACCAAAAAAAGCATCTCGAACTGGACAATACTCAAGCCGAGTACGATCCAAACGAACTTGGCGCATCTTGAGGTGCAGCCGAATGGTTTCATCCTGGGCAGCGGCGACGTTACGAAGAGCGATTCCTACGAGCTGAACTGCAAGGCTCCCATCAAAGATGCCCGTGTGTTGCGAATCGAGGTTGCGTCGCACCCGAGTCTCCCAAACGAAGGTCCGGGCATGACCTACTACGAGGGCCCGATCGGCGGCTTTTTTCTAAGTGAAATCGCGGCGTTCCGTGGCGGAGAT
>JBILKY010000150.1:0-8872 GCA_044376395.1 Chthoniobacteraceae bacterium | reverse complement strand
AACCGGGCGCTCGAGGCCGCTCATGCGCGCCATCACAGGGATGTGGCGAAACTCATCGTGGAGGCGCTCCGCTGAGGACGTAAACGCGCCCGTGTGCAGGGCTCTAACGATCCCGCGCTGAACTTCATCCAAAGCCTCCAGTACGAACTGCTGAGGTAAATAGGACAGCGTTTCTCATGAGGAAATATACCGCTGACTATATACAGCCTTATGCTGCCAATTGTTACTAGTTTGCAATCTATGGCGGCTAGCTTTGTATGCCAGCATAGGATAGTCAAATTGCCCTGGGCATTTGTTTATGCACCTTAAAAGCAACCATCGGGAACACGCGACATCCACAAACATGCGATCTCCCACCCATGCATCCGTCGAACCAAAGCAGAGCTTTCTCGGGGCACTCAATGGTTGAGCGAGCGTCGCGCTCGAACGAGTCCGGCTACGACGCGACGCTGGTGAATTGGAGTGAGGCTTTAGAGAAAGCACCCGACTGTACAGCACTGGGTTCCAGCGTTTCGCGGAATTGGATCCATGGTTACGCGGCGAAGGGCAAAGCGAAAGCTCGCGTGGTCTGCGACGCCTTCGTGCGAGGCGCGGGTGGACAAGGAGTCTGCCAGCCGCCGCCTCAAAGGTTGCGCGCGGGTGTTGCGTGTTTTTTTGGGGTGACGGAGCCAACCCGTCACTTATGGCAGCAAGCCCGAAGGGAAAACCGAGACTGGTACTATCTCGACAACGCATACTTTGACAAAGTACGCGGACATTTATTTCGAGCAGTACGTTGCGGAATACAAGCAACGGGCTTCGAGCACCCAGACTGGCGGAGGTTTGCACAAATGGGCCTTGAGCTTAAGCCTTGGAAGAGAACAGGGCGTCACATCGTGGTTGTGGTACAATCAAACACTTACATGACTGTAGTCGCAGGCAAACCATCAGGCTGGTGGGAGGAAGGGCTCGCTCAAATTCGCCGCCACACGGACCGCCCGATTCTAGTCCGCGGTTGGCGCAGCAACAAGATGGCGCTTGCGAAAACCTTGCGTGAAGCACTGGTGGATTGCTGGGCACTAGTGACCTGGTCCAGCGCGGCTGCAAACGAGGCGCTCCTCGCGGGCGTTCCCGTTTTCGTCGCGGGAAAATGCGCTGCATCGCAGATGGGTCTTTCGGATTTTTCGAAAATTGAGTCGCCTGTATACCCACAGGGCAGAGCTCGGTGGGCGGCCGCCCTCGCGGGCCAGCAATGGAGTTTGGATGAGTTTCGAAAAGGTGTTGCATGGAGAACCCTGCAAGCAGCGGTGTGAATTATGGGCTGGGGAGACGAGATTATTGTGACGGGCCTCGCACGGCGTCTTCAGCGCAAAAACGCACTTCCAGTGCGTGTGCTCGATCATCATGGTCGTCCACGTTGGAGCAGCGTGTGGGATCACAACCCCCGCTTTGCCCCACCACGCTACGGTGGCAGGGTGCAGACTCTCGTGAATGGTCCGGGCACGCGCGGATATATCGCAGGGAAGAACCGACTAGGTTGGGTTTGGAGCGATTGGATCTGTCCGCTGGGAGAGATTCGTCTCACGGAAGAAGAACTTGAGATCGGCGCCCGCTATGCAAACCGGATCCTGCTTGAGCCGGCCATCAAACCCGAAGCGAGTCCAAACAAAGACTGGGGCTGGGCCAATTGGTTGCGGCTGGGCGAAGAATTGAGAGCCCGCGGATATTCCATCTCACAGTTTGCATCGCGCTACAGGCCTGCACTACCAGGAGCCGAGGTGATTAAAACCAAAACCTTCCGGCAGGCGTGTGCTGTCGTCTCGAACGCCCGCCTGGCAATTCTTCCCGAGGGGGGACTGCATCACGCAGCCGCAGCTTTCGGAACGGCAGCCATTGTGATTTTCGGCGGATACATTTCCCCTGCTCAAACCGGCTACGCGCACCACGTAAATCTTTTCACCGGAGGCTCTCCATGCGGACGGCGAGGGAAATGCGCCCATTGCGAAGAAGCCATGAAGTCGATTTCGGCGGAGCAGGTTTTAAAAGAGGCTGATTCGCTCCTGAAGGTGATTCAGTCAGATTAAACTCTCACACAGAAAAGCACGTTGAAGCCGTTCCCGTTCAATCTATGAAATTTGAAATCTTTGTCGGATTTGATTCACGTGAAAATGCGGCATACGAGGTCTGCGTTAAGTCGATGCGCAAGCATTGCGCCACCGTGCCAAAGGTCACTCCGCTGGTAGAGGCTCATTTGCGCGGGCTTGGGCTTTATACGAGGCGCCATGAGCGACGAGAGGGGCGTCTGTGGGATGTAATTTCAGACGCCCCGATGTCGACGGAATTCGCCATCACTCGTTTCCTGGCGCCCGCTCTGAGCGCAGCGCCTTGGGCGGTGTTTTGTGACTGCGATTTTCTCTGGCGGGCGGATATAAACGATTTACTTGCATTAGCCGACCCGCAGTGCGCGGTACAGGTCGTGCAGCATGAATACGCGCCGCCGGAAGGGATCAAAATGGACGGGCAGTTGCAGCTCAACTACCGGCGTAAAAACTGGTCTAGTTTAGTGCTCTGGAACTGCGGTCATCCGGCACATCAACCGCTGATGGGCTGGATCAATACGAGGCCGGGACGAAATCTGCACGCGTTCGAATGGCTGGAAGATTCCTTGATTGGCAGCCTTCCGGCAGCATGGAACTGGCTGGAGGGCCATTCGGATGCATCGATCGATCCAAAGGCGGTTCACTTCACGCGGGGCACTCCAGAGATGGAGGGCTACCGCGACATCCCGTACGCTCAAGAGTGGCTGAGTGTCCTCGCGGGGGATTGACTCTTCGCTCGCCCAGCATTGCTTCAAAGTAAAATCACGCGCTGCGCCCTGTAAGTAATTACCGTGCTAGTTCCGTTGGCACGGATCAGGGAACTGAAACCACAGCCTCTGGACCGGGGAAGTTGTTTGGCACGGGAAGAGTAACTTTCCCGGTGGCTGCCCACTCGGTGCCGCGCAGCATGACTGACTGAAAGCCCGCGCATTTCATCGAATAATCGGCGTGCCCCATCGGGGTGTGAAACACGCGGCCCTTGCCGTAGGAAAGAGTCATGATCATGGGCTCATTTTTTTTGCTTTTGTCGCTGAGCGCGTAGGCGAGGACCTCGACGTTTTCAGCAGGGCCGCGGAGAGAATCGTACAGTTCATCCTTCGCGTGAAGCCAGCGGGCGGGCATTCCTGCGGTGATGGGGTGGCTGGTGTTGAGCAATTCAACCATGAACTCGTGCTGCGCTCCATGGGAACCGCCGTTGCCCGGCGCGGTGTCGCGGATGACTTTTCCTTCACGCACGTAGAGATAGGGACCGCTCTTTTCATTTCGTCCGCCCCAGCCGCCGATACCGATAATGCGGTTGTACTCGAGCCATTCGGGAAATGAGTTGTTGGCCGCGTGGACGCACACAAAACCCCCGCCATCGGACACGTATTTCTCGAACGCGGCGCGAACACTATCCGGCCATAGCTGTCCATTATAGTTGCTCACGACAACATCGTAAGCGGAGAACGCTGGGTTCCACTGATTCCACGCTTCCTGGTTGGCGCCTTTTTCCGGGGAAGTGTAGACGTCGACCGAGAAGCGGCTGCAAGCATCGAAAGCCTGCTTCAGAACAGGCGAAGTCGCCTTCCAATTATGGTTGTTCTGACCGTCCAAGAGAAGAACACGGACGGGTTTGGAACCATCTGCCCGCGCGCTGAGCGGCGCCAGCGCTGTAGTTGCGAGCGCCACAAATGATACGAGAGTAAAAAAACGAAGTGGTTTCATGGGGTGGAGATTCAGGATGCGGTTCGAGACAAGAGGCGCCCTGCGGTTGTCCTGTCTTACAGACCAGCTTCAGCTTAAGGGCCGTGAGCGCCCAATGTCATGCCTCATTTGGAAATGCCAGGGAATCATGACAAAACTCCCGTCCAAGCTGCCCTCCATAATCCTTGCCCTCGGGACGCTGCAGCAGTAACGATGGATCCCGCCGCAAAACCGGACGCGAACAGTCCGTCGGCATACCCCTAACATCCATGAAACCTCCCCTCATCCTCCCTCTCGCCGTTTTACTCCTCGCGGGCAACGTCATCGCACAAAACGCGGCACCCGCACCAGCTGCAGCCCCTGCCGCACCCGCACCGCTACCGATCCAAAAAGCGGATGTCGCAGCTCCGAAACTGGATCCAAAGACCGGCGCACCCCAGGAGGGCTTCATGAAGTCGCACGAATCCTTCGTCGCCATCGCCAAAGAAGGAAAAGCCCAGCTAGTGTTCCTCGGCGATTCCATCACCGCGGGATGGAAATCCCAACCCGCCATTTGGGAAGCGGCTTTTGCCAAATATGCTCCGGCCAATTTCGGGATTGGCGGCGACCGCACGCAGCACGTCCTGTGGCGCGTCGAAAACGGCGAGTTCGACGGGATCAAACCCAAAACCGTCGTGATGATGATCGGCACCAACAACAGCGGCACCAAGGAAAACTCTCCGGAAGAAGTCGCCGCAGGAATCAAAAACATCATCAACGCGATCCACAAACGCACTCCCGCGACCAAGATTCTGCTGCTGGCGATCTTCCCGCGCGGAGCCACGGAAGCCAACAACGCGGGCCGCGACAAGAATAAGGCGGTCAACGCGATCATCTCCAAGTACCATGACGGAAACAAAGTCCACTATCTGGACTTTGGCGCAAAGTTTCTCGAGGCGGACGGCACGCTCACCAAGGAAATGATGCCCGACCTGCTGCATCTCAACGCCAAAAGTTACCAGATCTGGGCAGACGCCATCGCGCCGAGCCTCGAAAAACTCATGCAGTAGTGCGACGCGCGCAGGCTGCATTGACGGCCTCCTCCGCCCGCTTCGCCCATCAACGCTCTGATGCCCGGGATCCCTCGCACGCGGATCCCGGGCCGTTTTCCATTCGGCCTCCAACCGCACACGGATTCCCTGCGTTTCATTCAGAAGCATCCCGCGAAACGGGCTTGAGACCCCGAGTGAACTGAACCGCGTACACCATTTCTTCTGGCTGGCCTGAAATTTCACTACACACACTGTTCCCGCAACACCGTGAACCGCACACTTCTCATCGTCGCCTCCCTTCTCGCACTCAAGACCGCGGCTACCGCGGCGGAACGGAAACCTAACATCCTTTTCATCCTCGCGGACGACCTCGGCGCGCACGACGTGCACTGCTTCGGAAGCAAGTATTACGAGACTCCCAACATTGATGCACTCGCAGCGCGCGGCGTGAAAATGACGCAGGCTTACGCGGCCAGTCCCCTGTGCTCTCCAACGCGCAGCAGCATTCTCGCGGGCGTGTATCCGGCGCGCTCCGGGATCACGGCGCCGGTCTGCCATCTGCCGCAGGTCCAGCTTCAAAAGAAACTCATCAACGCGGCTCCAAACGTGAAAGTGCTCAGCGCGGAAAGCGTCTCACGCCTGAAATCCGAATACTTCACACTCGCCGAGTCGCTGCATGAAGCCGGCTATTCCACCGCGCATTTCGGCAAATGGCACCTTGGCCACAACCTCGCACCCAACGACCGCTACGAACCCAAAGACCAAGGGTTCGACGTGGATTTCCCGCACACGCCGAGGGCGCCAGGACCGGGGCCCAGCTACCTCGCCCCTTGGAAATTCATCTCGGATCCTGCCATCGTCGGAGAGCCGGGCGAGCACATTGAAAACCGCATGTCGCAGGAGGCCGCCAAGTTCATCCGCGAGCACAAAGACAAACCGTTTTTTCTGAACTACTGGGCTTACTCCGTCCATTCGCCGTGGACCGCGCGCAAGGACTACATCGAGCACTTCCAAAAAACCGTCGATGAAAAAAATCCCCAGCACAATCCTCTCTACGCGGCGATGGTCCGGAGTTTGGACGACGGCGTGGGCAATTTGATCAAAGCGATCGACGCGGCGGGTGTTGCAGACAACACGATCATCGTGTTCTTCTCGGACAACGGCGGATACGCGTACCCGCCGAAGGCGACGGATCCCGAGGGATTCACGGACCGGCCCGCGACAAGCAATCTTCCGAAACGAAGCGGCAAGGCTTCACTGTACGAAGGCGGCACACGCGAACCCTGCATCATCGTGTGGCCTGGACAAATCAAACCCGGCACCGTCAACGAGTCTCTTTTTCAAAGCACAGACTTTTATCCGACGCTGCTTTCGATGGCGGGACTCAGGCCGCACGCGGACGTGAAACTTGACGGCATGGACCAAAGCGGAACGCTGCTTGGCAAAAAATCTCCGCGTGAAATTGTGTTCTGCCATTTCCCGCACGGCACGCCGAACGGGGCGCAGCTGATGCCGGGGTTTCTGCCCGGAACGTATGTGCGGAAGGGCGATTGGAAACTCATCCGCTTTTACGCGGACAACGAAGACGGGAGCGATCGCTTCGAACTGTACGATTTGAAACACGACGAGGGTGAATCCAAAAATCTCGCCGCAGAGAAACCGGAAACCGTGCGCGAGCTCAACGGGCTGATCAACGGCTTTCTCAAAGACACGGAGGCCGTCGTCCCGGAACGCAATCCCAACCACGGCAAGCTGATTGCCGCAGGAGCCGGGGCACCCGGTAAAAACCCGGATGCGAAGCCCAAGAACGACGAATTCCCGGGACTGCAGGGATGGAAAGCCCGCGGCTTCAACTTCAAAACGGACGCCGGTGTGGTGGCCATCACCCCGGCGAACGACATCCCCTTCATGGGCGTGGGACCCGGCATCGGCGGACCGGCCACGCTGAGATTCCGCGCCCGCTCAGCGGCCGGCGGCGCGGCAAAGGTCGAATGGATCAACGCCGGCGCGGAAAAAGACGCGGGCAAACCACCGTCTGTTTCCTACTCCCTCAACGCCGGAGACTGGCAGGAAGTCAGCGTCGCCGTTCCCGCAGCCGGCCCGATCGGGATTTTACGACTGTACTTTCCCGCGCAGAAACAAACGGTGGAGATCGATTGGATCGAAGCCGAGGGAAAAGGCGGAAAAAAGCGATGGGATTTTTAAACCCCGCCGCCGCCCTTCAGCACCGCTCCGTTCCGCGTCATTCAGGACATCCAATGAAACACCGCACCCTCCGCATCGTCGGCCTGCTCTTCGCGCAAATCGCGTGCGCAAAAGCGGCGGATCCAGCGCCCATCCGCCCGATCCACGAAACATTCGGAGCCGACTTCGATGCGAGCCGCTTTTCCACGCCTATTCCGAACAAAAACACCGAGGTGCGCGATGGCGTGCTGTGGACCCGCGGCTCCAGCGGCGGAAAATATCCCCCGATGGTTTACCTTCCCGTGGAGGGAAAAGACCTCACGATCTCGTTCCGGTACCGCCATCTCGGTGACGGCGGGATGCTTTGGTTTTTCGTGGACGGCGAAGATGGTTTTGGCAGCGAAGACCACATGCTGCGGGTGAAACTCCTGCGCGACGGCGTGCAGCTGGAGGTGGATGCCCATTCAAAAGACGAGCACCATCCGCTCCGCCAAAACAACCGGCCCGCTGACAAGGTCAGCGGCGTTTTCCGGCTGAACGAATTTCTTCCGATGGAGAAAGTCGACCTGACAAAGAACGAATGGCGTGACGTTCAGCTCACATTCCTCGGCCCGGAGGTGAACATTTCCGTAGGTGGAACGCTTTGGACCAAGACGTTGAATCGTGAAAACTTCAACGCTGGAAAGCGAAAGCTTCTTTGGATGCAGAACGGCGGCGAAGCAGGCATCGAACTCGACGACATCCACGTCACGGCGACGGTCCCGAACCGTTGAGGGCCGGCAGGACGGCCGCGCTCGGGCAGGCGTTTGTGCAACTCCGGGATTGGGTGAATCCCGACGCACGGAGTCGACCGGCTGCCCTCATCCCCGCGATCTGCGCGATCAATCGGTTCGCCATCTCGCAACTTTCCGCCGCCGGGCTTGTTCATCCATCATGAGGTGCGTCTTCACGCGCCTGAATCAAACACACCCCTCCACATGAACCGCAACCTTATCGCGCAAGCGGCAGTCCTCTTCGGCATTTTCCTCTCGGCGGCAAGCCGGGGCGCCGACGTTCCTGCAAAGCCCAACATTTTGTTTTTTCTGATCGATGATCTCGGTTTTGCAGACTGCGGATTCAACGGCGGCAAAGACATTCTCACGCCGAACATCGACCGTCTCGCGAAGGGCGGTACGGTGATTGAGTCCCACTATGTGCAGCCGGTTTGCTCGCCAACCCGCGCCGCCCTGATGACGGGCCGTTACGCAACGCATACCGGAGTCTACACGATCGTCACGCCCCATGCGCAATGGGGTCTTCCGTTGAAAGAGCGGACCTTGGCAAACGCCCTCAAAGACGCGGGATATTCGACTGCGATTGTCGGGAAATGGCATTTGGGCGAGTTCAAGCCCGAGTACCTTCCGCTCGCGCGCGGATTCGACCATCATTACGGGCATTACTTCGGCGCGCTGGACTATTTCACCCACAAGCGCGGCGAGGACCTTGACTGGTACCGTAACGGCGCGCAGCTCAAAGAGGAGGGTTACACCACCCATCTTTTGCGGGATGAAGCGTGCCGCATCATCGAAAAGCAACCCGCGGACAAGCCGCTTTTCTTGTACGTGCCTTTCAACGGAATCCATAGTCCGCACCAGGTACCGGAGGAGTATCTCAAGCCGTACGCAAATCTTGCCGGCAGCCGTCAAAAAATCGCGGGCATGCTCTCCGCCGTTGACGAAGCGGTCGGCAAGATCACTGAGACGCTCGGCAAAACAGGGCGGGGATCAAACACGCTGATCGTGTTCTCGTCCGACAACGGCGGACCGCCGGCCACTGACAACACTCCGCTTACCGGATTCAAAGGGAGCCTCTGGGAGGGCGGCGTGCGCGCGGCGGCATTCGCGCACTGGCCAG
>JBILKY010000432.1:0-2740 GCA_044376395.1 Chthoniobacteraceae bacterium | reverse complement strand
CAAACTAGCGCCCACCCTTTGGCAGTCGTGTGAATCAATCGGGAATGACGACACCACGATCGCATCGTGCTTGTGCGGCTCTTCCTTGATGTCCCTTTGAGACAAAACGTATTCACCAACCATGCGACGCCCCTCGCGCACGTAGAGTTGCGGCGACCAGTGTTCGTATTCGGGAAACTCATCCCGACACAAGCCAATCTGGACATACTCTTCTCGGATTTCAGCTGGAACCGCTGGGTCGTTACTCAGGAAATGATACATCTCAAGGGTGTACTGCTTGTGCGCCTCCCAAAGTTTCGCTCGCACCGCCTCGTCCGCGTCACACCAGCTGTTACCACCGCCGACCAACCCCATCGAAAACTGCTTTCCGATCCCGTTGTTCGCATCGAATTTCTGGCCCGGCAACGGATAAAAGTCCCAAGGCAATTGCGGACGCTTTTGTTGAGCGAAGTAACGACGCACAACCTCAAATCGCGAGCCGTCATAATTCGCAGGCTTCGGAAACGAAACACGGTTTGCAGGATTTTTTGTGACGCAGAGGCGGAAGCTGTAAACCATCACGTTGCGGTCTCCTCCTTCCTCGGCACCCGCATCCGTTGTGGTGATCAGCGGAAGCGGATCACCGTTACCTCCAAGACCAGAAATCGCCATGCGCGGTTTCGGGTACTGCTTACCTGCGAGCGACTCGCCAAAGTCACTGCGGCCCTCGCGGCCAATCGTCCAGGTCACGCCAGCGGCTGCCATCAGATCGCCCTCATACGTGCCGTCGATAAATGTGCCCGCCGAGAAATCGCCGTCACTGGTTTTAATGCGTATGATCTGAGACCCATTTTTTTCGACCTGCCTCAACACTCTTCGCGTCATCACTTTAACGCCAGCGTCTGCCAGCATTGAATGAGTGACTCTCGCCGCAACATGCGGTTCGTAAGTCCAGTGGGCTTGATCCTTAACGCTGACTTGATACGGTAGTTGCACGCCACGGTCTTGATAGTCTTTTTCGATACGGGAGTGCCACTCCTCAAAAAGGCCCCGCAAGGTGCTCCTCACTGTTTGATTCGAGTCCGAGAAGCTCAATCCACCCGTGTTTACTCCGCCGACGTGCCCGGTGGGCTCGAGCAAGATCACCGACACACCTTCACGCGCAGCGGCAATCGCGGCGCAAAATCCGCCAGGCGTCGCACCATAAACGATGACATCGGACTGCATCGCTGCATTTGCGGAGAACCCGAGTGTCAGGAATACGAGTACTAAAAAGCGAGTCATGAGACATAAGGTGTCTAATTTGAATGCATTTTTCAATTTCGCCGATATCTAGCGAGCCACCGTGGAGCGCAATGAACGCCTACCCGATTCGAACCCTTTTAAAGCCTCATTACGGAGTTCGCGTTGAAAGACCAGTCCTAATCACACTTAGAAACTTTTATATTTCAATGGGTTGATCGTAATAAAATTTTTGAGGCAAGCATGCTGACACCGCACTGATCACCAAACCGGAACCCCATTCGATCTTCAGAATCCAAAAGTTCGCCACCGCACCCTAGCGCGCCTCCTTGACGTACGCCTCGTACAAGCCAGCGATTCCCGCCTGCTTCTCATCGCCCTTGTGGAATACAAAGCGATGGCGCAACCGCAGCCTGTCTCCAGCGGGAATAATCGTGGGCGTCTCGGGAGACTCCTTGTCAAAAACTTTGGTGCCGAATGGATTCACTGCGAACAGACCGTAGGTACGAACATGCCAGCGATCCGGAAACTTGAAAGTCGATGGATGGCTCATAAAAGCAACCCCAAGCAGTTCATCAGCGACCGGGCCTTGATAATCGCACCACTTTGCCGGTTTCCCCCATGCCTCCTCGTTCAACAAACCATCGCTGGAAATGATCCGTCCACCCTGCTTGGCCTCCACTGCCATCGATGATGGAACCCGAATCGAGAGGCCAGAATCCTTGCGATCCTCGAAGCGAATCAGCCCGTCGCTGGCGATAATATCCTGATTGAAATCAATCGATCGCCATTCGTTGGTGGCTCTGAAAATGAAATGCCGCTCCTCGGTCATGAACCTCACTCCAGAGGCGTCGAGGTGTTCGCAGATCTCAACAATCTCGACTTGGTTTGCTTCACTTTTCCACACCTTGTACTCCTTGTGGACAATCCGAGCCAGGCCCGCGACTCGAACCTTCCCGCCCCACTCGCTCTTTGGATTTTTAAGAGAACTCTCATAGCTCTTCTGCTCTGTCCAAGAATCACCGCCGCCTTTCGCATTTTCAACCTGTCCATCCTGTTCACCCTTTTTGGCGGGAGTCCATCCCTCAAGCCCCACGGTGTCATGACCAAAGGTTATCCCGCGATGATGAGCGTGGTCCTGCTTCTCGCCTGCCACCTCCTCCACTGGAAACGAGCGCGTCATCAGCTTGCCCGTGGGTCCGTACACCGGCCAGAAAAAGGGCTTGTTGGCCTCATGCACCACGTACGAGACAAACGGCTGTCCAGCCACCTTCACGCTAAATCCACCATGCTGGTCCTTCGAAACCTCAACAGGTAGTGACGCGTATCCAGCTGAACACAAAGCTAAAATTCCGGATAAAATCCAGCGGCGAGTGACGTGCTTTTTCATGGGAGGTAATGACGGGGGGACTGCGGTTTTTTGCTTGCTGAATTTTTGCGCTGAACGGTAGAACGCCAAGCTTCACTGAGGGCCTTTGAACATACACGGACTAAAGCTCATTCTGTTTCGATCAACTTG
>JBILKY010000017.1:0-24928 GCA_044376395.1 Chthoniobacteraceae bacterium | reverse complement strand
GCGCGCACCGCGGTTTGCTGGTCCACGTTACCCGTGAGCATCACAAACGCCGAGTCTGGCGAGATCTTCGCCGCACGCGCCAGAAACTCAATGCCGTCCATCCCCGGCATGTTCATGTCCACAAGGATTGCGGGGTAGCGGCCACCCTGCTCAATTGCAGCGATGCCCTCCACTCCACTGAGGGCGGTGTGCACATGGAAAGGCTTTCGCAGCGTGCGCGCATGGTGCGCGAGCATCGCCGGATCATCGTCAACGCAGAGAATGGTCGGTTTTATCTCACCCCAATCGTCCGAGTTTCCGCCAGATGCAAAAACTTTCTTCGGAAGTTTTATTTGTGTGGAAGCAAACAGACAGCGTCATGCCGGCACTGCAGCATAAATTTCCCAACAAGGAGGGGCCAACACAGGACACCCCTCGACTGCAAGTTAACTGGGATTAGAACGCGCCGATTTTTACCAAACAAAGGTCGAGGTTTTATTGCCTGATTTGAGTTCCCGACCAAGCATTTCCAGCTCAATTTTTTCCTTGAGTCTGGTGACACGGCAAAAAACATACTGCGCGTGCCTGGAACCAGAAGTAACGAGTTTGTTGGCCCATTTTACTCCCTCCTTCGGAACCTTAAAAAAACGCTACCAGGACACCGGAATTCGGTAATTGCAATGTCCATGCTGCCATCATCATTCGCAGTCGAAACTGGACGGTCGTAAAACCGTAACTTGATCAAATCCCCGACCGCGAGTTTCAGCGAGGGTGGCGTCTTGGCTGAGTAGGGATTTTCTGTGTATTGCCACGTTAGAACACAGGAGTCCACGGTCTTGATCGCGTGAGCGGTTTTGTTATCAATCTCCTCTCCCGAGACTGAGGTGGCGGCAAGCGCCGCGACAAAAAGAAGAATGAAGGTTGGGCGTATTTTCATTTTGCGGGTGGGAGGCGGAGATCAGTTCAGGCGATTGGCAATACACCTCAACGAAGCAAAGCGGCAACAATAAATTGCGCATAATGTGCGGTGCTGCACCCAAGGATATCACCCCGTAATTCGAGCCAAAACCGACACCGTTCTCGAGCCAGCTCACTGGACCGCTCGCTTAGAGACCAGCCGGCATGTTTGTATCGCTCAGGCGATAATCTCCTGAATCACACGCCCGTGGACATCCGTGAGGCGGCGGTCAATCCCGTTGTGACGGATTGTGAGCTTCGTGTGGTCGATCCCAAGAAGGTGCAGCAGCGTGGCATGCACATCGTACACCTGCGTCGGATTTTTTCGGTCCAGCGGTTTGTACCCCCAGGCATCGCTTTCCCCGCGGGTGATCCCGCCGCGAATCCCGCCGCCGCAAAGCCAGTTGGTGAACACAAACGGATTGTGATCGCGCCCTTTGCCGTCCCCCTGCGAGGAAGGCATCCGGCCGAACTCCGTTGTCCAAAGAATCAGTGTGTCCTCCAAAAGCCCCCGCTGTTTGAGGTCCTGGATGAATGCAGCGCATCCGCGCGCCATCCCCGTCGCCAAGGGCCCGTGGTCGCGCTTCACGTCCTCGTGGGAATCCCAGTTGCGCCGAGGAAAGCCGTTGTCGTTGCCGCTCCAAATCTGAATGAAGCGCACCCCGCGCTCCAGCAAACGCCGCGCGGCGAGGCAGCGCTGTGCGAAATAAAAAGTCTCCTCCCGATCGTTGATCTCCTTTGGCCACGTCTGCGGTCCGCCCTCCAGCCCGTACAACCGCAGCACATGCGCCGGCTCGTCCTTGAGCCCCAGCGCCTCGGGCGCAGCCAACTGCATCCGCGCCGCCAGTTCGTAGCTGCGGATCCTTGCATCCAGACGCTGATCCCCCACCCGCTCCTGCGCGTGCCTGCGATTCAACGCATCCAGCACACGGCGCCCCTCCGCCTCGCCCTCCGCGCTCACAAACTTGCCGGACTTGTGCGGAAACAAGTCTGCAATCGGCGTCTCGGTTCCTGGATAAATCACGGTCCCGCTATGCTGCGCGGGAAGGAATGCGCTGTCCCAATTCTTCACGCCATTCGAAGCGTAGCCCCTGTGGTCCGGCATGACCACGTACGCAGGCAGATTCTCATTCATCGAGCCCAGACCGTAGGAAACCCAGCATCCTGCGCCCGGAAATCCCGGCAGCTGAAACCCGGTCGCCTGCAGCAGCGTCGCTGCTGAGTGCACGCCGGACTTGCTCACCATGTTGTGAATAAATGCGATGTCATCCACAACGCGCCCGAGCGCCGAAACGGGTTCGCCCAAGAGTTTCCCGCATGCCCCATGGGGCTTGAAATCCCAGATCGGCTTCAACCAAGGCCCGAGCCCGTTTTGGAAAGCCTCAACGGGTTCCCCGAAATCGCTGGGTTTGCCGTGGTGCTTCACCAATTCCGGCTTGAAATCGAAAAGGTCCAAATGGCTCGCCGCGCCCGCCATGAAAAACTGCACGACACGCTTCGCCTTGGGCACGGCCGCGAAAGCACCCTCGTTTGCCCGGGCCTGTTCCTGCGAGTTGAAGAGCGAAGCCATCGCAATCCCGCCCAACCCGCCTCCGGATTGCCACAGGAAATCGCGGCGGCTCAAGCTGGGTCCTGCGGCGGATTGCATGGGGTTTTTCGGGTTCATTTGCTGCGCAGTAGCGGGGTTAATCGATGAAAGTAAACTCGTTCAGATTCAGCATGAGCCTGCACGTCTGCGCCATTCCATGCACACCAGCGTAGGCTGCGAGCGTTTGCGCCTCGGCTGGGCTGGGACTGCGCGAAAGCGCAAGCCTGAACGCCCGGTGCACCTGATCCGGAAGCGCATTGCGCTCCGCTGCCACCCGCTTCGAGAGCGCCTCCGCCTGCGTGAGCAGGAAGCCGTTATTGAGCAGCGCCAGCGCTTGCAAGGGGGACAAACTTTCCGTCCGGCGATCCACCCGCATCGAGGGGTCCGCACAATCGAGCGAAGTCATCCAGGGCTGGGTCTGCGAGCGCACGATGAACCGATAAACCGAACGCCGGAACGTCTTCGCATCGGCGGGATCGTAACGCTCATAGAGAAAGTGCGGGGAATGTTCCGGATGCTCGATCACAAAATCCTGCCACCCGGGCCCGCCCATGGTCAGATCCAGGTTGCCCGAACTCGCAAGCACCGCGTCGCGAATCGCCTCCGCCTCGAGCTTACGCCGGTTCTGCCTCCAAAGAAAACGGTTCCCGGAATCAATCTTCGAAAACTCCGCGCGGTCCGCGGAACTCTGCTGGTAGGTTTTGCTCGTGAGAATCAACCGGTGCAGCGCCTTCATGGAACCGCCACCGTCGCGGAATTCGACAGCCAGCCAGTCCAGCAGTTCAGGATGGCTCGGGAGACCGCCGTTGCGCCCGAAGTCGCCCGGGGTTTCAACCAAGCCAGCGCCGAAATGATACTGCCACACCCGGTTGACGATCGTGCGCCAGGTCAGCGGGTTTTTCGGATCCACAATCCATTGCGCAAGCGCCGCGCGCCTCTCCCCCTCTGGGGCGCTAGGCGCGACCTCAAACCGGCCCGGTTGAAAATCCAACGCCGAAAGCGCGCCCGGGAACATCTCCCGACCCGGTTGTGTGACCTGCCCGCGGGCCAGAAGGAACACGGGCCGCGGCCGTCCGCCATCCCCACCGGTTCCCTTGAAGTTTCCTTTTCCCGAATGCACCGCGCCCGCAAACACGGTTTTCGAGGCGGGAAACTTGCCGATCTCTCTCTTGGCGTCCTCAAGATCCTTCCTTGTTTGCGACAGCTTTTGAACCGTTTCGGTCTTCGCCTTCGAACGCAGCAGTTCAAGCAGCTGCTTTTCAAGCTCGGCAAGAGTCGGCTGGGGGGGCCCCGCGGATCCCTTGGATCCCGCATAAATCCCGTCCACCAAATTGGCTCGGGACCAGCGTGCGCCAGACTCAATCGAGTCGAGTGCCGTAACCTTCGCGCCGCGCGCAGCGTTGGATCCGTCCGCTTTGAATGCCTGCAATTCGGCGAGCGCTAGAATGTAATCGGTCGCCCGCAGCGCAAGCTTCGTAGCCGTCACCCGCAGGTAGCGGACCGGCTCCCCGCATGCGTCGAACTTT
Source organism: Chthoniobacteraceae bacterium (assembly GCA_044376395.1). Classification (GTDB taxonomy): domain Bacteria; phylum Verrucomicrobiota; class Verrucomicrobiia; order Chthoniobacterales; family Chthoniobacteraceae; genus Chth-196. Next base: position 20,878 of record JBILKY010000017.1, on the reverse strand, counting down.
TGCGGAGCAACGCCCGGATTCGTGTAGTCCTCTTTGGTCTTGTCCGCCAATAAGTGCACGCCAGTTTGAAAAGCAGGATCATTCGACGCCTCGATCCGGAAGCGCACCGGAAAACCGAATCCCGCGCCAATTCCGTTAAAGTCATCATACGAACCAATGAGGGCGATGGACTTCAACAAAACCTCCGACCCAAGATCGACCTGCACCCACTTGAGCGTTTCCTGCGATTGGCTTAGCGCGCTGTGATAGCCATGTTCAGCCGGAGCCTCCCCCTCCTTCAAAGCCGGAGCCTTCTTTTTGCGCGCCTCGCTGATTTGCTGGCTGAGCGTCTCGGCCTCTTTGCCCGCCTCTTTCACCGCCTGTTTTTCAGTGGATTCAACCAGATCGCCCCCTGCAACGATCCTTCGTGAAAGGTCCTCGTAGCGGCTGTTAAGAGATGGATCGTCAAAATACTTTTTATCGGTCCGGTCGATTGCGGCGAACACGGACTGCAGCGAGTAGTAATCCTCCTGCGTGATCGGATCAAACTTGTGGTTGTGGCACTGCGCGCAATGCACAGTGGTGGCGCAGAACGTCCCGAGAGTATTTGACACCATGTCGTCCCGATCGAGGTGCCGAGCGATCTTCCCGTCCACTTTTGTCTCCGGAACCTCGGCGTGACCGATGTAATCCCACGGACCCGCCGACAGAAACCCCAGCGCCTCGATCGCTGCGGGATGCTCGGGGTACAGCACGTCGCCGGCGATCTGCTCGGAGACGAAACGCGCGTAGGGTTTGTCCTCGTTAAAAGCACGAATGACATAGTCCCTGTACGGCCATGCATTGGGACGCAGCTTGTCTTTGTCGTAGCCGTGCGTGTCGCCGTAATGCACAACATCGAGCCAATGCCTTGCCCAGCGCTCGCCGTACCGCGGGCTCGCCAGCAGTCGGTCCACCAACCGAACGAATGCGTCCTCGGCGCGGTCCGCTACAAACGCATCAAGCTCTTCGGGTGTCGGCGGCAGCCCAGTCAGGTCAAAATAAACCCGCCTGCAGAGCACCGCGCGTGGGGCAGGCTCGGACGGCGAGAGTTTCGCAGCATCGAGTTTTTCACGCACAAACGCGTCCAGAGGGTGTGGCTCCCCGCTTGGGGCACCAGGCCGCAACTGCGGATCCGCCGGCCTTTCGAGCGGCCTCAAAGACCACCAGTCCGCGGGCTTCGCCACCTTCGCCGAGGCGTGCTCCGGCCATTGTGCGCCTTCTGCGATCCACGCCCGCAGAACCGAGATCTCTGCGGCGGAAAGCAAGTCGCCTTTGGGAGGCATCCGGAAATCGGGATCCTCCCCGGAAACATACCGCAACAGGGAACTCTGGTCCGGGGAGTTTGGGATCACATGTGGTGCGTGAAGATCCCCTCCCTTGAGTGCGATTTCAGCCACATCAAGCCGGTATCCGCTCTTCTGCTTTTCGGGACCGTGGCACTTGATGCAGTGCTTTTGAAAAATCGGGCGTACGTCGGCTGCAAAATCCACGCCATGCGCCGTGGAGACGGCGCACCACGTCGCGAGCAATAAAAGACGTCCGTGCATCAATCGAATCTAGCAGCGCCGGCGCCCGGAGCAATACACGCAAACGCGTGTCCCAAAGGACGGTCTGGTATGCGCTGCAGCGCTAACGTGCACCAATGCGCGGACCCGAAACTGGAACAAAGTACTCCAGGTACCCGATCATCATCTCGTCAAAAGTCTGGCTCCCCCATTTGACCCACTTTTTGGGATCCGGATTCGCCTTGTTCTCGGCGCTGTTGTTGTACACGGCGGTGACCGTCATCGTGCTGCCCTTGGGAATCCATTTGGTCTCCTTTCTCGCGTAGCGCAGCTGCCAATTAAAATCGTAGTGAGGGATGTCCAGCAACGTCTCGGCCGCTCCATCGGGATACCGCACCTCGTACTTGAAAGCGCTGCCCCGCAGGTGCATGTGGGCAAGAAATGCCGTGACCGGAAGGTCAAATGGAACCGTTTTACTGAACGTTTCAGCATGCGCCGGAGCCCCCGGCGGAATGGAGATCCCCCGGTTCGCGAGGCTGATCGTGCGCAGCTCGTACTCCGGCGCCTCGCGCGAAAACACCAACCCCATCCGGAGACGCTCCTCGGTGCGCTTGCCGCTGGGCGTGTAGTGGATTTGGAATTTCACCTGCGCTCCGGCGGGGATTCTGCGGGCGAACCCTTTCGGGTAAACGCATGCGGTGTTTCCCGGCACGTAGGCCGCCCAATACCCCCCCACACCCTCCTCGCGGTCCTTTACCGACGCGCCCGGTTCGTACACGTCTACAATCACGTGGTGCACCACATCGCGTGCACTGGGAATAATCTCATACGCGCTGACCCACTTTGCCTCTGTGAGCTCGGTTTGGACAACATCCACCACGTAGGGCATCGTCCCCTGCGCCTTGATCTCATAGGAACGGCTCAACGGAATCACAAGGTCCGGCACCCCAATGGTCCACTCGCTCGCGTAACGGACACGGATCGGCGCATCCGCCGGATTCCCCAGCGGACGCTCGCGCGAAGAGAGCCAGGCGAGCAAATCGGCCTTGTCCCGCGGAGGCAGGGAACAGTCATTCGCCCACGGACTCGGCTGGCTCGGAACAGCCTCGGAAGCGAACCACGGCGGCATCTGCCCCCTTTCCACCACACGCCGAATTGCCCCCGTCCGGTCGGTTACACTCTCAAGATCCTCAAGCGAAAAAGGCCCGATCCCGCCCTGATGATGGCACCGAATACAGTGCTGCTGCAGGATCCGCGCGATGTCCCGATAGTAGGTAACGCCGCCGGGGGCGCGGGACTTGCCGTCCGTTGGTAAATCATCTGGCAAATCCAGTTCGCAGCCCGGCGCGGTCGTCGCAGGCACCGACGGAACAATGCCCGCGGCACGGGCTTTAAGCGCGTCTCTCAGGAAATGCTGGCGAGCCTCGGGGCGGCTGTAATCGGGACCGTACTGATCGTCCAACGCCCCCCGGTAAACCACCGTTCTCACCGGATCCAAAAGGAACACCTCGGTAGTTGAGCGCGCACCGAGCGCCTTTGAAATTGCACGTTCTGTGTCCCGAACGTAGGGCGACTTGAACCGATGCTCCCCGGTCTGCTCGCGGATCGATTCGGGCGACTCGCTTGGAAACGGGTTCACCAGAATCATGGGGATCCCCGCGGATGAAAGCTCTGTCTCAAGCGCCTTGAGCGAGGGCAGGTACCGCTTGCTCACGGGACAGGTCGCGCTTGTGAACGCAAGAACGCAGCCAATGTGGGAGGCGAGTTCGCCCAAGGTTCTTGTTTTCCCATCCAGATCGGTGAGCGCCAGATTATCAACCATTCTGCCCACGCCCGACTCGTGTCCCCCAAGGGCGAGCGGTCCCTGCGCTCCAGACTTAAAGGCAGGCACGGCCCCTGGATTTGTGCGCTCTGCCGGTGAATCCTTCGCCCCGGGCGCGCGGTTCTGCACGGCTGTTTTCAGAAAACCGACCTCCTGCGAATCCACAACGCCGTCCCCGTTGCGGTCGAGGGCAGCGAACCACTTTTGGCCTCCTGCCTCTTCGTGCGAAAGCTTTCCATCCCCGTCCCGGTCCAAAGACCGGAACGTTGAATCGATCTGCTCTACGGCAGGAACTTTGCCTGTAAGTGAACTGGACAGGTACTCCTCGTAAGTGATCACCCCGTCGGCATCCCGGTCGTATTTGGCGAAGGCTTTTGCGACCGGCAGTTCGTCCTTGGTGACCCGGCCGTCCCCGTTTTTGTCGAACCGCTTAAACACGGCCGATTCCGAGTCCGCGGCGGACCCGCGAAAACAAAGAACGCCGAGAGCCAGCCCAAGTACCGCGCCGAATCGGAAGCGAAGGCGGGTGGTGTTCATCGGCGTCCTTAAGCCCGCAGCGCCGCGTTTATGGGAGGATCTTTACCTCAATCCGCTTGTAGGAAACCTTGCTCACCGGATCGTGCCCCTGGATGGCGAAGGTCCCGTGGGCGAGCATCCTTCCGGCAAAACCTTTCGGCGGATTCGCGGGCTCTGGCTCCACGAAGTCCGAGATCACCTTCCCGTCGACTTTCGTGACGATGTGCTTTCCCTGAACGATGATCTCCATCACAAACCATTTCCCATCCTCAGCCGGTGCCGTGAAGTTATCCAAAATCCCGTACAACCCGGCGGTCTTCTTCGGGTCACCATGGGTGTTGTTAACCTGCACTTCGTAACCCTTGGCTGGCCAGCCCGAATCTTGGAACTCGGTGTGGAAATAAACACCCGAATTCGACTGCGGGTTTGTCATCACCTCCACGCGGAGATGGAAGTTCTTGAAATCGTGACCACCCACTGAGCCGTCGTAAAAGAGATGCGCCCGGGCGCCGTTGGCGACCAGCAATCCGTCCTGAACGGAAAAACTCGCGGGATTCTCGTTAACCTTCCAGCCGTCCAGATTTTTGCCGTTGAAAAGAGGCGTGAATCCTTCGGTTGAATCCGCGGCAACGAGCATGGAGGTGGAGAGGAGCAGTGGCAGGAGGAATTTTTTCATAGTAAGACGCGGGATATCCAGTCTATCACGAACCCTTCCGTCAAACGGATTCTCTGGGCGCTTGATGGCAAACAAGGGAACGCACCCCAAATTCCACCTGCAATTTACTGATAAACAATTAATTAAACGCAAGAAACGAACTGCGCTCGGCACATTCTTCAGGCCCGTGAATGGCCCCGCCTACCCACCGGGGGCTCCGTGCAGCCCGGCATCGACTTCAAGTCCACACACCCCTAAGCTCGTCCCATGAAAGCACTGCAGCTTTTGCTGATCCTCATTTCCTCTCTTGTTTTTAGCGCTTGTGAGTCCGAACTTCCGGACAATTCCCCCGACATGGGCACGCGCCTCAAACGCGGATTTCGCGGGGAGGGCAACCTTTACATCCCTGAGAACGTGGCGCGCCCCACTTCGCCCGCCGCAGCCTCAAGCCAGTTTTAACTGACAGCTCTCCTCATGCCGACTCCTTCCACCCACGGGCGCCTGCTCATCCTCGATTTCGGATCCCAGTACACCCAAGTCATCGCCCGTCGCGTTCGCGAATGCCAGGTCTACTCCCAAATCGTTCCTTACGATATTTCAGCGAGCGAACTGAAGCGTCTTGCGCCTCAGGGCGTGATCCTCTCCGGCGGACCCGCAAGCGTTTACGGGAAAAGCTCCCCGCACCCCACCCCTGAGGTCTTCAAACTCGGAGTGCCGGTTCTTGGGATCTGCTACGGTATGCAGCTGATGGGCCACCATTTCAAGGGCAAGGTGGAGCACTCAGAGCGGCGCGAGTACGGGCTTGGAAAACTCGAGGTGAAAACAAACTGCCCGCTATTCAAAGGGCTTGGAAAGTCGCTCGAGATTTGGAATTCGCACGGGGACAAAATCACTAAGCTGCCGCAGGGATTCCGCACCGCGGCAATTACTGAAAACAGCCCCTTCGCGGCGATTGAACATCCTGAGAAACAGTTCTTCGGACTGCAGTTCCATCCGGAGGTCGCCCACACCCCCAAAGGCAGGGAGATTCTGCAAAACTTCCTGTTCACCGTTTGCAAATTCAAACGTGACTGGACCATGGGCAGCTTTATCGAAGAGATCTGCGAACGCATCCGCCAGCAGGTGGGCCGCGACCGGGTGATTCTCGGGCTCAGCGGCGGAGTAGACTCCAGCGTTGCCGCCGCATTGATCCACCGCGCCATCGGCGATCAATTGACCTGCGTCTTCGTCAACAACGGTCTTCTGCGCAGCAACGAAGCCGAGGCGGTGCAAAAGCTTTTTGGCGACAACTTCCACATGCGTCTCAAGACGGTCAACGCAACCGCGCAGTTCCTCGCAAAGCTCAAGGGGGTCACCGATCCCGAGCGCAAGAGGCACATCATCGGACGCGAGTTCATCCGGGTCTTTGAAGGCGCCGTCAAGGACCTCACAAAGTCCGGCCCCAAATCGAAGGACGCACCCTCGTATCGGTTTCTTGCACAGGGCACCCTGTACCCCGACGTGATTGAGAGCGTCGCTATCGCGGGAAATCCCGCCGCGCTGATCAAAAGCCACCACAACGTGGGCGGGCTTCCCAAGAACATGAAGTTCGAGCTCGTAGAACCCCTGCGCGAGCTCTTCAAGGACGAGGTGCGCGAGGTCGGGGCGAAGCTTGGCTTGCCCAACGAAGTCGTCCAGCGGCAACCGTTCCCGGGGCCGGGCTTGGCCGTGCGGATTCTAGGCGACATCACTCGCGAGCGTCTACGCATCCTGCGCGAGGCTGACGCAATCGTGGTTGCGGAAATGAAAGCGAACAAGTGGTACTACCGCGTCTGGCAGAGTTTCGCCGTGCTTCTTCCTGTGCGCTCCGTTGGAGTCATGGGGGACGAGCGGACCTACGAAAACACCATCGCTCTCCGCATCGTGGAGAGCCAGGACGGAATGACAGCGGACTGGGTCAAGCTGCCGTACACGCTGCTCGCGAAAATTTCAGGACGCATCATCAACGAGGTGAAAGGCGTCAACCGCGTGGTATACGACATTTCTTCCAAGCCGCCCGCGACCATTGAGTGGGAGTAACCGGCGCAAGAGCGGCAAGGGAGTTCCATCGGAACTTCCGACCCGCGCCTGCCTCGAGACAACGGAACACCACTGCGTTCACCATGTTGCCCGCAAGCGCGTCGGTCCTCCTGCCTTCATGTGGTCTTTGAAGTGGACCACGCCCCCCCATCGCTCCGCCACCGCAGCCCGCGTCGGGCGGTGGAGGGGCGGGGTTCAAAGATGGCCCAGTGACGTTGTGTTCCACCTGCTCTGAGGCCCATCCTGCCGCTCAGAGCTGCCGTTCAATACGCCGTTTCCGGCGGATGAATCACGACTTTCACAGTCCGCATGATCAGCCCCAGGTCCATCCCGAGCGACCAAGACTCCACGTATTTCAAATCCCAAAAAACGCGCCGTCTCAAGTCGTCCTCGCAGGAAACCTCGCCACGGCAACCATTGACCTGGGCCAACCCCGTGATGCCCGGCTTCACAAAACTCCGGAAGTGATACCGCTGCTCGCCGATGGCAAACTTGTGATTGTGCTCCACCAGGTGCGGACGGGGGCCCACCACGCTCATGTGCCCAAGCAGCACGTTGATGAATTGCGGCAACTCATCGATGCTGTGCTTGCGCATCCATCTGCCGAACGGAAACACGCGCGCATCGTGCCGCGTGGCTTGCACGGAGGCGGCCACCTCTCCGCAGTGCATGGTCCGGAATTTCCAGATCGAAAACGGGGTGTTTTGAATGCCATGCCGGGTCTGCCTGTAAAACACGGGCCCGGGCGACTGCATTCGCTGCATCACCCAAACAATACAAGCAAGCGGAAGCACACCGAAAAGCAACGCAGCGCTTGAAACCACTGCGTCCACGCAGCGCTTTGCAAAACGATTGAAAGGGCTTTGCAACGGCTCGTTCAAAAGCGCGCCAAACCGCCAGCGCTCTGCCCCATCCCAATGCAGCCCGTCATCCATTCCGTCGTGCACGTCCTGCGCGAAAAACAAGCGCACCCCGCGCCGTTCACAAGTCCGCACGATATCGGGAATCACTGCGTTTCCAGCCATCGACGTTGATACCACGACCTGATGCACATCGCCCGCCTTCAGCACCTCCTCGAGTTGATTCACCGAACCGCGGAACGGCACGCTGGCCGGCGCGTCTCCGGCATTCGCATCGCCAAGCCAGCCGACAGGTTGGATGCCCAAATGATCCTGTCCATCGAGCATCGGCGCAAGGCGCCTCACCGCCGAGTGCGTGCCCACCAGAATCGCACGATGACGGTGTAATCCGTCAAAGCAGATCCTCCGCAACACCGAAGGCCCCAACCGATGGGAGACGCACAGAGCAAGACACAGCACGCCCCAGATCGCCCAACCATGCCACATCGCCCCCGCCAACCGACCATCAAGCGCCCAGTGGACGGCGGCGAACAGCGCGGGCACCCCCGAACGCCCCGCCGCCGCCGTCCACGAACGCGAACCGTCCGACACCCGCGACACCCCGCGCCAGACGGCATCCATGGCGATGCCAACCACCCAGGGAAACGCCAGTGACCCCAGTCCCGCAACACCGCGGTCCATCATCAACGCATCCGCATGCTCCCTCAGCAGCCAAAGCGTCCACAGAACCATCAGCATCTGCGATACCGCCAACAACACCACCATTCCCCTCACCCGATAAGCCAGCATACACGCGCCCCTTCCCCCGAAGACAGCGTCCAACCACCACATCATTGGAAGAACGCCCCTCCAATCATGAATCGATCACCACGCCATCCGCAGACGGAAACACCATTCCCGCCTACCGCACAAAAAGCCGCAAAAATAGCAGCGCGAAACCCCTCACCCGAAAAACCATCACCAACCGCCCAGCCAGCTATTCCTTGGTGATTTTCAACACCCTGTTGTTGTAGCTGTCCGTGATGTACAACTCTCCAGTCTGCGGATGCACCACCACACCGTGGGGCCGCGCTAGTCCGCATTTTTCAGGCGCGCCGTCCAACCCATCGCCGCTCTTCTGTCCGGTCCCGGCAACGCGCTCAATACGTCCGGTCTCGGGCACGTACCGGCGCACCAGATTGCTCTCGGCATCCGCAATAATGACGGAGTTGTCACGGTCAACGCACAGGTGCTTGGGCCCGTTCATGAGCGCCGCCAACGCGGGACCGCCGTCGCCTGTCCCGCCAGCTTTTCCCGACGCGTTCACTACCGTGCGGATCCTGCCCTCTTTGTCCACCACCCGCAGCGCATGCCCGCCCCGCTCCAGAATGTACACGTTGCCCAAGCGGTCAGGCGCAACCGCCCGCGGATCCACCAGTGGCGATTCCACCGCGACCGAACCGTCGGCAGGCACACCTTTGGTGCCGTTCCCTGCGACGAGGGAAAGCTTGTGCGTCGACAGATCCAGCACGTGAACGGACCGCAGGTCCGCGATGTAAAGCCGCGTACCCGAGAAATCCAGCGTGATGCAGTAAGGCCCGTTTCCGCGCGCCTTTTCGGCCGCCACCGCGTACCCGGCCACCGAATCCACACGGCCTGAATTCAAATCCACTTCGCGTACCCTCCCATTCCACGTGTCAGCGATCAGGATGTTGCCCTTCGGCAGAACCGCGAGGTTGTGCGGTCCGTTAAACCTCGCTTCAAGCGCAGGCCCGCCGTCTCCGGAAAATCCCGGCTGGGACTGTCCCGCGACATGGGTGAGCACCCCGGCCGCGTCCACTTTCAACAACCGGTTGCCGCTCGCCATCTCCACGATCCACATGTTGCCGGCTGCGTCGAAGTCGGTGCCGAAAGGCTCCCTCAATTTCGCGGCCTTTGCGGAAACATTCACCGCGTCCTCACTGCCTCCTGCAACCAGCACGATCCGCGGACTCGCCTGCACGGCGGATACGGAAAGCAGTCCCGCAAAAACCAGCGCGATCGGGGTGAAAAAAGCGCGCGGGCGGCTGGAGACAACGTGATGACCGTGGCGGGGGAGTTTCATGGGAGGGAGTTTTTGTTGGATTTTTGAGCGGCAAAAGAATCAAGCAAGGCGGCGCCGGGTTGATGCATCGACGGCGTAAACGGAACCGGTCATTGCGGTGTGGAACGGATGGCGGAGAAGCCGGCGGAAGGCATGACACGCTCCGCCGGACGCCCAACGCTTTCCTACCACTTGATGGCTTGCATCCGGCGCGCGACCTCCTCGACATTCGCCCGCGAATTGAAAGCGCTGATGCGAAAATAGCCTTCGCCGGCGGAGCCAAAACCGCTGCCCGGAGTGATGACCACATTTGCTTCCGAAAGCATCCGGTCGAACATCTGCCAGGAGGTCGTCCCGGCAGGCGTGCGCACCCAGAGGTACGGCGCATTGACGCCGCCCCAGACCGCGAGACCCGCGTCCTTGGCTGCGCGCCTGAGGATCTCTGCGTTGCCCATGTAATGCCGGATCAAGGCGTCCACCTGCGCCTTCCCCTCGGCCGTGTAGAGCGCCTCGGCGGCGCGTTGGACGACGTAGGAGACCCCGTTGAACTTGGTGCTCATCCGGCGGTTCCAGAGCGGGTGCAGGGCGTGCGATTCGCCCTTGGCGGTGCGCGCCATCAGACTCTTCGGCACCACCGTAAAGGCGCAGCGCGTCCCTGTGAACCCGCCGTTCTTCGAAAAGGACCGGAACTCGATCGCGCACTCGCGGGCGCCGGGGATTTCATAAATGGAATGCGGGATCCCAGGCTCGCTGATGTAGGCCTCGTAGGCGGCGTCGTAGAGCAGAATGGATTGGTGCTCGCGGGCGTAAGCCACCCACGCCTCCAACTGCGCGCGGGTTGCAACCGAGCCGGTCGGATTGTTTGGAAAGCACAGGTACACAATATCCGCACGCTCCTTGGGCACGTCGGCCACGAAGCCGTTTGCCTCCGTGCACGGCAGATACATGAGTCCCTCGTAGGACCCCGCGTCATTCGCGTCGCCCGTGTGTCCAGCCATCACGTTGGTGTCAACATAAACGGGATACACCGGATCCATCACCGCGATTTTGTTCTGGTGCCCCAGCACATCCAGAATGTTCCCGCAATCGCACTTCGAACCGTCGGAAACAAAAATTTCGTCATCCGCCACGTCCAGGCCGTGGGCGCGGTAGTCGCTCTGCGCGATGGCGGACCGCAGGAAATCGTACCCCTGCTCGGGACCGTAGCCTCGGAAGGTTTCGCGGGCGCCGAGTTCGTCGACCGCCTTGTGCATGGCGCTGCGAACCGCTTCGGGGAGCGGTTCGGTAACATCGCCAATGCCGCACCGGATGACGCGCTTGGCAGGCTCGGGGTTTGCGTCGCAGAAAGCCTTCACGCGTCTAGCGATCTCTGGAAACAAGTAGCCGGCGCGCAGTTTTAGATAATTGTCGTTAAGATAAGCCATCGGTTAGGGAAAATTTAAAATGGGCAGCTTTACTTGCACACTGGAAGCCGGTTGCCAAGCCCGCACCACCGCCTGAGGCCAGGAATTTTTCATTTGCCGCGCCCCCGCCACCGCATAGACAAGTCCGTCTCCCCCCGCTTATGAACGCCACCCTCCGCCCCCTAACCCGCCCCCTAACACGCCCGGTTTCCAGCCTCCTCACCCTCTGCGCCCTCAGCCTCACCCTCCAATGGGCGAGCTTGCCCGGCACGGCCCTCGCCCAGACCCCAACCGCCAAGTCGCCGCCTACCGGCGTCGCAATCCCCCAGGCCGACCGCGAGGAACTCGCAAAAGCCGCCGCATCCCTCGCCGCAGACATCCGAAAAGCAGATTCGCCCAAGCTCACCCCGGCCCTTCGCGCGCTACTACCCGATCTCGAGATTTTCCCGAAAGCCGTAAGCTGGGCGGTGGAACTCGACGGGTTTTATGATCTCAAACAGGTGGCTGCGGCCCGCGACCTCCTCAAGGAAGGGCGTTCCCGTTTCGACGCCTTCCAGAGGGGCGAAACCCCATGGACCAAGGCCACAGGGCTCGTTGTGCGCGGGTTCCGCTCCGCGATCGACCAGTCGGTACAACCCTATGCGATGGTCATTCCCGAAACGCCGCTCGCGCCGCCCAGACGGCTTGATATCTGGCTCCACGGACGCAACGACAAACTCACCGAGCTCGCGTTTCTGGCCGAGCACATGAAAAAAGCGGGTGAATTCACCCCCGCCAACGCGATGGTGCTGCACCCCTACGGACGCTTCTGCAACGCCTTCAAGTTCGCGGGCGAAACCGACGTCCTCGAAGCGCTCGCCCACGCAAGCCAACAGTACGGAGCCGATCCCCTCCACACGGCCGTGCGCGGCTTTTCGATGGGAGGCGCCGGTTGCTGGCATCTTGCGGGCCACATGACTTCACGCTGGGCTGTGGCCGCCCCGGGAGCCGGTTTTGTGGAAACCGCGGAATACGCCAAAGTCTTCGCGCCCGAAAAACCCGTGCCGCCTTGGTGGGAACAGGTTTTGTGGCGCTTGTACGATGTGCCCGGCTATGTGCGCAACTTTGCCAACCGACCTGTCGTGGTCTACTCGGGCGAAGAGGACGCGCAGAAACGCGCCGCCAACCAGATGGTTGCGGCTGCGGCCGCCGTGGGCATCACCATGCCGCATCTCATCGGCCCCGGTGTCGGGCACAAGTACCATCCCGAAACCAAACTCGAGGTCGCAAAATTGGTCGACGCCGCAGCGAATCAAGGGGCTCCGCGCAACCCAAAGCACGTGCACCTCACCACTTTCACCCTCCGTTACAACCAAATGGACTGGGTGCGTATTGATTCACTGAAGGCGCACTGGGAGGAATCCTCAGTCGACGCGCGCATCGAAGGCGGCGTCTTAAAGATCACCACCAAAGCTGTCACAGGACTCACGCTGTCGCCAGCCGAGGCAAAACCCGGGACCATCCTAGAGATCCACATCGACGGGCAGAGCTTGAAAGCGACTGCACAAAAGGACGGAATCACCCTCACCGCGCAGGACGGCAAATGGACAAACGCACCCGCCAAACCCGGACTGCGCAAACAGCACGCGCTGCAGGGGCCTGTGGATGACGCGTTCATGGCGCCATTTGTTTTCGTGAAACCGACAGGCATCGCGAAATTTCCAAAAACCGACGCATGGGCTCGCGCCGAGATGGAGCGTGCGATCAAGCAGTGGAGGATTGTCTTCCGCGGCGAAATTCAGGTCGTCGAGGATACTGCGGTAACGCCTGCGCTGATGGCCACCCACAACGTGATTCTCTGGGGCGATCCGGGCTCCAACAGGGTGATTTCCGAGGTCCTTCCTTCGCTGCCGATGCGATGGACCGAAAAAGAACTCGCGCTGGGGACAGGCACTTACTCCAGCACCGAGCACGCGCCGGTTGTGATCTATCCCAACCCGAAGGCGCCCGCGCATTACATCGTGCTCAACAGCAGTTTCACCTTCCGGCAGGGCAGCGACACGACCAACGCCCTTCAAACCCCAAAGCTCCCGGACTGGGCTGTGGTGGATCTGCGCACTCCGCCCGGAATCCTCGCTCCGGGCCTGATTCCCGACGCGGGCTTTTTCAACGAAAGCTGGAAGTAAAAGCGGCGGGGCTCGAACGGCCCCAGCTCACCCACTCACTGGCAGCATCGCCGCAAATACCCGGGTCCGTCTGTCTGTGAACAAGGGAGCTCTGAAAGATCGCCTCCACCGGCCCCGCATGAATCAAGGTGTCCCCTGGGACCGCGGAGCCCCAGCTCCGCATAAACAGCAATGCGCCTTGCCTCTCGCGGACTGCGTGCCTTCTCCCTCGGGACAGGCGATTGGTTCTGCGCAGTGACAGGCAATTTGCTCTCGGGTCACCGGCGCGACATTCGGGGGCGATTCATCGGAAATGCTGGTTGATGATTTAGTTGTGCTCCAATAATGTAGCACCATGAAGACGGCTACTGTTCGCGATCTCCGCAATCACTACACGCGGCTTCTCGCGTGGATAGCCGCAGGCGAGGAAATCACGATCATCAGGCGGGGTAAACCCGTTGCCCGGTTAAGTCCCGCACCACCCTCAAATGAGTTGGAAAAAGTAGACTGGAATCAGAGCGCCGCAGTGACGAGGGACCGGTCTCTGGAGATCAACTTGAGCGCCGGTGAATCGTCTGAACTCCGAAAGGAAGCGGGGGGCCGGTGGTAGTTTTCGCAGACACAAGTTTTCTGTTTGCGGTGTATGGGAATGACGCACACACACCGGTGGCGCTCGACTGGCTCCGGAGCACCGGGCAGACGTTCTCCATTTCGGAACTGGCTGACTTCGAGCTTTCCAATGCGCTCCGATTCGCGGAGTTCTCCGGACGTTTGGGTGCCGGGAACGCGGCCCGGTTTCTCGCCCAATATGAATCTGACCGAGTGGCAGGCAGGCTCTCTTTAGAAGTTTGCAACATGGCGGACATCGTGCGCGAAGCCAAAAGGCTTTCCGGTATGCACACCGCAACGCAAGGGCACCGGTCGTTTGACATCCTGCACGTCGCGACCGCTCTCGTGCGGCGCGCCGACAAGTTTCTGACCTTCGATGAGAACCAGAAAAAACTCGCCGAGGCGGAGAAGCTTGATGTGCCGTTCTAGTTGACGGGACGAATTGAGCCTGCAAGCCCGAATTTCTGGCAAGCCCCGCCGCGATCCGGCGCACGGTTGCCATCTATCACTGACACATGGGACATGGGGGCGAAAATTGGCGAAGAATCACGGGAGACACTGCAGGCACCCGCCCTCAGCGGAACCCGTTTTGCACCACACGCAGGTCCAGCATCACCCCGGCCAACAATGCCACGCTGACGATCGCGTTGATCTGGAAAAACGCACGGTTCACCAGCCCCACATCCAGCGTGCGCGCCAACCGGTGTTCCCAAACCAGACCCGCCAGCGCCACGCCGAAACCCGCCCAATAAGCGGCGCCCAGTTTGGAAGCCCATCCGAATCCGGCAAACCCCGCTGCAGCCGCCACATGCAGGGTGCGCGCCAGCCTCAGGGCGGCAACCACGCCGTAGCGCGACGGAAAGCTGTACAACCCCCTGCCCTTGTCAAACTCGACATCAAGAGTGCTGTAGATCAGGTCAAAACCGAACGTCCAAAGCGCGACGGCTCCCCCCAGCAAAAACGCGGGCAATCTCCAAAATACGCCGCTCACTGCAAGCGACGCGCCTATGGGCGCCACCCCGAGCGCAAGACCCAGGAAAAGGTGTGAAAACGCAGTGAACCTTTTGGTGAGCGAGTAAAAACCGATGATCACCAGCATCAGCGGGGTCAGGTAAAAACACAGCGGGTTCAAATGCCAGGTGGCCGCGAACACCGCTCCGACGGACACCCCCAGAACCCCCCAAGCCTGCGGGCGGGTCACCAATCTGTGCCGGTCCGCTGTGCGCGGGTTACCCTTGTCGATCTCCCAATCCATCAAACGGTTAAAACACATGGCGGCCGTTCTCGCTCCGACCATGCACAAAAGAATCCAACCGAACACCGCCAAAGCAACCCGACCGCTCTCCGTCTGCCTGGCCGCTTCCCACATCGCAATCAGCGCGAAGGGTAGCGCAAACACCGTGTGCGAGAACCGCACAAACGCACCGAGGCGCAATAAAAAGGGCTTCTCTTCCAATACCGCGTTCATGTCCGCGCCCACCATGCGCAATGCCACGCCGGACCGCAATCCCGCGTCCGCGCGCGAAAGAGAATGGCGATCCGCGCCGAAGCGGACTAATAGTGTGCCCTGCCTCGCCACCCCAATGAGCACCCAACCCCAGGAAGCCCTCGCACCCGCCATGCTGCGCTTGGTTGGCAGCTGGATCGTCAACCGGTTCTACCGCATCACCACCGATCCCGCGCCCGCGCTGCCCGAAGGCGGCTTCCTACTTCTTCCAAACCACCTGAGCTGGGTGGATGCCGTCCTGCTGCAGGTTGCCTGTCCCCGGCCCGTCCGGTTCCTGGTGGACGACCAGTTGTACCGCTCCCGCACGCTAAATCCCATCCTCCGCATTTTCGGCGGAGTCCCCGTCTCTCAAAAACGCGCCAAGGAAGCGATCGTCACGGCCGGCGAACTTCTGCGCCGCGGCGAAGTGGTCTGCATCTTCCCCGAAGGCGAAATCTCCCGGATCGGGACACTGCTAAAACTCAGGCGCGGATTCGAACTCATCGCCCGCTCCGCCGGCGCGCCAGTGGTTCCGGTGTGGCTGGATCAGCTCTGGGGCTCCATTTTCTCCTTCTCCGAAGGCCGCTTTTTCTTCAAGTGGCCAAAAGCCTTTCCCTACCCGGTGAGCGTGACATTCGGGGATGCCATTCCCGCGGAAGACGCCACGGTGTCGCGCGTGCGCGAGGCTCTGCTCAATCTCGGTGAACGCGCGTTCCAATCACGCCCCGAACACCGCAGCCATCTCGCGATTGAAGCCGTCCGGGGACTGATGCGCGGCCGCTCGCAACCCGCGGTGATCGACGGCATGGACGACGGCAGGATTTCACGCGGCACGCTGCTGGCCGCCGCGCTTGCGCTCTCGGGTTATCTGCGCCGGCACTGCCCGGAGCGCCGCATTGCAATCGTGCTCCCGCCGGGCAAAGGCGCCGCCATCGCCAACCTTGCTGTGGTTCTCGCGGATAAGATTCCGGTCAACCTCAACTTCACGGCGAGCGCGGATGCGATCAAGGCCGCGCTTCGCATTGCGGAAATCCAGCAGGCGATCACCGCCGAGGCGTTCAAGGAAAAGTTCCCCGCCTTCCCTTGGCCCGACAGCCTGCTCTTTGTTGAAAAAATTCTGCCGGGGCTTTTTCCAAAAATTGTTGCATGGAAAACGCTCTGCGCGGCGCTGCCCGCATCGGTTATCGCGTGGATCGCACGCACTCCGACCCAAGGCGACCGCAACGAGGCCATCGTGCTGTTCACAAGCGGCAGCTCCGGGGATCCCAAAGGCGTTGTGCTTTCGCACCGCAACATTCTTGGAAACGTGGAGCAATTTTCCACCATGCTCGGCCTTCGCCCGGAATCACGGATCCTCGCCTGCCTGCCGATTTTCCATTCCTTCGGCAGCACCGTCACGCTCTGGTATCCGATCCTCAAGGGGCTGCAGGCGGTTTCGTTCCCGAGCCCGCTGGATATTCCCAAAAACGTCGAGCTCATTGAGAAATACGGAATCCAGCTCTTGTGCAGCACGCCCACATTCCTGCGGGGATACCTCCGCAAAGCGGAGGCGCATCAACTGCGCAGCCTTGAGCTCATCGTAACCGGTGCGGAAAAGCTGCCGATGGATCTTGCGGACGCTTTCGAAGCCCGGTTCGGCAAAGAGGTGCTCCAAGGCTACGGCCTCACGGAAACCTCGCCCGTGGCAAGCGTCAACCTGCCACAACCGGCGACCCTGGACTCGAAAGTGTACGTGCAACCCAGCAGCCGCAGGGGGTCCACCGGCAAACTCGCTCCCGGCATGGCCGCGCAAATCCGCGACCCGGACACCGGCGCACGGCTGCCACTCGAATCAACCGGCATGCTCTGGCTGAAGGGCCCCAATATTTTCGAGGGGTATCTCAATGATCCGACACGGACAGCAGAAGTGTTGCATGAGGGATGGCTTCGCACGGGCGATCTCGGCCGCTTTGACGAGGACGGTTTCCTGTTCATTGAAGGCAGACTTTCACGGTTTTCAAAAATCGCGGGTGAAATGGTTCCGCACGAGACGATAGAAGCCCGCGTCTACGCCGTGCTGGATTTGGCGCAGGAGGAGAAAAGCATCGCAATCACGGGCATCCCTGACGAGTCGAAGGGAGAAGCTTTGGTTTTGGTAAGCACGAGGGAAATTGATATGCAGCACCTCAGGCTTAAGCTGAACGAGGCGGGTTTGCCCAACTTATGGATTCCCAAAAAGATCGTGCAAACCAGCGAGATTCCGCACCTCGCAAGCGGCAAACTCGATTTGCGGGCAATCCATCAACTCGCGCTTGCGGACCAAAAAGGCGTCTAAAAACGGCCCACGGTAAACAACCCGCTCGCGCCGCGCTCCACGCAACACCTGCGGTCCGGACCGCCCGCGCGCGGGAGTCTCGACGGGCGGCAGCTTTGCTGACCTTCACGCAGCCAAGCAAAGTGCATGAGATACATGCGTTTTCACGCGATGATGAAAATGCGCATCCTCAAGTCTCCATTCAACATGCGGACAAGCACTCGCGCAGCCGTTGGCCCGGCAATTTCCGTTTTCTAATCGCCGTTGATGAGCGCGTCCGCGAGCGCCGCCTTCAGCGCCGCCTCCACCTCATCCAGCAGCAACGTGCTGTCCTGCGTCTTGATCAAATCCAGGATGTACACCTGCTCCATGTCCCAACCCAGCTCCACCGTGAATTCATTGGCGCCCGCGGCGTACACCCCTTCCGCCAAGTCAGGCGCGCCGTACAGCGACGCCTCGCCCTCTTCTTCAACACGGCCCGCAATCGTGTAGTCAACCGCTTGATACGTCCCGCCCACAACCGTGCGCGACGCTAGCACCGAGAACTCTCCGCGCTCGCTTGCGACCCCGTCCATCACTGACTGGTCTCCCGCATCCCAGCGGTCGCTTGGATACACCGACGACCCCGCATCCCCAGCCTCCCACACCCATACCGCTCGCTTCGGCGTTACGATCGATTCGCCCGCTTTCAATTCACGCTCTAACGCGTAGTAACCGTTGCGCACCTCGCCCGTGCTCTTGCTCGTCGCCTTCACCCAGTACACCCACCAACCCGTGTGCGCCGACACCCCGTCCGAACCCGCCGTGGCGCCCTTCGTTTCCGACGAACCCGACGCAAGCACGTTGAGTCTCGCCGTCAACGTGATGCTTCCCTGGTTCACGGAAGTTCCGCTGCTCACCGTTACTGAGTAATACCGCACGGTGCCTGCTGTCGCACCCACGGTCACATTCAGCGTGCTGGCGTTCTGGGTGCCCGTCGCGCTCAATGTCCCTTCAACACCCGCCTCCCTCCATGTGTAGGACAACGGATTGCCCTCACGCGACTCCGCCACCACCTTGAACGATACCGACGCCGTCCCAGACGCCTGCACCGTGCGAGATAGCGGCGCCACCAAAATCCGCGGCACATCCCTCACCGCAAGCGTGACCGGAAGCGAAGTCACCGTCCCCGTCACCACCGCGCCCTCGCTCGAAGTGACTCTCACGCGGTACTGCCCGCGGTCCGCAGCTGTCACCGGACTGAGCCTAAGCGTTTCCGCCGTCGCTCCCGCAATCTCCACTCCACCCCGGCTCCACTGGTAACTCAGCGTCCCAGGACCCGACGCGTTTGCAATCAGGTTCGCCGAACCGCCAATGTCCACAAGTTCCGGCGCAAGCACGTCCACTCCCAGCTCCGTGCTCACGCTCACGTTCACCACGTTGCTGAGTGCCATGCTGAAATCATTCCACACCTTCACTTGGTACGCCCCCGCCAGATTCCCCGCACCCGTTCTGCTCAACACCGCCAACGTGCCTCCTTCGACTGCAGCAATCGGCGCACCGTCCTTGCTCCACTGGTACTTCAGGTTGTCGCCCGTCGCCGCAATTCCCAAAGCGAACGTCCCTCCCGCGCCCACACGCGCCGGCGCCACCGGCTGCGTCACAATCGCCGCCGCCGCCGCCACGCTCACCTTCACCGGCGCAGTCTCCACGTACAACGCGTCCGTCGGCCCCACGCGCAACTGGTAACTGCCCGCTGCAAGCGTCCCGGTGTCCTCGATTCCAAACGGCAATCCACCCGCCACCGAGCCAGATGCCATCACCACGCCGTCCCGAATCCACTTGTATGTGTACGAAGACAACGTTCCCGCCACCGTCGCACTCAGCTTCACCGCCTCGCTCGGATTCACCATCCGCGGAATGTCCACCGCGATAATTTTCGGATCCAGCGTCACAGCGATGGACGGGCTTACTGCCACGCCCGCCCCGTTGTCCACCACCACATCGTACACCCCGTCCGAGCTCGCATCCAGACGCGCTGGTAACGCATACACAAGCGCAAACTCCGAGCCACCTGCGACCAACGCACCAACCGTTCCCGCACCGCCGGCAAGGCTCTCCCCGTTGCGCCGCCACTGGTAGGAGAGCTTCAAGGAACCAGGATTCACCGCCTTCGCCGTTGCGTACAGCGCGTTGCCCCCTACAAGCGAGAGCGCTGCAGACGCTGCCTCCATGCCGCCATTGAGCCGGACACTCCCGACCGAAAGCAGCCCGGACTTATCCGACACCCTCAGCGTCGCTATGCTGCTTGAACCGCTCGAAAGCGTTGTCCCACTTACATCCGAAACACTCTTCACCTCCACGTAATACCGCGACCCGTCCACCAAAGCCGCCCCAGTCACCGTCAGCGCGGAGGTGTCACTGCCAGATGCGTTCGGATACTCCACAAATCCTCCGGTTGCAGACGGGCTGCGATACCACTGGTATTTGAATGTGCCGCTCCCCACCGCGTTCACACGGAACACCGCGTCGCTTCCGGATAACGCGACAACGTCCTCCACATTCGCCTTGCCCGGTGTTTCCACGAATCTCGGCCGCGCAAACACCTCCACCCGCTCAAGCGGTCCGGTCGCCACACCAAACGCATTCGCCGCCACCAGATCGTAGTGCCCTTCATCCAGCGCGCTCACCCCGGTTGTCTTCTTGTACTGCACCGACGCGGAACCGCCCGCCGTCACATACGCCACACCGGACACCCCGGCACCCACCAACGGCTTGCCATCCTTGCGCCACTGGTACCGCACTTCTCCGGGCGTTCCCGACACCGATCCCACCACACTCAGCGTGCCGCCCTCATCCACACGCACCACGCTGCCAAGCATGGTCACGTTTGGTTTCGCGTTCACGCGCACCTGCGCCACCTCCATCGCCTTGGAACTAAACTCCTCCCCATTCGCCTTATAATTGCGCACCAACACGCTGTAAGTCCCCGCGCTCAACACAGACGCCGCGCTCGTGTACGACGACAGCGTTCCACCCGGCACTTCGATGTTCACACCGTTAAGCTTCCACTGATATGTCGGCGCATACCCCACCACAGGCGCCGTCAACGTGAACACTTCACCCTCGGTCGCCACCACGTTCGAAACCTTCGTCGCAGTGAACGCGATGGGGTCATGCACATTCACCTTCACCACATTGCTGTACACCACACCGTTCACCACACCCGTCGCGCTCACCCGGTAATACCCCTCCTCCGCTTCGCTCGCGCTCAAAACACTGTACACCCGGTTCTGCGTCCCGCCGGGCGCACTCAGGTTGCCCCATTTGTTTGCGGCCTGCAGTTTTTGGAAAGTCACACTCCCCGAGCTGGCAAGCGCTCCGGTCACCCCCACGGTGAGATTCAGCGCTTCTCCCGGGAACAGCCCCAGTGTTCCAGCCACCGCCGACCCTGATCCAAGGGTC
>JBILKY010000149.1:0-8891 GCA_044376395.1 Chthoniobacteraceae bacterium | reverse complement strand
TGTGCGAGCGGCCCATCCCTTGCATTGTGGTCGCCCGCGGTTCTCAGGTGCCCGATTGTCTTCATGAGGCCGCGCGGGCGGCGGGGGTGGCGATTTTTCGCAGTAAGTTGGTGACAATGAACTTTATTAACGCGGCGACGCTGGCGCTTTCCCATGACTTCGCCCCGAATAAGAGCGAGTACGGCTCGATGGTCGATATCCTCGGGGTCGGCACCTTGGTGCGCGGTTCAAGCGGGATTGGGAAAAGTGAGTGCGTTCTGGGGCTTGTCGAGCGAGGGCATAGTCTTGTGAGCGATGATATTACGCGCTTCCGGGCGATGGAAGGCAGGGAGCTTTTGGGCACGGCCCCCGAGCTCACGCGGCATCACATGGAGGTCCGGGGGCTGGGTGTGATCAACGTGATGTCCATCTTCGGGGTGGGTAGCGTGCGTTTGGAAAAGCGGCTCGACCTAGTGGTGACTCTCAAAGACTGGAGCGAGTTGGAAGAAGTCGACCGCACGGGGCTGGATCAGGAGTATTTTGATGTCCTCGGCATCTTGGTGCCGCACGTAACCATTCCCGTCCGTACGGGCCGCGATCTCGCGCGGCTTGTGGAAGTGGCTGCGCTGGACCAGAAACTGAAAAGCATGGGGCACCACAGCGCCCTCGAATTCAACGAGAGGCTTACCCAGATGATTCAGCGCAATAAAAAGTCCTAGTCCTCGGGGCTTTCCTCAGGCAAAGATTAGGGCTGATTCGTTTTGTGACAAAAGAAGTAACCATCCAGAACAGGCTAGGACTCCACGCACGCCCCTCGGCGATGTTCGTGAAGCTTTGTGCCCGCTTCAAATCGGAGATCTGGGTTGAGAAGGATGGCGAACGTGTCAACGGAAAGAGTATCATGGGTTTAATGATGCTAGCTGCGGGTCTCGGTTCCCGGTTGCGTATCACCTGCGAGGGCGACGACGAGACAAACGCCATGCTCGAGATTGAGCAGTTGATCACCCGAAAGTTCGAGGAAGACTAGCGCGGTCGCGACCGATGAGCGACCAGACGCACACCCCAGAAAAGCGCTTTCACGGGGCCCCAGTCTCGCCCGGCATCGCCAAGGGGATCGCTTGGGTTTACCACCATGAGGAGCTGGTCGCGCCTCATTATGTCATTAAGGCCGAACGTGTTGAGGAGGAACTTCGCCGCTTTGAGGACGCCCTCCTTCTCACCCGGGGGCAGATCCAGCAGCTTCAAAACCGGATTGCCGGCTCCATTGGTACGGAGGATGCGGCCGTTTTCGACGCGCATTTGCTTTTGGTTGAGGACCGGATGTTGATCGACGAGGTCGTCCGCTCGGTGAAGCGCGACCTTGTGAACGTCGAGTCAGTGTTTGCCCAGGTCGCTGGAAAATACGCCAAGACCCTCAGTGAAATCGATGATCCCTACCTTCGCGAGCGCGCGGTGGATATTCAGGACGTTTCACGGCGTGTGATGCACAATCTTCTCGGTCGCCAGCAGGACTTGGAAGCCGACGTGAGCGAACCGCATATCATCGTCGCCCACAACCTGACCCCGAGCGACACCGCGCAGTTTGACCGCGACCTTGTTCTGGGGATGGGGATGGAAATCGGCAGCCGCACTTCGCACACCGCGATCATGGCGCGTTCCCTTAAAATTCCGGGAGTCGTCGGATTGCACAGCATCACGCATGAGGTCGCCACGGGTGACTATGTTCTGCTCGATGGTTACAACGGACTGCTCATTTGCAATCCTTCAAAAAGCACGCTTGAAGAATACGCGCTCATCGAAAACGAGCGCAACCAGGTGGAACGGCAGCTCGGGAGTCTGCGTGAGACGGAGTGCAAAACTTTGGATGGATCGCACATTGTCCTGTCGGCGAATATTGAGATGCCGGACGATGTTCCGTTGGTGAAGGAATCCGGAGCTGAGGGAGTGGGTCTTTTCCGCACGGAGTTTTTTTACATCAACCGCACAGAGCTCCCTTCGGAGGAGGCGCAGTATCAAGCCTACAGGAGCGTTTCTGAAAGCCTTGCGCCCGCCCCGGTGATCATCAGGACGCTGGATTTGGGCGGTGACAAACAGATGAGCGCGTTGAATTTACCCGAGGAGTTGAATCCGTTTCTCGGGTGGAGGGCGATCAGGTACTGCCTCGAGGAGCTCGATGTTTTCAAGGCGCAGATCCGCGCGATTCTCAGGGCGAGTGTGCTTGGAAACGTGAGGATGATGTATCCGATGATCTCCGGGGTGGAGGAGGTCAGGCGCGCAAATTCGATCCTTGAGGAATGCAAGGCTGAGTTGCGTGCTGAAGGAAAACCCTTTGATGAAAACCTTGAGGTGGGTGCGATGATCGAAATTCCCAGTGCGGCGATTTCCTCGGACCTGATTGCGCGCGAGGTTGATTTTTTCTCGATCGGAACAAACGACCTCATCCAATACACGATCGCCGTTGACCGGTTGAACGCGAGGATCGCGCATCTGTACCAGCCGACGCATCCTGCGATTTTGAGGTTGATCCGCACGACCGTGGAGTCGGCCCGGGCGCATGGAATTTGGGTTGGAGTCTGCGGGGAGATGGCGGGAGAGGTTGTGTTGACTCCATTGCTGCTCGGGCTTGGAGTTACGGAGTTGAGTGCGGGATCAGCAATGGTCCCGCGTGTGAAACGAGCGGTGCAGAGCTTGGACATGACGGTTTGCCGCCGTCTGGTTGAGGATGTCTCGGGGATGGACTCAGCGCAGAAGATATACTCCGCGTGCGATGCGGTCGCCCGCGCCCACTACGCCGACCTACTGTAGCGCTGGCGAGTCGCCGGGGTAAGTCCAAGCGGGCGCTTGGAAATGGGAAAAATGAATCGCGCCCGGGGCTCTGATCAGCCACAGTTTGCGGAGGTTTTTTAGACACCCCCCTGCATGAAACTTTCAGGCCCCACAGCTGTCCGCTTGCAAATTTTGGCGCTGTTTCTGGCCTCTCATTTCATCGCTGGAGCCGCGCCTAAACCCCCGGAGCCACCGCCTCTTTCGCCTGACGTGAAAGTGCCGGTCCCGGGCGAACCCAGCGAGCCCGTCTCGCCCTCCGTGGTGCTGAGCCAGCCCAAGGCGGCTCAACCGCGCCGTGGTCAGCAACAGTTGCCGCTCGCCGGCCCGCCCGTGATGCTCACACGGATTCAAAGCGCCGACGTGGAGGACTGGGCGCGCACCCCGAATGATTTGAAGGGTTTGTTGGAAAGCATCGGAGAAGAGCTGCATGTTGCCTTTGCTAATGACGATAAAACGTTTTCCACGATCAGTTCGAAGCCCACCGATAATCCGGTGCTGTATCGCTCGGGGTACAAAAAATTCACGCTCACCGAAAATGAAATCAAACTTCTTAGGGAATACGTGCAAAACGGTGGCACGATTGTTTTCAACTCCCTGGTCGGACATCCTGATGCCTACGAATCAGCGAAGATCGCGATAGGTCAGATTTTTCCTGATCGCCCACTGTATCGGCTTCGTCTGGATCATCCGGTTTTCCGGAGTTATCACCGCATTGAAAAAATCGCTTACCGCGAGAGGATGAAAAAAGACGGTCTGGTGACGGACCCTTTCCCGTTTCTTGAGGGGGTCGATGTTGACAACCGCACGGCAATTATTCTCTCCCGCTGGGATTTTGCGTTGGGCTGGGAGGCGAACGCGCATGAAAGCTGGGGCTACCAAGATGATGATGCGAGAAAGCTTGGGACCAACATCATCGCTTATGTCACCGCGCTGCGGGAGGCTGGAAAATCAGTGGGCAAGAGCGTGTCGCTTGCGGATGCCGATGTTCAGTCAGTCGGCAAGTTCCGTGTCGGGCAGGTTCGCTACAACGGCGCATGGCGGGGGCGAGCCACAGGGATGCCGATGCTATTAAGCCAGCTTGCAGCGGAGACTGGAACCAAAGTCAGCTTTGTAGTGCGCGACGTTTCCTTTAAGGATGCGGAAATCTTTGATCTTCCATTCCTCTATTTGTCGGGAACATCGGAGTTTGTTTTATCGGACGAGGAGCGCTTGAACGTGCGAAGGTATCTCAGCAATGGGGGGATCCTTTTCGTGGAGGCTGGCGAGGGGAGAGTGAGTTTCGACAAGGCTTTCCGCCAGGAGATGAGCAAGATTCTTCCGCAAAAGCCGCTCATTTCCATTCCCCAAGGGCACGATATTTTCAGGATACCAAGAGCCATCCAAACGGTCAGGGCGCGGCCGCCTCTCGCCCAAGCTCGCGGCAATCGTGTCCAGCAAACCGCGGAGCTGTACGGCGTCGACGTGAACGGGACGCTCGGCGTGATTTACACGCCTTTTGACTGGAGCGCCGGCTGGGAAAAAGCAGATGCCCCTTTCGCTGTCGGTTATGAACCACAAGATGCGACGGCTCTCGGGGTCAACGTTCTCTTCTACGCGCTAACGCACTAGGCATGCCTGCATCTCGATTGTTTTTACTTATCTTGATCGCCCTCGTCGGCGCTCCCATCGCCGCCAACTCGGCTCCCGTTTTCTTTTCAGCGTTCAATGCGAAAAGCGGTCCAGCCCCAGACGTGGCCGGCCTGCCGCTTGATCTTGCACCCGCCGTGGAATTCGAAAGGCTTCTCTTCAAAATCCGTTCCGGTGAGAAGGCTGAGGAATGGCGCGCCAAACTGCAGCGTTTCACCGACACCAAGGCCGAGAAGGGCGTCGCTGCAGCGCTCCGTGAACTTGCCCTCGCCTGGGAGGCGCGCGCAAGGATGCTCGACTGGGATTCAGCGCTGCGAGATTCCTACAGGCACAAGGGCCGGTTTCCGGATTCCGTGGATGGTCTCCTGCCGCTGATCAATGAGGCGGTGCAAAAGGATCCATGGGGAGACGCATGGGTTTATGCGGTCGCTTCGCCTCAACGATCCCCGCAGTTGAACGGACAGCGGTATGTGATCGGGCCGCAGCGCTACCCAAAGCTGTTGCCGCTCGAGGACGCATGCCGCAACACCCCGCAGCCTCCTTCAGGGGCAACGCTTGCGTACTCTGCTATCGCAACGGTCATCTCGCTCCAGATTGATTCCAAGATCCCGCAACCTTCGCGTGCGTTCAAGCAGGTGGGCGAGCGCTTCGGCGCATACTGGGTTTTGTGGCTGTCTCGAGAAGGGGCGTTGCTGTCCAACACGGAGGGATTCGTTCCCGTAACCTTCAAGTAAGTCGTGGCAAGCATCTCTGAGTTTCTGACGGCGGAATCGATGCGAAAGCTCGAGAGTCTCGCGCTGCGTTCTCGGTACGTGTCAGAGGGGTCCCAGTCTGGCGGGCACAAGAGTCCGCTTAAGGGGCAGAGTGTTGAATTTGCGGACCGCCGTGAATACGTGAAGGGTGATAACCTTCGGCACCTCGACTGGAAGGTTTTCGCCCGCACAGAAAAATATTACGTTCGGCAGTTTGAGGAGGAAACCAGCCTCAAGGTGCACATTCTGATCGATGCCTCGGCGTCGATGGGGTTTCAGCACGGCGGCCGAATGAGCAAGTACGGGTATGCCGCGAGATTGGCCGCGTCACTGGCGTACCTTGTCACCAAGCAGCAAGACTCCGTCGGCCTCACCATTTACGACAAGCAGGTCCGGGACCGTCTCCCGTGTAAAAGCGGGGCACGCCACCTCCGCTTGATCCTGGACCGTCTGGCTGCCAACTCAGCCCAGGACGAGACGGACACCGGGCTGGCCCTGCACTCGATGGCGGAGCAGCTTTCTCGAAGGGGTTTGATCATCATCATGACCGATTGTTTTGATGATCCGGACGGCATTTTCAGTGCCATCGCCCATTTTCGCAAACGCATGAATGACGTCGTGCTTTTGCAGATTGTGGATCCCGTGGAACTGGACCTCTCGCTCGGTTCTCTTGCGCAGTTTGTCGACATGGAAACCGGTGAAAAGCTCGAACTCGACCCCGCTCACGCCCGCGCCGCTTACAAGGCGGAGATGCAGGGTTTTGTGGATGGAATCCGTGAGCGGTGTGGTGTCATGAATGTGGATTACCGGCTCGCCTCCACGGCGGAAGGGTTCGACAGCTTTATCCAGCAATACCTGCTGGACCGCAAAAAAATGGCGCTATGACTGGTGTGCTGACAAAAACATCGGGGGTCCGGCCGTGAGTTTTCTTTCGTCCAAAATGCTGCTGGGACTGCTCGCGATGATCGTGCCCGTGCTCATTCATCTCCTCCAGAAACGGCGCGTTGTGAACATGCCTTTCAGCACGCTGCGATTCTTGAAGAAGGTTTCGGCCAAGACGGTGCGGAGCGCGCGGGTGGAGAATGTCCTGCTACTTGCGCTGCGTTGCTCTGTGGTCGGGGTTGTGGCACTGGCTGCCGCCCGTCCCGTCCTCTCCGGACTCGCGGCACGGTTCGCGGGCGGGCAGGTTCCGCGGGTGATCGCCTTGGTGATCGATCAGTCGTATTCGATGTCTTACCGGGTCGGCGACAAAACGCGCCTAGAGGTGGCCAAAGAGATGGCTAGTGCCGTGCTCGACCACTGCAAGCCCGGCGATTCCGTTGCCATCATCGGCGCAACAGACAGGGCGCGCGGTTTTATTCCCGAGCCAACGGTTGAGATAGAGGTCGCACGCAAGGCGCTGGATTCGATTCAAATTACCGAAGGAGCCTCCAATTTCGCAGCGGCGCTCCGAGCCGCACAGCAAGCGGTTTCGAAGCGTGATAATGGAAAGCGGCAGATTTTTGTTTTCACCGACAGCCAGCCCCGGAGCTGGAAGTTTGAGCCGGAGGCGGTGATCAATGCCGACTGGAAGAACAGCGATGTGGCGCTGATCGTCACGCATACGGATGCCACTCAGGGTGCCAACATCGCGCTTGCCGGTGTTGAATTCAGTTCAATGTTTGTTTCTCCCGGCAGCGTCGTGCGGGGCATGGCCTCTGTGGAAAATTTTTCCGAGGCCCGCGCCGAGCAGTTGCTCGAAGTGCGCAGCGGCGATGACCTGCTCGCGGAGCGCGCTGTTGAAGCGGAGGCTGGGCAGCGGGTGTCGATCCCCTTTGAGTTCCAGGTTCCGAGCGGCGCGTCCGGACCTGCGCTGGCAGGGGTGGTCAGTTTGTCCGGTGATCGTGTCACGATGGACGACAAGCGGTACTTCGCGCTCTCCATGGCTCAGCCGGCAAAAGTTTTGTGCGTTGAGGCGGGGGAGGGCCCCGAGAAGGTGCGCCCGGGCTTTTTCCTGCGCAAAGCGTTCGCTGCAGGCACCACGGGTGCGACCGTGAAAACTGTGTCGCCTGCTGAGCTGGACGAATTAAACGTGGATCCTTACTCGGCTGTTTTCGTGCTCGGCGTTTCCGCTTTGAGCGACCGCGCCGTGGTGAGACTTGGAAAATATCTGGAAGCCGGTGGGACGGTTGCTGTGTTCACAGGCGACTCGATGAGTGCGCCTGCGTGGGAACGCGTGGAATGGATGCCCGCGAAAATACGGGAGCAGATTGAATTTCCTGCGGGGCGTCTCCAGTCGCGGCTTCTCGAACCGCAACATCCTCTCTTTGTATCGTGGGATGCCAAGCTGCCTTTTCCTTCACTTGGCCAGCGCAAGGCGTTCAAGTTCGAGCAGCGGAAGGGAGCCCGCGCCTTGGTCAGTATTGGAGAGGATATTCCCTTTTTACTGTTGGGCACGGCCGGTCAGGGACGGGTGATTATATTGAATGCAACCGCTGACTTGGCGTGGGGTAATTTTCCGGTTTCACCTGTATTCCTCCCGATTCTGCAGGAGATCGGACGTCTTGCGAATGTGCGTTCCGGTAGCGACAAGGCAGTGCTGGTTGGCGAAGCGGTGGCGCTTCCGAGGGGCCTGCCTCGCGACACGCCGTTTATTGTCAGGACACCATCTTCGGAAACCATTGTGGCTGCGATTGGCGCGCCCCTTGTTGAGCAGGCGCCACAAGCAGGAATTTACGACGTCAAAAACCAGCAGGAAGAGTTGGTGCACCGGTTCGCGGTTAACGTGGATGCGGGCGAGGGAGATTTGCGCTTGAACGACCCCGAGAGGCTGGCAGACAGGGTGCCGCATGAGGATTTGATGGGAAGTGAGATGCTCGCGCAATGGCTCGCGACCAGCCGCGGGGCCTCACCGTTGTGGCCTCTGGTCCTAGTTCTTGCTGTTCTGCTTTTCATCGTGGAAACGATGTACTCAAACGCTCTCGCATTGCGCCGTGCGGAGGGTGAAGAGGGGCAGATTATGACGGGGCGTCTGAACCGTCGGAGGTTTGGACAGAGGCAGGCTGCCCAATCCGCGGTTGCGGGTGCCGGACCAGTTGAAGGTGAACGGGTATGAGTGACATCCTGCTCTCTCCTGTATTCAGTTGGTGGGGCGCGGCGCTCTTGGTGCTGCTGATGTTTGTTGCGGTATTCTGGAGCACCCGCACGGGGTTGAAACTGCCGGAGCGTAGGCTCTGGTTGGGCGCATTACGGCTCGGGACTGTCTTCGTGTTGTTGGTGGTGCTCACCCAACCGCAACGAAAGGTTGACGAGGTTACCGTAATCAAGCCGCAGCTCGCCGTCCTCGTGGATGACAGTGAGAGCATGAAGGATCAGGTTGACCCGCAGCAGTCTACACGGGCGGAGCGCGTCAAAAAATGGATGGAATCTGAGGCGATGCAGCGTGCGCGTGAAAGTTTCGACGTGAGGCTGTTCCGGTTTGATTCAAAGCTCACCGAGATGCCCGAGGGGGAATCTGAAATCGGCTTTGCGGGGGTGAGCTCAAACATCATCGCCGCAGTGCAGCAAATCAGGGACAGGTTTGTCGGGCAGTCTCTTGCCGCAGTGCTCCTGCTGACCGATGGACTGGATTCCTCAGGGCTTGGCTCATCGATGAGTCTTGCTGCGGGCGTGCCGATCCACACCTTTGAGCTTGAAAAGGAATTTGTGCTTCCTGAGAAGGCGCGGAAG
>JBILKY010000431.1:0-2748 GCA_044376395.1 Chthoniobacteraceae bacterium | reverse complement strand
TGGGCCGCTGCCCCACCCCTTCAGCACAGTCCCTTGGGCCAAAACTCCGCTTAAAATGCGGTGCTCCCGAGGAAACCACCCAGGAAGCCGCCCCAACGCAAGGCCTAGAGAGAGCGAGATTACCCGGGGCCGCCTGAAACTACGACCAGGGCAGCCCGCACCAATCGATCCCGAAGACGGTACCCTTTTCTGAGCTGGCGGGTCACCTTGCCTTCTCCAATTTCCGGGTGCGGCTCCTGGGCAACCGCCTCGTGCAGGTTTGGGTCAAAATCAGCGCCCTCCGCCTTTAGCGTCTCCACCCCAATTTGGGTCAGGAAATCCTCGATCTGCTTGCGCACCATCTCCATGCCCGAAACAATCTGCGCCGCACCGTCTGAGGTGCGTGCAGCCTCTAAACCGAGGTCAAAATTGTCGAGAATGGGCATCAGTTTTTCCACCAGCGAGAAATTCGCGAACTTCACAGCCTCCTCGCGTTCGCGGATCGAGCGCTTGCGATAGTTTTCAAAGTCGGCCTGGGAACGAAGTGCGAGATCGCGGAATTTCTCCAAATCCGCCTGAAGCTGTGACACCCCCAAGTCGGGTAGCCCGCCGAGCGCCTCGTCCCCTCCACCGCTGAGAATCTCGGATTCCAATTCCTTGTCTGTCTTAACGTTGTTTTCTGAGCTCATTTCTTACGGATTGCTATCAATGTAATATCGTCGTGCTGAGGAGCTTCTCCAACAAATTTTCTTAACTCAGCCGTCAAGTGCTCCACCACTACGTCGGCGCCCTTGGGCGCACTCTCCACTATAACACGAGTGACATTCTCGACACCAAACTCTTCTCCAGAGGAATCCAACGCCTCCGTCACTCCGTCGGTATACAAGATCAGGCAGTCTCCCGGGAACATCTCGAGAGCGAAATCGTTTGTGACCCTGTTAAAAACCGCACCGCCATCGATTCCGACAGCCATTCCGGGAGGATTCACCCTTGTGCAACTTTGATCCGCCGCCCGGTACAGGAAGGGCGCATCGTGGCCAGCCCTGCTGAGAACCACCTTGGGATCATCGCAATGCAAGAGCACGTATGCCATGGAGATGAACATGTCCTCCTTCATGTCAGGAAACACCATGGCATTGACTTTTTTGAGCACCGTCGAGGGCGAGTGCTCCCCGCTGGCAACACTCCGAATGACGCTCCTGCAAGTGGCCATGATCAGCGAGGCAGGAACACCCTTTCCGGAGACGTCCCCGATCACCACTCCGCAGTGGTCCGAGTCCACATTGAGAAAATCATAGTAATCCCCGCTCACGTGCCGCGCCGGAACGTTGATCCCCGCGAGTTCGTACCCTTGGAACTCCGGCGCTTTCGAGGGCAGCAAAATCCGCTGGATTTCGTAGGCGACCTGCAAGTCATGGTCGATCCTGCGCTTTTCAGCCGCCTCCGAGAACACCTCCGCAGAGCGAAGGGTGAAAGCCGACTGCTCCGCGAGCGTCGCCAGAACCTGCGTGTCGGCTGCGGAGAACATTTCCCTCGCCTCGCCGCGGGCCACGATCAACACGCCAAAACAACGACCACCGTAGAGTAAAGGTGCCACCGCCACATTGCCCGCCTCAGCACCCGTCTGCCGGGCCATCTCCAGCCTCTCATCCGCGCCGGAAAGAACCTGGGCAGTACCCGCCTCCCAAACCTCCGCGAGAACCCCCTCTCCTTTCCGCACCGTTTTAAGCCGCAGATGCCGCTGCATGGCGTCCAAGTCCGTGGGCAACTCCTTTGCAGATGCGAGTGGAAAATTCACCAAGGGCGGACAGCCGCGGGACACAAATGCAGGATGCAGCTCTTTACCGCTTTCCCCCACCAAATAGAGGCCCCCGGACTGGGCGCCCAAGATGCGAAGCACACCGCGCACGATGAGCTCGTGCAAATCTGCGCGCCGCGCGGTTCCGTTGAGCGCCTCACCCAGTCCGTGCAAGAAGTCAAATACCCGAGCTTCCTCCGTGACCACGCGCTCGCGCGCGGTCTTGAGTTCCCGGATAATGCTCCTCTGACGCCAGATCAAGCCACAGGCGACCCCAAGGGATCCACCGGCAAGCGCTGTGAAAAGGATGCTCATACTTTTGCCCAATTTGACCTAAGGCCCAGCCGCCCGCCAACCTTCATTTCGTGATCCGGATCGGTTCCAGCATCTTTTCTATGCGTTTTTTATAATTTTCAGCGGTCTGCCGCTGATCCGCCGGCAAATCAGGGTCCGCAAGCGCCAGGTCAAACTCTTGTATCGCCTCTTTCCCTTTTCCCGTCATGCCCAACGCCTGGCCCAGATACACGCGAAACCAAGAGGCCGAACGCCCTTCTTTCACCGCAATCCGGATCAACTTACGCAAAATGGAGATCTCCTCCTCGATAGCGCCCACTTCGTGCGAAATCTTAGCGTGGTTGAACAGCATCACAGGATCTTCGGGTGCCTCGTCCAAGAGTTCCTTTGAAAGCAGGTAAGCCTCCTCAAAACGACGCGAAAAATACAACCCCTGCGCTTTCACTGACTTGGCTCCCCGATCGCGTTTATCCAGCCTCAGGGCGCGATCAGCCGCCGCCACCGCCTTTTCCATCTCTCCACGCGCCAAACGGAAATGCCCCTCCGCGACCCAGACTTCCGCCACCCCCTCGCTCACCTGATGAGCCTTTTCCAGAATCTTGGCTCCCGCCTCCTTGCGATGCGCGGCGACGAGTTTTTCCGAGACACAGGCGAACGCGTACGCCTTCCGTTGGTCA
>JBILKY010000430.1:0-2766 GCA_044376395.1 Chthoniobacteraceae bacterium | reverse complement strand
TCGGGGATACCAAGCTTCCGACTGACGATGCCGCCCAGGACAAGCTCACCAGCCTCCTCAGCACACGCCAACTCGCACCCCGCACCGGCGTCGCCGGAGTCACAAACACAAGCACAAGCACAAGCACAAGCACCGGCGCGCAGGCTTTTGCTTTGGAAGAAAACAGCCTCGGCATCACCCGCCTCACGATTGCCAACTCGGGCCAAACCGTAACTCTGACGGCCAAGGTCGGTGACACCGAACACGCTATCGTCCACGGCCTCGGCGAATGGCTTATGGGTGACACTGCAATGCCGGGAACACCAACGCGGCTTGGCGCTGGGACGCTCGCCACGCCCCGTCGAAAGGTGGCGGCCAGTGCCGGGTGGCTGGACGCTTCGACGCTCGAACTAACATGGCTCTACCGTGAGTTCCCGCACCGCGATACGGTCACCTGCCGTTTCGACGCTGACCGCGTCACCCTGGATTTCCTAAGCAGCATCACCGTCCTGGGCAGAGGTGCGCCCACCCGTCCAACAATGACTGGCAGAAAAGTAGACCCATGAAAGTGATGAAAAATGCTTTTCGCCCTGTTTCCGCAGTTCGCGCGCGCGGTGTCGTCGCGGGGCGCGTTAAGTGCTGGTGGCTTGTCTTCCGTTGGAAAGACCGGCGACCGAATGTCAGGGATTCAGGAAACCGAGCACCTGTCCCGAGGAACGCGGTGTTGTCCGGCGCACTGCCCCCGCTCAAGAGGGGGAAGACATGCAATGTCTGACAATAAGAGGGATGCCTGCGCGGAGGTGAGGCGCGCAAGGGGGAAGTGGAAATATTTTTGCGGGGGCTACGGAACGCTCCAACCCGGCTGCGTGTGTTTACTCGCAAAGATACCGATTCAATGCCACTTTCCAACCAGCGATGTCTCCTCCGCCAACGCCGACAAAGCATCGAAGCCTTCCAACATTACGCGAGGGGGTTTAGAGTGTCGCGAGTGGTGCAGCCTTATCTGGAGGCGCTGGCATGACGAATGTAGACGCCTCGGTCGCCGAGCATTTTCGTTGAAACCAGACCGGTATCACCTATCGTACCATCGCGCTCGTCGTTTTTGACACAAACGTCCTCGTCTCCGCGCTCAAATCCTCGAACGGGGCGTCTTTTCAACTCCTCCGTCTTGTACTGTCCGAGCAGATCCAACCCGCGTTGAGTGCCCCATTGATGTTCGAATACGATGATGCCACGAGCCGGCTTGGACTGCTGCCACACCTCCAACCCGCTGAGATTCAGGATTTCTTGGACTGGTTCACCTCCATTTCAAGTCTTCACAAAGTTTACTTCCTGTGGAGACCGCTAATGAAGGATCCGAAAGATGACATGGTCTTGGAGTGTGCCGTCTCGGCCAGAGCGCACTACATCGTGACCCACAATTTAAGCGATTTTCTCAAAGCAGAATCTTTGGGAGTGAGGGTAGTAACGCCTTCAAAACTCCTCGAAATCCTAACCAACCACCAGTCATGAGCACGCTGAGCATCCGCCTTCCAAACTCCATCCACCAACATGCGAAACGTCTTGCACAGACTGAGGGTGTTTCAGTGAACCAACTCGTGAGTAGTGCTTTGGCTGAAAAACTATCCGCCCTGGACGCCGAACGGTACCTAAACGAACGTGCAGCGCGGGGCAGAGAGGTGGACATCAACGCCATCTTCGCCAAGGTTCCAAAGACGGAGCCCGAGCCGGAGGACCGAATCGGCAGGTAAGCGGAGGAGACTCCTGCTTCCTAAAAACCGCAGGCTTCGCGATGCCCCAGAGTCTGCCTGCCGCGGCTTTTTGAGCCGGTTTGTCATCATGGTAGGGGAGCAATTTTGGATGGAGCTTCCATTGCTTCCGCACGGCGGAAGGCTTCACGTAATTCCTCTTGGTGCAAAGTGGCCCACTCGACGACCATTCCTCTTGCCCTCGCTGGCAGCTGGCCTTCGATAAAGGCCAAAGTCTCGATGTCGATGATGGCCTTCTGACCTGCGTAGAGCGCGTGAAAATGAGGGGGTGAGTGATCCCCAAAGTACATCTGCACAACGATTCCGTAGAATCGGGAAAGCTCAGGCATGAGCGGGTATCCTTCGCAGGTTGGGGAAAATCTCCTCAGCGCTCTTACCCGTCAGTTGCATGTAGAGGGAATCGGAACACAGGTCGAGCTCCCCCGGCCACTCGGGCACGCCAGCATCTGACAGCTTGGCTTGCGCAAAAACTCCAGGCTCCAGCCACAAGGCAAAGACCCCACGGCCTGCCAGCGAGGAGAGATCCACCACACCTTCGGTCCCATCCTCGTACCGCAGGAAAAGCCCATAGTTTTCACGAGGAGATAATTCCACGAGTTTCATTCCACCTGACATTGACATATCCGAGTCGCAGAGTCGAGGTGATCCTCTGTCTAACATGTATCAGGCAGCTGCCGCGGAAAGTGATAGATGACATGAGGTTGTCGAGCGGCGCGAGATCCCGCGATCTTAAAAGCCATGACAACCACATATCCATCCAAATCAACCGCCTGCTACGACTCCATCAAACTCGGCACTGACGCCCACGCCCAATATTACTGGGTAAGCCGTCAGGTCGACGGGTCGACTCCGCAGCCCGTGCAGAAGATGACCTATGAGGAGCTCATGCTCTTTGTGGTTAAACAACAGAAGCTCACCCGTAACGTGGTGACTTGTTATGAAGCGGGTGCGTTCGGGTTCCACTTGCACCGTCGGTTGGAGGAACTCGGCATCAAGAACTACGTGGTGCAACCCCAGG
>JBILKY010000429.1:0-2771 GCA_044376395.1 Chthoniobacteraceae bacterium | reverse complement strand
GAAGGGGAAAAGATGTTGTTCGATGCCAGCATCAGCATGCGGGCTTCCATCTGTGCCTCCACCGAAAGCGGCACGTGGACCGCCATCTGGTCACCATCAAAGTCGGCGTTGTAAGCCGTACAAACCAAGGGATGAATCCGGATCGCTTCGCCTTCAATCAGCAAAGGCTCAA
Organism: Chthoniobacteraceae bacterium; assembly: GCA_044376395.1. Taxonomy (GTDB): domain Bacteria; phylum Verrucomicrobiota; class Verrucomicrobiia; order Chthoniobacterales; family Chthoniobacteraceae; genus Chth-196. The sequence continues at coordinate 2,599 of JBILKY010000429.1, read as the reverse complement.
AAGCCTGAATCGATAGCCGGTGAAGAGTGGGAGCGCGATTCAGCAAAACCGGATGCCCTTTGGTGACTTGCTCCAGAATGTCCCAGACCTCGGGAGTCTGGCGATCAATCATCTTTTTCGCACTCCGAACCGTATGCACGTAGCCACGCTCTTTGAGTACACGAATGATGAAAGGCTCGAACAGCACAAGGGCCATCTTCTTGGGCAAACCGCACTGGTGCAGCTTCAACTCAGGCCCGATCACGATGACCGAACGGCCGGAATAATCAACGCGCTTCCCAAGCAGATTCTGACGGAAACGCCCACCTTTGCCCTTGAGCATGTCCGAGAGTGACTTCAGCGGACGATTGCCAGCGCCAGTCACTGCACGTCCGTGACGGCCGTTATCGAAGAGCGCATCAACAGCTTCCTGAAGCATCCGCTTTTCGTTCCGGATGATGACATCCGGCGTCTTAAGCTGGAGCAGGTTCCTCAAACGGTTGTTGCGATTGATCACCCGGCGGTAGAGGTCGTTCAAGTCAGAGGTCGCAAAACGGCCACCCTCCAGCGGAACCAATGGACGCAAATCCGGCGGGATAACTGGAAGAACCTCCAAAACCATCCACTCGGGGCGGGTCTTGCTCGATGCAAACCCCTGAACGAGCTTGAGCCGCTTTGCCAGCTTCTTTCGAATCTGCTTCGAGCGGGTAGCACCCATGGCTTCCTCGAGCTCCTTCTGAAGTTCATTCAGGTCTGCAAGCGAAAGGAGCTTGCGAATTGCTTCCGCGCCCATGCCCGCTTCAAAATTCCCCTCTCCGTAGGCGTCGAGAGCATCACGGTACTCGTTTTCAGTCAATAGCTGCCCCTTTTCAAGAGGCGTCTGTCCGGGATCGATGACAAGGTAATCTTCATAATAGATCACGCGCTCCAGTTGGCGGCCCGACATGTCCAGCATCAAACCGATCCGCGAAGGCATGCACTTGTAAAACCAAATGTGCGTAACGGGGACTGACAATTCGATGTGTCCCATGCGTTCACGCCGCACGCGCGCCAGCGTCACCTCAACACCGCAACGATCGCAAATGACACCTTTGTGTTTAATTCTCTTGTACTTTCCGCACGAGCACTCCCAATCACGGGTAGGCCCGAAGATGCGCTCGCAGAAAAGGCCGCCCTTCTCGGGCTTGAAAGTACGGTAGTTGATGGTTTCTGGGTTCTTGACCTCGCCGTGGCTCCAAGAACGCATCACGTCAGGAGCGGCTACGGTGATGCCAACATTATCAAACCCAAGGGGACGATCTTCACCAACTAGTTCGCGAAAGGATGGAGTATTGTCGATCATACGGAGAAAAAAAGTAGTCTGATCACTGAACCGCCCGGACATTAAAGGTCCGGACGGTCATCGGTTTTTTAGTTTTTAGAGACTGACTTCGGGCAATACTGGCAGAGGCGCCACTGGCCCGGTGTTGCTGCGGCCGCCGACCTTCACATCGAGGCCAAGAGACTGCATTTCCTTGATCAAAACGTTGAACGATTCAGGCGTTCCAGCCTCCAAGGAGTTGTCGCCCTTCACGATCGCTTCGTAAATCCGAGTCCGTCCCTGGACGTCGTCGGACTTCACGGTCAACAGTTCTTGAAGAGTGTACGCCGCCCCATAAGCCTCAAGCGCCCAGACCTCCATCTCCCCGAAGCGCTGGCCACCGTACTGAGCCTTCCCGCCCAGCGGTTGCTGCGTCACCAACGAGTATGGTCCAACCGCACGAGCGTGGATCTTATCCGCCACCAAATGCCCGAGCTTCAGCATATAGATATATCCGACCACGATCTGCTGATCGAACGCATCCCCGGTCCGACCATCGTAAACGGTGGCTTTTCCGGTGTCTGTCACCCACGTGAACCCCTCTTTTTTCTGGGCCTCCTTGAGATAATCAAAGATCTGCTCTTCCTTGATCCCGTCGAACACTGGCGTCGCAACCTTGAAGCCAAGCGCCTTTGCGGCGACGCCAAGATGGGTCTCAAGAACCTGTCCAACGTTCATGCGCGAAGGAACCCCGAGCGGATTCAATACAATGTCAACAGGCGTTCCATCGGATAAGAAAGGCATGTCTTCCTCGGGAACGATCCGAGCGACTACCCCCTTGTTTCCATGGCGCCCTGCCATCTTGTCGCCGACTGAAAGCTTCCGCTTTGAGGCAATATAGACTTTAACCTGCTTGATGATTCCGGGGTCGATGTCATCCCCGCTCTCGAGCTTGTCCATCGAGCTTTCGTGCTCATTTTCGAGCTCCTGAAAGCGCGGCTCAAACTGGCCGATGATTTCGCGGATCTTGTTTCGAATCGGTGAAGGATCAATGTCCACATGATCATAAACCTGTGCGAGTTTGCGCAGCAGTGTTTTTGTGATCTTGCGGTTGGCCGGGATAATGATTTCGCCCGTTTGAGCGTTCACAACATCAAGCGGGATTTTCTCTCCTAGGAGAATGTTCGCCAAGGCCTCGGTCAACTGCTCGTTGAGTTCTTCCTTCTTCTTGAGATAGATCTCCTCAGCCTCTTTCTGCTGACGTTTGGATTCGCCGGCACTCAGTTTCATCCGAGTTACCTCCTTGCGACTTGAAACCTT
>JBILKY010000148.1:0-8957 GCA_044376395.1 Chthoniobacteraceae bacterium | reverse complement strand
GGAGACCGTTTCCCGCGCTCAGGTGCCGTCGCGATGTCAATCATGGGCGGCATCGGGATGCTCTCGGCTGGGCTCATCGGCGGCCCCGGCTTGGGTTACTCCAAAGACCGCTTCGCCAGCGAGGCACTGAACGCCGAAAACGCAGCTCTTTACCAGGCTTCCAAGTCAGCAACGGAATCCAAATTCCTCACATTGAGCCCAGTCAACGCAATCGATGGCAAGAAGCTCGAGGAGGCAAAGACCGCATCAAAGGAAGGCAAAGCAACCGACGAACAGAAGGCGATTGTGAAAGCCAACCAAGCGGGCGACCGCGCCACGCTTAAGGCTGACTCGTTCATCCCGCTCACGATGGCGGCAATCTACCTATTGCTGGTGTTCTACTTCAAAGCCATCGGCGGCTATCGCGCGGTGAGCATCGAAGAGAAGCACGCCTAGTCCGTTTTTAGCGCAATCTAGAGGGACAGGGTTCGCCCCCTGTCCCTTTTCGTTTCACTGAAAAGAAACGCCCGACGGCTGTATTTTTGCCCACCTGCTGTCTTGATATTTCACCCAGAAACCCGAAACCATAAGTGACTATGTCCTACACCACCTGTACCCCACCCAAGGGTAGTAAAATCACCATCTCCAACGGGAAGCTTTCCGTTCCCAATGACCCGATCATCCCGTTCATCCGCGGCGACGGCACCGGCCGTGACATCTGGGCCTCCAGCGTGCGCGTGCTCGATGCAGCCGTCGAAAAGGCGTTTGGTGGATCAAAGAAGATCGCGTGGTTTGAAGTCTTCGCCGGCGAAGAATCTTTCAAGCGTTTCAACAACTGGCTTCCCGACGACACGGTTGAGGCTTTCCGCGAATTTCTGGTAGGCATCAAAGGCCCGCTCACCACGCCAGTCGGAGGCGGCATCCGCTCGCTCAACGTGGCTCTGCGCCAAATGCTGGATCTCTACGTATGCCTGCGGCCAGTCCAGTATTTCACCGGAGTCCCCTCGCCCGTGAAACGCCCGGAACTCGTCGACATGGTGATCTTCCGTGAAAACACCGAGGACATCTACGCAGGGATCGACTTCGAGGCAGGCTCCGAAAAAGCCACCAAAACACTCGCCTTTCTCAAGGAACATTTCCCGAAGGACTTTGCTAAAGTGCGCTTCGGGTCCGAGGACGTCGCGTCCGTAGGCGTTGGAATCAAGCCGGTCTCAAGGCACGGAACGGAGCGCTTGATCGCGGCAGCAATCGACTACGCGATCGAAGAAAAGCGCAAATCCGTGACCATCGTTCACAAGGGAAACATCATGAAGTACACGGAAGGCGCGTTCCGGGACTGGGGCTACGCCCTCGCGAAAAGCCGCTACGGCGCGGAAGAAGTGGATGGCGGACCTTGGTGCAAGATCCCCGAGGGCAAACCCGGCGCAGGGTTGCTCATCAAGGACGCGATCGCTGATATCACCCTTCAGCAGGTGCTCACCCGGCCAACGGATTTCGATGTCATCGCCACCCTCAACCTCAACGGTGACTACCTCTCCGACGCTCTCGCCGCGCAGGTGGGTGGAATCGGCATCGCTCCCGGCGGCAACATCAATTACAAGACCGGTCACGCGATCTTCGAGGCCACCCACGGAACGGCTCCAAAGTACGCGGACAAGGACATGGTTAACCCTGGTTCTGTGGTTCTGTCCGGGGAAATGATGCTGCGCCATCTTGGCTGGGGACCGGCTGCAGACCTAGTGCTCAAGGGTCTCAATGGCGCGATCGGTTCGAAGAAAGTCACCTATGACTTCGCCCGACTGATGGAAGGCGCAACGGAGATCAAATGCTCCGGCTTCGGTGACAACATCATCGCGCACATGTAATCCGCTGAGTTGCTGAGCATCCCTTCGACGGATACTTTGCAAATCAAAAGCGAAAAGGGGAAGGCTTCCGAGCCTTCCCCTTTTTCATGGCATGCGCAGGCTAGCCCAGCGCGAAGGCTCACCCGAGCTGCAGCGGGCCATCCGCGCAGAGATCAGCCTGGCCAAAGGTGGCGAGCTCATGATGGCCCATTACCTGCGCCAAACTCAGCCAGAGGCGGTTGTGCGGCACCTTGTCAAACTGCAACGAGCGGCCAGTCCTGACACCGGGACCACCACCCACAAGCACCATCGGAATGTTCTCGTGCGTATGCGAGTTCCCCTTGCCGAGCTCGTTGGTCCAGATGAGAAGAGTATTGTCCAGCATCGAACCCTCTCCTCCCGGCTCGGGAGTTTCCGAAAGGCGGCGCGCCATGTACGCAAACTCCCCTGCAAACCAGCGGTTGATCTTCTTCAGCTTCGCAAACGACTCCTGATTGTCATCGGGATCGTGAGAAAGCGAATGATGCCCCTCCTCGATCCCCAGCCAACGGAACTGCGCCTGACCCACGCTTCTCATGAACTGAAGGGTCGCAACCCGCGTCATGTCGTTGGCAAGCGCATTCACAAGAAGGTCAATCTGCACACGGCTGATCTTGGGCGTGTTGTCGTTCACCAGTTCAATGCCCGGATCCGGCGGCGGCATCACGTGCGCGATGGCCTGATCCACCGGCGAACGCAAGTCCTGCTCCATCTTGCGCACCAAACTCACGTGCTGCTCCAGCACCTGCTTGTCCCAAGCACTGAGTTTTCCGGAAACCCTGCGCAGATCATCCTTCACGTCATCGAGCACGCTCAAAAGGCTGTCGCGATCCTTCACCTGGCCGTACATTTTAGCGAACATCTGGTACGGGTCATCCACGGGCGCCACGGGCTGATTCGGCCCGAGGTAGCTCATGCGCGTCCACGGATCTGCGCGGTTCGGCACCGCAACTCCAAACTCCAGAGACCCGAACCGCGTCTTTGTTTCCTCGCGGCTTTGCAAAAAACGCTTCAATTCCTGGTCGATAGAAATGTTGCCCGCCCACCCCGCAGGCTGTCCGCCGCCACCCATGATGTTTCCGGGCAGCAGCTTGCTTGCGGTCAAAAGACAGCTCATTCCGCGCATGTGCTGGTCGCCATCGCCCACAATCCGGTTGTACACCCCCTTGAGCAAAAGAGTCTTGCTCTTGAAGGGCTCCAGCGGTTCCAGAATGGACTTAAACTGAAAATCCTCACCGGTCTGTTCCGGCCAAAACTCGCCGGGCAGCGTTCCGTTTGGCGAAAACATAATCACCATCCGCTGCCGTTTCTTGGACTCGGGCGCGCCAGTCAAACTCGGCAGCGACGAGAGGAAAGGGAGACTAGCAGCGGACACCCCGAGCTTGCGCAAAAATTGGCGGCGGTGCATGAAATTCAACATAAGAGGTGTTTGGATGGTTTCAGAAACTCTGGCCCGCCGCACCGTCCTTCGAGGCGGGAACGGCTCCGCTTTGGTGAGGTGGAGCCACGGCAACTTTCTGCACCGAATCCCCCTTCCCGGACAACGCTTTTTTCACAGCGATCTCAGCGAACAAATTCCTGATGTGAAAACCGCCTCCCACAAACCCTTTTGTAAGCAGATCCAATGTGTCCACTCCGAAGGCGCCGGGAGGCTGTTTGATGGCGTAGTGGAATAGCTCCCGCACAAACGCGCGGTGCGCCTGAGGGCTTTCGACGGCGTGCCTCGCGACATCGCGCGGTCCTTTAAAATGCAGCTTTGAACCCTCGTCCGTTTCAAAGTCTACCGCAGAGTCGACCGACCGGTAGTTGTCCTCCGTCCTGAAACGGCCCACCGCATCAAAATGCTCGAGGGTGAATCCGAGCGGATTGATGACACTGTGACAACCGGCGCACGAGGCGTTTTTGGTGAGCGAACTCACCTTCTCGCGCATGGTCAGATGCGGATCGAACTTTGCATCCTCAAACGCCACCGCAACCGACGGGTTTTTAAGTTGGATACCGACGATGCTCCGGCTCAAAAACACACCACGGTGAATCGGCGATGTGGTGCGGTTATACGCAAATGCAGAAAGCAGGTATGGATGGGTCAGCACACCGGCGCTCTGACCGTGATCCGGAACCACTTTTTCAAATCCACCGGCCTCTATATTTTTGCCATAAACTTTCCCAAGTCTGTCATTGAGCCAGACATGATCAGCAAGCAGAAGCCTGCGATAGTCAGATGAGTCGTTCCACACCACCTCATCCAAAAACAAGAACAGCGACTGCCGCAAATCCGCCCTCAAAGATTCATTAAACTCGGGAAACTCCTTCCCGTCTTTCACCGCGTGCTCCGCGCGCTCCAAGTCCAGCCACACCTCAAAAAAGCCGCGCAGCTTGGCTCTGGAACGCCCGTCGGCAATCATTCTTTGCGCTTCCTTCCGCACCTGTTCCTCAGTGCGCAGACGTCCTTCGCTGGCCACCTTCCATAGTGCGGCATCCGGGATCGAATCCCAAAGAGCGAGGGCAAGGCGCGAAGCAATGAGGAAATCCTCGGGGGAATCCCTGCGAGACACCTCGGGATAAAGAAACGCAGCGGACTTGAGGGCAAACAACACAACGCGCTTCACCGCCGTATTTGGATTCGGAGCTCTGTCAAAATTGCGATCGACGATCCAAGCATCCTCTTCCGGCGAAAGCGGGCGTCGAAAAGCCGTCTCTGCAAATCGTCTGGCAAACCCCTTGAATTTGTCCAAGCGATCGGGCGCGCCAGCCTTTGTCCCCGCAAGGTTGTCCAAGTCGGCCTCCACCGCGGAGGCAACTTCAAGTGCCGCCGTGGTCATCGCCTGGTCCCATTCCTTGGAGAGTGAAGTGCCGCGCTCATATCCATCACTCCGGTCATCGGCGGGAATCGCCGTGTTCACCATCACCGAGGGACGCACTTCCTGCGGCATTAGACTGGACTGCGGTACAAGCTCCAGAACTCCATGCGGACGCTTCCACCAAAACTCCAAAGAAGCGCTCTTGTCCTTGTACTTTAGCATCTCGATCAACACCCGGTACGGGCGGCCTCCGAGAAGAAACACGTTTTTGCGTTCCTCGCGAACCTCAGGCCCCGTGCTCACCCACGCGTCAATCACGGGATCCTTCGTTGTGTTCAAATACAGCCTCACCCCGTTCTCAGACTTGATCACGAACTCGTACAAACCCGTTTCCGGCGCGAGCACTGAACCAAACCAGCGCCCCTGAAACTCCTCAGGGATCATTGTCGCGGGATTGGGCGCCTCCGCTCCGAAGTGCACCGACACCACCGGATCCACGCGCTCCACCTTCTCGGTACGACGCGGTTTTTTCTGCAATTCCTTGCGTTTGGCGGGGTCTTTTTCAGCCGCCTGTTTCTCCTCGATCTCCTCCGGCGTGGGAATGGCGAATCCCGTGAATAAAGCGCGCAGTCCGCGATCCGTCTTGGGCGCCGTGTCAAACCCCGGGGTGAAACGTCCCACCAAATCTGCCACCGAATTTTTGTACTGCGCAACGGTCAGGCGTGAGAGCGTCTCCTGAACGGGCCTTATCCGCGCTTGGGCGGCCGGCGAGTAAAAGGCCTCGTAAATGTAACCGGCCACTGCATCCGCATCCGCCCCCACGCAAGTTCCCTCCTTACCCTCGGGCATGGTCTTCGCGATGATCCGGGCTAGACCGGCAACAGAACGCGTGCCAGCGAGAGGGTCGTCGTGTTTACCCTCGACCCCCTGGCCATTGGCACCATGGCAGTCGGCGCACATTTTCCGATAAATCACCGCGCCGGGGTGCTCCGCAACCGGGCCATCCTGAGCAAACGCCGGGCAGCCCAAGGCGGAGAGAAGCGGTAGAACGCAGCACAGGACAAAACGCCAGCCCGAACCGATCCGGCTGCTCTGGCCGGCCCGGCGGCTGGGAAAAACAAATGTCTTACCCCGGGGCTGAGGACAATGGGTCACAGGAAGACCACCCGAGCGGACCTCGGTTCTTAGACCGCGCCTTTGGTCACGCTGCCTCACAAGCGGCGCGCAAGACTCGACGCCGCGTATTTCCACGGAATTCCCTCTGAAAACTACGAGCATCATGGAATTTTTGGCAGCCGAGGAGGAGCCGCCCTTTTCAAAACGCCATTCTCAACTACACTGTACTGCACATGAAAGTCATTGCGGTGGCCAACCAGAAAGGCGGCGTGGGCAAAACCACGACATCGGTGAACCTTGCAGCCGGATTGGCTGAACTGGGCCACCGGGTGCTGCTTGTTGACCTTGACCCGCAGTGCAACGCGACCAGCGCGCTCGGCCACGAGACCCTCGAAGGCCACAGCGTTTACCCCGCCATGTTCGGGGAAGGCACACTGGCCGACGTCGTCGTACCCACCCGCCGCCAGCACCTGTGGCTCATCCCGGGCGACATCAACCTTGCAGGGGCCGAAGTCGAGATTGCGCGTCTTGAAGACCACCTCACCCGCCTCCGCGATGCCTTCGTGCAACTGCGTGAAGACGCCCCTTTCGACTTCGTATTTTTGGACTGTCCCCCCTCGCTTGGAATCCTGATGACCAACGCGCTTTCCGCGGCGGATGAACTTCTCGTCCCCATCCAATGCGAGTACTTCGCACTGGAAGGATTGTCCAAGATCTACTCCATCGTCGATCAGATCCGTGAATGCGGCGCCAACCCCAACCTGCACATCAGTGGGATTCTGATGACCATGTACATGCGAAACAACCTCGCGCAGCAGGTCATTGGCGAGGTGCAAAAACATTTTGGAAACGTGGTGTTCAAAACCATCATTCCCAGAACCGTCCGCCTTGGCGAGGCGCCCAGCCACGGTAAGACCATTTTTGAATACGAACCCGGCGGACTCGGCTCGACTGCCTACCGCTATCTCGCCAACGAGTTCTCCGCGCGCGAGCACTCCGGGGCAACGCGACAGGTCGCGGCGCTGCACTGACACGCCGCGTCACGCCCAACCGCGGAGCAAGCACACCACAAAACTTCGTGGAGGGCGCCACCCACGGGCGAAACGCAGCAACACTCGAATCTGACACACACTTTCTGACTCATGCAAACGATCGTCATCGGACACCGCAACCCGGACATGGACTCCATCTGTGCGGCTCTGGGTTACGCAAAGTTCAAGGAACTCTCCGGCCACTCCAATGTGCTGGCCGCGCGCTGCGGGGCCACCAACGAGCGAATCGACTACGTTCTGCGCAAGTTCGGAGTCGACGCCCCTGTCCTCATCACGGACATCTCCGCAAAGGTCAGCGACGTGATGCAATCCAAGGTCGTCAGCGTGCACGCCGATTCGCCCGTGTATGATGCGATCCAGTTGATCGATCAAAAAAGCCTTCGTGGATTGCCGGTTGTGGACGACTCCAACCACTGCCTGGGTCTGTTAAGCGCCTTCAAGATCACGAGTCATCTCTTCCCGGCCCGAGACGAGGCATCCTCCGCCCGGATCATCACCGCGTCGCTTGCAGACATCGTCACGACGTTCGGCGGCGCGCTGGTGACGGGTTCGCTGAACTCCGAACCCATCGAGCAGCTCCTGATGGTCTGCGCAATGGCGCAAGAATCATTCATCCCACGGCTGCAGCATTATAGCGACAGAAAGGTGATCCTCATCGTCGGAGACCGGCCGCACATTCAGGAACTCGCCATCCAAGAGCGCGTGCACGCCGTGGTTGTGACTGGAAACCTGCCGATCTCCGAGGAGATCCGCAACGCGGCGCGCCGCGCGAAGGTGACACTGATCTCGTCCCCGCACGATACTGCGACCACGGTGCTGCTCGCCCGCGGAGCGGTGCGCGTCGACCGGATGATCCAGACCGAATACGCATCGTTCCATCAGGAAATGCCGCTGGAGGAGGCGAAACTCAAGGCGGCACAGAGCGGGCAGTTTGTCTTTCCCGTGCTTGATGATGCGGGCAGCCTTGTTGGCATTCTGTCAAAATCCGACTTTCTCAAACCAGTTCCCAGACAGCTGGTCTTGGTGGACCACAACGAACTCGCTCAAGCGGTCCGCGGAGCCGCAGAAGTGCCCATCATTGAAATCATCGACCATCACAAGCTGGGCGGTTTTAGCTCGAACTCGCCGATTCTGTTTTGGAACAACCCGGTTGGATCCACTAGCAGCATCGTCACGATGTGCTTCCAAAATGCCGGCATTGTGATTCCGAAACCCATCGCGGGCCTTTTGATGGCCGGGCTGATTGCGGACACACTCAACCTCACCTCGCCCACCACGACTGCCATCGACCGCAACCTCCTGGCGCAATTGTCTGAAATCGCGGAAACAGACGCAGCACAACTCGCTTCCGAGATCTTCTCAGTCGGCTCGCCGCTGCTCACCATGACACCCAAGCAAGCGATCGGCGCCGATTCGAAAATATACGAGGAGGCAGGGCACGCGTTCGCAGTCGCCCAAATCGAAGAACTCTCATTTGCCCACTTTGCGAAACAACGCGACGCATTGTTGGAGGCGCTTGAAGAGCAGCGCTTGAAAAAGAAACTGCTCTTCTCCGCACTCCTTGTGACAGACATCAACGAGCAAACCTCTCTTCTGCTTGCACGCGGTGAACCACAGTTTCTCGCAACGATCGATTATCCCGACAAATCCCCCTTCATCTGGGAGCTCGCGGGGGTCGTCTCACGAAAGAAACAACTGCTCCCGTTCCTGATCCAGTGCGTCAAGCGGATGAAATCCGCCTAACCAAAACTTCCGCTGACGATCCGGCTTATGGGAGTCAGTTGAGGGAGTCAGTTGATTCGTGAAAAACCCGAAAACCCGGGGTCTACACAACAGCCTTGATTTCCCAGCCATCGCGGTAGTTGCGGGTCAACAAGCGCTCGCACTCCGGGCGTCCCTCAAAGCGCATTGCCGCGGCGTCCCACTTGAGCGTCACGCCTGGGAAGCGCGTTGCGACGTTGCCTAATTGCACCGCCTCCGTGAGTGGTCCCGCGTAAGCGAAGTTGTCGGTGGTCTCGTGGCCGCCGATCACCGCATCCACCCAAGCATGGTAGTGATTTGAGGCGGGCTGCTTCTCAATACTGAAAGACGCGAACTTCTCAACAGGAAACAGCACCGGCATGCCC
>JBILKY010000428.1:0-2774 GCA_044376395.1 Chthoniobacteraceae bacterium | reverse complement strand
ATTTTTGTAGCAAACCTCCCACAGGGCTGGCTCAAATGCGGGGTTCGCGCGGGGCATGCTGGCCCCGACGTCCCGCCGCCAGCTCTCGAGCTTTCCACGCATGGCAGCAACGCGGCTCGGCTCTGAGGATGCCACATCAGTTTGTTCAGATGGATCGTCCTTCAGGTTGTAAAGCTCCAACCGGCCGTCCTCGAATTGTTCAACAAGCTTCCAATCCTCTTCGCGTATGGCCCCGGAAGGCCGTCCGCCTTGGTTTGTATAGTTTGGCATGTGCCAGTAGAGCGGGCGCGCGGCGATGGATCCGCTTCCCGTCAAAAGCTGGGTGATGCTTGTGTAATCGGAAGGGATGATCTGAGCAGCGCCGGCGTATTCGAGCAGCGTTGGGGTGAGGTCTCCGTGCATGACAGGAGTGCTTAGCGTGCCGGGGTTGATTTTACCCGGCCAACGCACGATCAGCGGACTGCGGATACCCCCCTCGTACAAAAAACCTTTGCCCGCTCGGCAAGGGGTGTTGTGGGTGGCAGGTGTGTTTGGTGTTTCGGGGACATGGAGTCCGCCGTTGTCCGAGCAGAAAATGACAATGGTTTTTTCACTCAAACGAAGTGACTCGATTTTCTCAAGGACGCGTCCCACCGCATCATCGAGTGTCTCCACCATTGCCGCGTAGAGAGGGTTGTAGCTGCGTGCATTGGATGCCACGCGCTCGGGCTGCGCGGCCAGCGGAACATGCGGATTGTCGAATGCGATGTAGAGAAAAAAGGGCTTCTTTGCGTTTGCTTCGATGAACTCAACAGCCTTTCCGGCTTGAGCGAATTCACCCTTTCCACCCTCCTGTGCGGTAGGCGTCGTGTTTGATTTGCCTGCAAAAACAAATTCAAACCCGCGGGAGGCCGCATCCAGTGGGGGTGCACCGAGATGCCATTTTCCAACGCAAGCGGTCGCGTACCCCGCATCCTTCAATCTTTCGGCGATGATAGGCCGGTCGCTTGCGAGTCCGGCTGGAAGAGCGGGTTGGATCATCCTGTGTCCCGGCCAGTCTTTGCGACCGGGGAGGAAGTTTGTGATCTGCAGGCGCGCAGGTGACTGGCCCGTCAGTAGGGCTGCTCTCGATGGCGAGCAAATGGCTGCGGCGCTGTAAGCGCATGTGAATCGTTTGCCCTCTTTCGCGAGTTTGTCCAGATGCGGTGTGGAGTGGTCGGTCCTGCCGTAAACACCGAGATCGTTGATCCCGAGATCATCCGCAAGGATCAAGACAATGTTCGGACGGTCCTGTGCCGCTTGGGCATTCAGAGCAATGCTGAGCGCAATCAGAAGGAGGAGTGGCGGAGTTTTCATGCTGGGCATCGGCTGGGTGGGCGTTTTTGTGTGCGCGAAAGATACTGTCAGTGCGCGGTGAGTTTCAGTCGCTTGGCTTGCCAAATCAAGCGGTGAGGCTTGGCATGGGTTGGGTTATCCGTCAGTCTTCTCGAATATGTCTTTTCGAATCGGCGTTATTGGAACCGGCCACATCGGACGGTTGCATTCGCGAATTCTCTCTGAGGTCGCGGGAAAGGAATTCGTCTGCGTTTACGATACGAATGCACAGGCCGCGCGAGAGGTAGCCCAGCTTCACGGGGTGCGTTTCACGACTTCGATGGAGGATTTCATCGCTGGCATCGATGCCGCCACGGTGGCGACCCCCACGCCCTCGCATTTTCCAATCGGCAAGGCGCTCCTCGAGGCGGGAAAGCATGTGTTGATTGAAAAGCCGATCACGGAGACCACAGCGGACGCGCATGCGCTGGTTTCCGTTGCTCAGAAGCGGGGCCTTGCCCTGCAGGTGGGGCATGTCGAGCGCTTCAATCCGGTCCTGTCGGCTCTGGAGGCAAGGCTTCATCAGCCTCGATTCATTGAAAGTCACCGACTTTCCCCGTATCCGAATCGGAGCACTGAGATCGGAGTGGTGTTGGATTTGATGATTCATGATATTGAGATCATTCTTCACTTGGTTCGTTCTCCTGTGATTTCGGTGGATGCGGTCGGGGTTCCTGTGCTGAGTACGAGCGAGGACATTGCAAATGCGCGTCTGAGATTTGAAAACGGATGCGTAGCCAATCTCACGGTTTCGCGGGTGAGTCCTGAGCGGCTTCGCAAGATCCGTGTGTTTCAGCAAGACTGCTATCTGTCGCTCGATTACATGCGGCAGGAGGGGTTTGTGTATCGGATGGCGGAGGCGCATCAAAAGGAAAGTTCTCTACTGAGCAAACTTTTCGCCTCGAGTGATTCGACAATTGTGAGCGAGTTTGCGGGCAGGAAGATCGTGCGCGAGCCGGTGCCGATCGAGAAGGGGGAATCGCTCAAGCGTGAACTCGCGGATTTCGTCGCGTGTGCGCGTGCGGGGGCGCAACCGAAGGTGAGCGGTCGCGAGGGGACGGCGGCACTGGAGCTTGCGTTGGATGTTTCGCGGCGTATTGCGGAGCACAACGCGGCGCATCCGGCTGGCGGCGTTGAATTGCCTGCGTCACGCCTTTCTTCACGGTGAATCTGTTATGAGTTCCGGCACACGCATGCTTTACGTGGTTGCGGGCGAGGCCAGCGGGGACGCGCGGGGTGCGGAGCTTTTGTCAGCGCTTAAGGAGAAGGTTCACGGATTGCAGATTGTGGGTGCGGGCGGCCCAAAGATTGCCGCCTTGGCCACCGGTGTTTTCTTGGACTGGTCGGGCGAGGCCGTTGTGGGGTTCTGGGATGTCATCAAGAAGTACGGTTACTTCAAGGCGCAGATGGACCGTATGCTC
>JBILKY010000147.1:0-8973 GCA_044376395.1 Chthoniobacteraceae bacterium | reverse complement strand
GATCTCAATTTTACGCATACACGTCTTGGCGCATTTGTTGTTGGATGTGCGGTGTTGTGGGCAGTCCTGAAAGTGGGCCGCTTCTCAGCGTCGAATGCCACGCTATCGCGCGCGGCGATCCGCAGCGGTTTGCTGGTCCTCGCACAGATCGGGCTTGGGATCCTCGTGATCTTGCACCAGAAGCCTCGCACGCTTGCGACCTTGCATGTGGTGCTTGGTGCCGCATTGTTGGCAAGTGTAACCGCCATGGCGGTGCGCTTGATGCCGCGGCGTGAATCCAGAGAGGAATCCGCACCATGAGTGCATCTTCCTCCGAAGCGGTTGCCCAAATGGCCGGGATGGGAGAGACTCGTCCATCAATGTTCGGGGATTTGTTCATTCTAACCAAGGCGCGGTTGAGCCTGATGGTGGTTTTCACGACCGCGGTGGGTTTTTGCGTCGGTTCGAACGGGCCCTGGATCGCGATGCCGCTTCTTTACGCGGTGCTTGGCACCTCTCTGGCAGCCGCCTCTGCCGCCGCACTGAATCAATGGATGGAGGCGGACGTGGATCGGCTGATGGAGCGCACGCGCGAAAGACCCCTCCCTGCGGGGCGGATGAAGAAGGGAAGCGCACTATGGCTGGGATTGCTTCTCGGTGTGCTTGGAGTCGGCGTGCTTTGGTTTAAGTCGACGCAGTTGGCGGCCGATCTCGCGTTCCTTACAATCCTCTTCTATCTAGCCGCCTATACCCCTCTGAAGCGGCGTAGCGCATGGTGCACCATGCTTGGAGCCGTGTCGGGCGCCCTGCCCCCTGTGATTGGTTGGGCTGCCGCCGAATCGTCGGACCACAGTATGGCTTATGTTCTCTTTGGCATTCTGTTTTTCTGGCAGATCCCTCATTTCCTTGCCATCGCGTGGATGTACAAGCACGAGTACGAGGCGGCAGGGTTTGTTATGTTAAAGCGCGGCGATGAATCTGGCCTTTTTACAGCCTATCAGGCGCTTGGTTTTTCCATCCTGCTGGCTCTCGTCGCTTTTGTTCCAGCAATGCTTGGCAGGATGTCGCCCTTTTACAATGTGGGCGCAGGGCTTGCCAACGCGATGCTTGCTGGGTCCTGCGTTGTGTTTCTGCTCGAGCGCTCGCGCGGCGCTGCCCGCCGTCTTTTCTTTGCATCAATCGTGTACCTGCCCGTGATGCTGCTGTTTCTGGTGTTTACTAGAAAGGTGTTATGAGGATCCTTCCGCACGGGATTTTAATCGCTGCGCTCCTCGCGCAGGGAGTGCTTTTGTCCGGGTGCAAGCCGGGACAATCGGTATCCGACTCTGTGCAGTTGCTCGGTCCGAAGCAGGCAGGATTGCCGCGTCTGCACAAGTATTGGGAACTGCCCGAATTCGAGTTAACCACGCATACCGGCGCGGCTTTCTCAAAGAAGGAGATGTTGGATAAAGTGTGGGTTGTGGATTTTTTCTACACGAGTTGCCCTGGGCCCTGCCCCGCTCTCACAAGTCGTTTGAGCGGGATCCATCAAAATTTTTTAAAGGAGCCGAAGGTCGGTTTTTTGTCGATTTCTGGTGACCCGCAGAAAGACTCCCCGGAGGTTTTGAGTGTCTACGCGCAGCGGTTCAAGGCCGATGAGCGCTGGGTTTTTCTGACCGGCCAAAAGGATCGGATTTACTCGCTCGCGAACGAAGGGTTTAAGATGTCCATGAAGGAAATGCCCGGCGAGCAGGATTCCGTATCGCACAGTACGCGGTTGGTTCTTGTGGACAAGGAGGGCTGGGTCAGGGGCTTCTATGAGGGGGTTGGCGAGGAAAGCCCCGAGGCCACCGAGCGGCTTGAGGCGGATATCCGGGAACTCTCTAAGTAAGCGCTGCGCCCGCAGTCTCATTCGCAAAGAACAATGCTCACACTATGAATGTACAGGATCTTCCTCTGGTAAACGCAACGCTTAACGGCCTTGCAACGTTCTTCATCGTGGTGGGTCTTTGCGCGATCAAAATGGGCAACAAGGGGCTGCACAAAAAATGCATGTTCTCGGCGATCCTCGTGTCCGCTGCGTTTCTCACTTGTTATCTGATCTACCATTTCAACGTGGTTGCCGTGACAAAGTTCTCCCACGACGGGTGGCCAAAAACTATCTACTTTTTAATTCTCCTCACGCACATCCCACTCGCGATTCTCGTGCTGCCGTTGCTTGTCAAAACTGTCTTGCCCGCTATCCGCGGCGAATACGAGGTGCATCGACGGTGGGCCAAAATCACTGCGCCGGTGTGGCTGTATGTCTCGGTAACCGGTGTGCTGGTTTACTTGATGTTGTACGTCTGGTATCCGCCTGTTTCGGCGTAAAATTCCTCCGATTAACGCTATGCCTGAGTCGATAGAGAATAATGAACGCCCCCGGGTGCTGGTGGGAATGAGCGGTGGAGTGGACTCCTCTGTTGCGGTTTGGTTGCTTAAAGAGCAGGGGTACGAGGTGGTGGGCGTGACGATGAAAGTGTGGCCGCAAGATTGCATGTCGCGCGCGGAGGATAAGTGCTGCGGGCCGCAGGCAATCGCGGATGCACGCGGAGTGGCCCATGCCCTCGGAGTCGCGCACTATGTCGTCGACGAGGCTGATGCTTTCGAAAAACAGGTGATCAACTATTTCACCGCGGAATACCAGGCGGGCAGAACGCCCAACCCCTGCGTGATGTGCAACGAGAAGGTGAAGTTTGGAAATCTGTGGACCAAGGCGAAGGCTGTGGGTGCAGAATACATCGCGACCGGCCATTACGCAGTGGTTGATCATCTCGAGGACCGTTCAGTGCTTCGAAAGGGCGTGGATCCCCGCAAAGATCAGAGTTATTTTCTCTTCAGCCTCCGTCAGGAACAACTGCGCAGAACGCTCTTCCCGCTGGGAGGCATTGAGAAATCCGAGATTCGGGCAATTGCCCGAAAACTCGGGCTGAAAGTTGCGGACAAAGTCGACAGCCAGGAAATCTGTTTTGTGCCCGGTAACGACTACAAGGCGTTCCTCAAGGGCCATCTTGGTGAGGAGCGGTTTCAACCCGGAGGAATCTTTGACAAGTTTGGCAACCGTCTCGCCGAACACGAGGGGATCGAGATGTTCACGATCGGCCAGAGAAAAGGGCTTCCTGGCGGATCACCAAAGCCCATGTACGTGATTGATATCGACCCGGAAACCCGGAGCGTGATCGTGGGTGAGGCGGACGATCTGGTCACCGAGGCGTTTGAAATCGACCACGCCCAGTGGAATCTCCCGTCTCAACTCACGGGGGAGACGTTCGAGTGCACGGTGAAAATCCGATACGCGCATCCCGGTGCCCAGGCAACAGTCACACTGCAGCCGGGGGAAAAAGCGATCGTGCGACTCCATACCCCTCAGCGTGCGGTGACGCCGGGCCAGGCTGCTGTCTGTTACCTTGGCGATGCGGTGCTCGGTGGCGGTTGGATCGTACGCAATGCCGCCGTGTCTGTGCGCTGACACTTGCACTTTGTGGAGCAAAGGCGTCGCCCCCTGATGTGTTGAAAGCGATTGGTTGAGCCGCGTAAGATCATCCATCTAGTCTTTCAGCGCGGGCGCGAACCCTTGTCCACGGAGACGAGCTTTCAGGTGATTCTGGAGATCGCTGCGGCTGAGCGCATCATTTCGTGGGAATCTCGTTGAGCGTGTAGTAGCCCAGTGGATGCAATACCGGCTTTCCGGACGCGGACTTGATGCCGTCGCAGTGGATCTCATGGATGTGCCCCTTGGTGAGGACATCGAGCGTGAGCAGCACGGATTTCCCATCCTTTGCGACTTCCACGGACTCTATTTTTGGAAACACGTCATCCACTTCGGGGCTGCCGTATTTGGACTGATAAATGTATGTGAATGCCCGTAGAGAGTAGCTTTCCGGTTTGGAAGCGGTGCTTGCGTCGACGGCTTCGGTGAACGTCAGCTCAAAACCGTTCTTCTTCGCATGGATCTCATGGATCTCGAACGGCACTTTTCCCGTCCATTCCACGCGCTCAAATCCGAAAGGTTGTCCACCCTTGGCTCCCCATCCGCGGTCGGATCCGCCCACAAAGAATTTACCGTCACTGCCCATTCTTGCGCCAATGGGCCCCGAAGTGAGTCCTTTGAGAAACGGAAACACAACACCCTGTTTCACGCCGTTCACAGTCTCCAGATAAACGCGTGAAATATTCGAGTGGCTCTGGTCGGGGATAAAGATTTGCTTTTTGAACGGACCGAACTTTCCGTCGCTCAAGTCGCACACGATTGCGGTGGACGAGTTGCCGATCTTGCCTGGGCCGTACACGAGATAAACAGCAGGAGGCACCAATTCCTTGATCCGTTCGCGTTCGATGACCATGCGACTCTTGT
Organism: Chthoniobacteraceae bacterium; assembly: GCA_044376395.1. Lineage (GTDB taxonomy): Bacteria > Verrucomicrobiota > Verrucomicrobiia > Chthoniobacterales > Chthoniobacteraceae > Chth-196. Next base: position 4,622 of record JBILKY010000147.1, on the reverse strand, counting down.
CTTCCGGGTCCACTGGACGGGGGCCCATGTTGGGTGCTAGCGAGTACCATTCGTTGCCTCCGGGATGCCCTTGGAAAGAATTCGGCACAAGGTGCTGCAGCGTACAAGAGCCATGCCAGGGGCCTTGGTTGTCGGTGTAGTACACTTCTCCATCGGCGTCGAATCCGATACCGCCTGGCGAACGGATGCCGCTGCAGGTCGGAACCACGGTGCCGTCCGGTTTGATCCGAATCGCCCAGCCGCGAAACGGGGTCTTGCTTGAAAACGAACCGGTCAGACATGAGACAAACCAGAGGTCGCCGTTTTTGTCGAAGCGCGACCCGAAGGTGTACTCGTGATAGTCGCCGCTCACGCCCCAGGGCGTGGCAACGGTTTCAAAAGTGTCGGCCCGGCCGCGTCCCGCCACGTCTTTCATTCGCAGCAGTTCGTAGCGGTTGGTGACGTAAAGCCAGCCGTCTTTCCAAACAAGCCCCATCACTTCATGCTGTCCTTCGGCGAACCGCTCATATTTGAGCTGCTTTGCGGCGTCCACTACCTCGTCCGGCTCAAACTTGAGTGTCTCCTTGTTCCACACGCCGTTTACAGAAGCTTGCTGGGCGTTTGTAACCATCCAGATCTCTCCGCGGCGGGTCCCCAGAACGAGCCGCCCGTCCGGCAGCAATTCAGCGGCGCTCACCTCGAGGGCGGTGTTTGGCGGTGTTGGAAAAGTAGTGATTTTATAATGCTCAGCCTCCGCCGGATTGATGGGCTCCACGGCGAGAATTGTCGTTGTGCCTGCCAGCAGGAGTGAAAGAAGAACGTTTTGCGCTTTCATGATGCGATGGGTGAAGCGTGGTTGTTTCGGGGGTTAAGGCTTGGGAATGACGTGGGCTCCATGCAGATTTGGCGACGGCCAGGAGTAGGTGATTCGGATTTCCTCCTTTGCCGGGAGCGTCAGCGAGCGGCCCCGGATGGATGCGCCTTCGGCTAGAATGCTGATGTGATTTTCGGAACGCATGTTCGGGAGCGCGAGGTTCTGGCCCTTGACCTGGAAGGCTCCCTCCGAAAGCTGGATGTCCGCTTCCTGCGCAAGCAGCAGTTGCGCATTGGCTGGAATCTTGCCCTTGAGCTTCAGCGTGCGGACAAGCTTTCCGCCGGACTTGAAATCCCCTTGCGCCGTAAAGGTGTCCTCCACTTCGACTCCCATCCAAGCGTAACGGAAGGTTGGAACGCCCAGAGCGTCGAGTGTGTAGCCTTTCCATGTGTAGTCTTTGAGTGGTTGGTCCGGCGTGAAAGACGGCCACGGGGCGGCCGCATCGCTCACTACCGCCAGCGGCGGCACCAAGTCGGTTGGCCGGACCGCATCGAATCCCGCGGGCGGCTGGTGTCCACCGCCGCGGTTCCTCCAGTGACGCGCCGCATCGATGAACGCACCGCGCCAAGCGATCGCAAGGTTCATGGTTTCCGCGCTCCACGCGAGGTTGAATCCTCCCGGAAAGCCCACGCCGATGCCCCGGTTACCGGCACCTGTGATAAAGTTCCGGTAGATGATCGGCGCGTCTGTGGGCGTAAGAGGGAGGCCGAAATATTCCTCGCCGTTTTGAGAGTTGGGCGTGCGCCATGTCTTCGGTTTCCACGAAGAAAACGCTGTGACGTCAAAGTTGCTGCCTTTCCATCCGGCGAACAGTTCCGCTTGCGACGCAGCTTGAAAATACTCGAGCTTGAACGCATGCGGGCCCTTCTTCAGCCGCCTCTTGCCGTTCTTCACCGACGACGGGTGGATGCCGTCGTGCTCGACCACTTTTGCGCCGTCGATGGAGAGACGTCCGCCGTCGTCAGACGCGAGGTAGAAGGTGTATTCCCCGTCCTCAGGTGCCTCCAAAGAAGCCGTGAACACAATGCCGTACTGATTCTTGTAGTCGTCAAAATTGAGGTTGATCACGTTCTTCGGCACGTCCCCCGAGCGGTGCGGTGTGAGCGTTGAAAAATCCGGCAGCTTCTCCCATGACCCGAGGTAGACCGAGTACTTGAGTTGTGTGAGCGTCGGGCCCTCCCCGAGCACCCTGAGCGAGCCTCTCATCGTTGCTGCGTGTCCTGGAAAGCTGCAAACAAAAGGATATTCCCCGGTTTCCTGCGGCGCGGTGAATTCCAGGATCTGCGACTCGTGCGGCGCGAGCAGTCGCGATTTAAGCCATACTCGCGGATCGTCCGGAATGAAGTCGCGTTTCATTGCTTCCTCCGGCTTTTCGAGCATCGTGAGCACCAGCTTTTCGACGTCCGTACCTGGTTTGCAGAAGACAATGTTGTGCGGCATGTCGTCCGGATTCTCGAATTTCATCACCACGCGTTCGCCGGGCGGAACAATGATCTCGGTTTGATCGAATTTCATCTGAGCGGTCAGTGTTCTGATCGCAACCTGCATCGGGTCCTTGGCCGCCATGCAGGGCGCGGCGAGCGCGAACGCGAACAGGGAAAGGTAGGTGGTGGTTTTCATTGGGAGGTGGGAAGGTTCAACAGGGGGGCTGTGACTCTAGTCTTTAGTAGACCCCGCAAGAACCCAAGATTCAGAGTTTTTTTTGAAAAGCTCCGACAATCAGGTCTCGGAGGGATTTGGTCAGCTTTCTGTGCTCAACCAGATCTTCCGCAAGGTAGCTGGATGCACGCCCCGTAAATACCGCAGCCAGTTCGGTTCTCCGTAGCCCAAGAGTCGACCTCCGAGATCTCAGCGCTTCTTTGATTTGAGGCTTTTCCCCTTGGAGCGGCCCCAAGCTTTCCCTCGCGAACGCTCCACAGGACCAGGATCAATTTTCGAAAGACCTGCGCCCGCCTTGAGTTCGCGGATCTGGTCCCGCAGCAGCGCCGCCTTCTCGTACTCCAAAGCTCCGGCGGCCTCGACCATTTCCGCTTCCAATTCACGGAGCGTTTCGCTGAGTGAAAAGCTGCCTCCGGCCTCCGACACCACGCTCGACTCAATTTCACGCCCGCGAAGAATCGTGTGAAGGCTTTCCTGTACCGCGCGCTTCACGCTTTGTGGAGTGATGCCGTGCTTTTCGTTGTAAGCGATCTGCCGCGAGCGCCGGTACTCGGTGATGTTGATCAGCTGCTGCATGCTGTGGGTGACGGTGTCGGCGAATAGATAAACCTCGCCATTCATGTGGCGGGCCGCCCGGCCAGCCGTCTGAATCAGCGAAGTCTGCGAGCGCAGATAGCCTTCCTTGTCCGCGTCCAGAATCACCACAAGCGAAACTTCCGGAAGGTCAAGGCCCTCCCGCAAAAGATTGATGCCCACCAACACGTGAAAATCACCCGCACGCAGCCCCCTGAGAATTTCGACGCGCTCAATCGTATCAATGTCGCTGTGCAGGTAACGCACCTTCAACCCGACGTCCTTCAAGTATTCGGAGAGATCCTCGGCCGTCCGCTTCGTGAGCGTCGTGATAAGCACGCGCTCCTCCTTCTCCACGCGCTGCCGGCAGAGCTCAATCGTCTCGTCAATCTGCGCTTTGAGGGGGCGCAGCGTGATCTTTGGATCCAGCAGGCCGGTTGGTCTGATGATTTGCTCGACAATCAGTGCAGCCCCGGGCGTGGTGACGTCGAAGTTTTCCGGCGCAGCATCCGCCCTTGAAAGGCGCGGTTCCGGCTTTTGCGCGGCCTCCGGGGTGCCCGCCTTTGGATTCGGGATGAACTCCGTGTTGCCCACCACTGAGTTGCGGATCTCAAACGGGGCGGGGGTTGCGCTGATGTAAATCGTTTGCCCCGTTTTCGCCATGAACTCCGGGAAATTCATGGGCCTGTTGTCCAGCGCGCTCGGAAGCCTGAACCCGTGCTCGATCAGCGTGGTTTTGCGCACCCGATCCCCTTCGTACATCCCGCCGATTTGAGGAATGCTCGCATGCGACTCGTCCACCACCAGCAGGAAGTCGTCCGGAAAAAAGTCGAGCAGCGTGTAGGGGCATGAACCCGGCGGCCTGCCCGTGAGATGGCGCGAGTAGTTCTCGATGCCGCTGCAGAAGCCCATTTCCTGCATCATTTCCAAATCGTATTCGGTGCGCATCTTCAGCCTCTGCGCTTCCAGAAGCTTTCCATTGCGTTCAAACCACCCGACGCGCTCGTCGAGTTCCACGCGGATGGAGCGCATCGCCAGCTGTAATTTGTCCGCCGGCGTCACGAATTGTTTTGCGGGAAAGAGCGTCGCAACCGAGAGCTGTTCATGGGTGTGGCCGGTGAGCGGGTCAAAGCGCGAGATGCGGTCCACTTCATCGCCGAAAAACTCGATCCTTATCGCCACATCGTCATCTGAACCGGCTTGGATCTCCACCGTGTCGCCGCGCACACGGAATTTGCCGCGTCCGAAATCGATGTCGTTCCTCTCGTAAAGCATATCCACGAGTTTGAGCAGCAGCGCCTCCCGGGCCAGCACCTGTCCGGTTTTTACGGTGAGCAGCATTTCCAAAAAATCCACCGGGGACGCCAACCCGTAGATGCACGACACAGACGCCACTACGATCACGTCTCGGCGCGTCAGCAGCGAAGATGTCGTGGAAAGCCTGAGGCGCTCAATCTCCTCGTTGATGGACGAATCCTTTTCAACGTAGGTGTCTGAGGAAGGGATATAGGCCTCAGGTTGGTAGTAGTCGAAGTAC
>JBILKY010000427.1:0-2781 GCA_044376395.1 Chthoniobacteraceae bacterium | reverse complement strand
TCGCGCCGGCGCTGTCCTTCGTGACAGGCGGCACCGCGGTCGCGGAACCAAAGCCCGTGCCGCGCATGCAAGCCATCCCGCTGCCGCACGACCAGGTTTCCTTCCAATCCGAAGGACGCGAACTCACGCGACTGCACTTCGCCAAAACACAGGAACGCCCCTTCTTGTTCCCAATAAACGGCCCCTCCGGGGTCTCGCTCACGCGCATGGGGCATCCGCACGACCCGATCTCTCACAGCCATCACAACTCGGTGTGGATCTCACACGCGCTGGTGAACGGCCGCACGTTTTGGGCCGACCCAAGCGGGGACAGGATCGTGCACCAGCGGGTGGAAAAGCTGGCGGACGGGGATGCGGGGGCGAGCGTCGAAACCTCCGCCGTGTGGCGCACCAAAGAGGGGGAGGATCTGCTCCGGGAGCGCCGCAAAACAACCGTTGAGCCGTTGAGCGATGGGGAATGGATGCTCGTGGTGGATCTTGCCCTCACGCCCGTGAAGGAGGCCGTCACTTTCGGCGAGACGGCGTTCGGCATGATGGCGGTTCGCGTGGCGAAAACTATGGGAGTCAAGGATGGGGGCGGGACGATTCGAAACTCCGAAGGCGGCGTCAACGAAGCAGGTTGCTTCCGCAAGCGAGCCCGCTGGGTGGATTACGCAGGTCCAATCACCAATGAGGCACAGGAGGGATTAACCCTTTTAGATCATCCCTCGAATTTCGGGCATCCCGCGCATTTCCACGTGCGCGACGACGGGTGGATGGGCGCGGCGCTCACTTTCGGCGGTTCCCTCACCGTACAGCCCGGGCAAACGACTCAACTCCGCTACGGGCTGTACGTGCACCGAGGCCTGCCGGATCCCGACACCTTGGAGAAACAGTGGCGCAATTTCAGCGAAAAGCCGGCTCCTTAACGCTTGCAGGGTTTGGCGCGCGCTGTTGTCGCGCACGCCGCGGGTTGAATGAATGCTGGCAAGCCCCGGCACGCTGTGCGATTGCTCGCGGATGGAGATTGATGCCTTTGGGTTTGAGCACACGTACGCCGCGCTTCCAGCACACTTTTTTGCGCGCGTGCAACCGACTCCAGTCGCCAAGCCCCGCCTTTTCGCGCTCAACCAAGCGCTGGCCGAAGAACTGCGGCTGCCCCTCGGGTCCTTGCGCGAGCACGGCGCGCAGATCTTTTCGGGAAACCGGCTTCCGCCCGATGCGGATCCCATCGCGCTGGCGTACGCGGGCCATCAGTTTGGCGGGTTCGTGCCGCAGCTCGGGGACGGCCGCGCGCTGCTGATCGGGGAGTTGTTGGACCGCGGGGGGCGGCGGCGGGATCTCCAGCTCAAGGGGGCTGGCCCGACCCCGTTCTCGCGGCGCGGCGACGGGCGGGCGGCGCTCGGCCCGGTGATGCGCGAGTATCTGGTGAGCGAAGCCATGCACGCGCTGGGGATTCCCACAACGCGTGCCTTGGCGGCGGTGGCCACGGGCGAGCCGGTGATGCGCGAGGAGACGCTGCCGGGAGCGGTGTTCACGCGCGTGGCGGCAAGCCACATCCGGGTGGGCACGTTTGAGTATTTCGCGGCGCAGTCCGACTGGCCGTCCGTGGAACTTCTCGCGAGATACGCGCTGGCCAGGCATTATCCCGAGCGCGCGGACACAGAGAAGCCGGGGCTTGCGCTTTTGGAGGGCGTGGCCGAGCGCCAGGCCGCGCTCATCGCGCAATGGATGCGGGTGGGCTTCATCCACGGCGTGATGAACACCGACAACAGTTCGATTTCCGGCGAAACCATCGATTATGGACCTTGCGCGTTCATGGATGCCTACGATCCCAACGCAGTTTTCAGTGCGATTGACCGCTCAGGCAGGTACGCGTTTTCCAATCAGCCGCGCATCGCGCAATGGAACCTCGCGCGGCTGGCTGAAACGCTGCTGCCATTGATCGATCCGGATCCTGAAAAAGCCGTGGACCCGGCCCGCGAGGTCATCCAGAACATGCTGGCTCGCTTCGAAACACACTGGCTGGCCAACATGCGCGCCAAACTCGGTCTGCAATCCGAGCAGGCGGCGGACCGCACGCTGGTGAGGGATTTGCTGGAAATCATGCACAGCGGCGGCGCGGATTTCACCGTCACATTCCGCCGCCTGTGCGACGCGGCGCAAGCGGCCGAAGCGGACGCGGATTCCGCAACCGTCAGGGACGGGTTCAGCGACCCGGCCGCTTATGACGCCTGGGCGGGGCGGTGGAAGGCGCGGCTGGCCGAGGAAAAAACCACGGCAGCGGAGCAGGCGGCATTGATGCGTCGCTCAAATCCGGCGCGCATTCCGCGGAACCACCGGATCGAGGAGGCGATCCGGGCCGCCGTCACGGCTGATGACTTCGAGCCGTTTGAGCGGCTCGGCTTGGCGCTGCGCGAGCCGTACGCGGACGTGGAGGCATTTCGCGAGTTTGAAACGCCCCCCACGGAAGCGCAGAGGGTGAGACGGACATTCTGCGGCACCTAAGACAAACGATGTTGTCCGTTCGGACTGCCGACTCAAACGGGCAGCGCGCTTTCTGCCTCAAGAATGATGGCCGCAGTGGGTTCGTTGAAAGGATCGACAGGGTGGCGTTGGGGCTTTGCGGCCAAATAGTTCTCCACGATCGCGATGGCGTCGGGGCGGGCAAGGCGGGCGGAAGACTTCAAGAGCTGGAGACGTTCGTGCGATGCGCGGTACTGTAGCCGGACTTTCCCCTTGGTGAGCAACTGGACGGCCATCTGAAGCGTGTGGACGCTGGAGCAGCCCATCCGGCTGACG
>JBILKY010000426.1:0-2782 GCA_044376395.1 Chthoniobacteraceae bacterium | reverse complement strand
AAATTCAAGCCTTCAACGAACCTTTACTGAATGCGGGAAATCTTTTGATGGACGCGCGCAAATCGTTCGTCACCGCGCTGCGGCCCCTCGCCCAACTCACTCACGGCGCGATCAGCGCATCGCGTGAGACCCTCGATGCAAAGTACGTCCCATCATGTGGAAATGATTTCGCAGCGGCGCTCGAATCTGCACGCGGCGAGGACCTGCGCTTAAGGCAAACAACCATGGGCCCTCACCGGGACGACCTTCAACTGACGCTCTCAAACGCGCCGGCCACACTCGGTTCAGAGGGGCAGCAGCGCACCCTCGCCATTTCATTGCGTCTTGCAGCGGCACGTTTAATCGAAGCCGATACGGGTACGCCACCCCTGCTGCTCCTTGATGATATTTTCGGAGAACTTGACCTTGCAAGGCGCACGGCACTTCTGTGCGAACTCCCTGTGACATCCCAACAAATCATCACGACCACAGAACTCGACTGGCTCCCGCAGGGGCTCTCGGCAAATATTCTGCGACTGCCTCCAAGACAGGACGCTACGTAATTCCAATCATTTTGAAAATGAACTCACCCAGCAGACATATCGCCTTTCGCAGATTGCCGTAGGCTGCCACCCCATTCACCCTGCGCAGCCCAACCATGCAGCTCTCCGCACGCAACCGATCGGTTCAATTCCCCCGTCCAGCAATGGTCATGGGAATCCTCAATCTTTCAACCGACTCCTTCTCGGGCGACGGACTTGCTGACACTGAAGCCGCGATTGAGCGAAGCGAGCAAATGATCCGCGACGGTGCAGATATTATCGATCTTGGAGCCGAGAGCGCACGCACGAACCGGGGCCCAATTTCAGAGCAGGAAGAAATTGACAGGCTCTGCGGTTTTATCGAGTTGTGGAACAATGTTCCCGATCGCCCCCTTCTTTCGATCAACACGTGGCGTCCTAAAGTTGCTGCCGCAACCCTCTCGCTCGGAGGTGAGATTCTCAACGATATCGGCGCGTTGCCCGACGATCAAAACGCGAAGGTGTGCGCGCAAACAGGTGCGGCGCTTTTGATCATGCACAGCATCGGCGTTCCCAAAGTGCCACACACACATGTGCAGTACGCAGACGTGCTTGATTCAATGGATAAGTTTTTTGAGGAGAAAATATCCCTCGCGCTAGCAGCGGGCCTGTCCCGCGATAGCCTCATTCTAGATCCGGGCATTGATTTCGCAAAACAGCGGGAAGACAACCTCTCCATTTACGCAAACCTGCGCTGCCTACACCGTTTTGCACGCCCGATCCTACTTCCAGTGTCGCGCAAGACGGTGATCGGCGATGTGCTAGGTATAGCCAACGCCGCCGATCGAGACGCTGGAACGGTGGCATGCATTGTGGAAGGCGTGTTCCAAGGCGCTCATATTTTCAGGGTGCACAACGTGAGGGCGGCAAGCCAGACAGTCCGGACGATTGCGTGCCTCCAAAATCAGCAACTGCCGAGCGGCTGACCCACCCTCTGGGGTAATTTTTTTCTAGCCAGCCGCCCCCGCGTTGCTAGGGTGAAAAGCCGAGACCACGATGCGCGGTTAGCTCAGTGGTAGAGCGCTTGCTTCACACGCAAGAAGTCACAGGTTCGAACCCTGTACCGCGCACCATCCCGCCATCACTAGCGCGTTTCTACGATCTCGCGAAGAGTAGACACGATCTTGTCGGCGACAGCCACCTCCCCGGGCGCGTCGACGACCGTCCAAACGTGCAGCACCGACGGCCACCCTTCATTCTCCGAAATCCCGAGTCTCCACTCGCGCCCGGCCAAGACGCCTGAGCGCCACTCTGAAGTTACTTGTACCTTCCCAAACTCGAATTCCACCACGTCTGAATCAGGGAGCGCAGAGCGCTTGGGATAGGCTGGATGATTCCCCAAATACATCCGCACATAAGCCCGTCCGTCTTTGGAGATGGTGTAGAGATCAAAATCCTCGACCGGCGATTCCTTCAGGATTGAGAAACCCTCGGGCAGGATCACAGTGAAGTGCGACTGCCGACTGAGCTCCTCTGCCCTTACAGCACAGAGGCCAAGAGCGATTGCCAGAACAGATGCGAGGCGCCATTGCAAAAATCTGATCTTCATGGATTTAGTTTGATAATTTGCTGAATATCCTCTGCCGTCGCGACTCCCCCGTGTACCCCCATGATATTGTGCTCATATCCAGGGTGGGGTCCGACTTTATCCGTGTACCGATCCGGCAATCCCATGAGATGCCCCGCCTCATGAGCCGCCGTCCATCCAGGGCGATCTGCCGGCCAGATTCCGGTGCTCAGACCGGGTGCCCTCACGTATGCACGCCCGTCTCCCTGAGTGACATAAATCACATTTTTGCGATTACCGGGGGTGTTTTTATCCGCAACCGTGACTTTGGTGCTGACTCGGTATTGCCCAAAATTGCCACTCCAATGCTTTTCAATACCCTGGGAGAACTTTTCCACGACCGCCGGAGTAGCGCCTGGGCCCACGAAGGTGATTGGCAGCGTGACTGAAACATCACCGCAACTGTCCCTCACAATTGCGTACAAACCCAAGGGGTCGCAAAAGTTGATGGGACTGTTTTTGACATACCGGTAAAGGTTCTCGTCGCCGCCGCCAAACTGCAGTGGGTCAGGCTGTAGGAACCTGCCTAAATCTGGCGAATAAACTCGGTTTCTAAGGTCATAAACCCCGGCCTCCCAACTCCACTGGGCACCGGTAAAAAGAAATCGATTCCCGACAGCCGACTCACTCCGCACCGAACCGTCCGCGTTTATAA
>JBILKY010000425.1:0-2800 GCA_044376395.1 Chthoniobacteraceae bacterium | reverse complement strand
GCCATTTTGAGCAGTACGCGCAAGGGCGACTTTTACCGCTGCCTCTCGGAGAAGCTGCTCACATACGCCATCGGGCGCAGCCTCGACTACTACGACACGCCCACCGTGCAGAAGCTCGTGGACGCCCTGCGCGCGAACGGCGGCAGTATGCAATCTCTCCTGCTTGCGGTGATCGAGAGCGCGCCGTTCCAGAAACGGCGCGGGGACGGGGAGAAAGTTGCGATGGACTCGCGACCCCGATAGCCGCATGATTGCAGACTCATTTCATCCCCCTTCTGATTATGAAAGCCGCCAGAATGGATCGCCGTAATTTTATCAGGTCCGCCGGGCTCTTCCTGGCGCTGCCGGGTCTGGAGTCGTTTCTGGGTGGATCGGCCTACGCCGCGGCTCCGCGCGTGGCCACGACCGCGGCAGGCGATCCTTTGCGGATGGCTTTCGTTTACGCCCCCAATGGCGTGATCGGTGAGAACTGGTTTCCGAGCGGTGTCGGGGCTGACTATCAGCTTAACGCGAGCATGGAGGCGCTCGCTGAGTTCAAGCAGGACTTTTCCATCGTCTCGGGACTCGAGCACAAGCACGGATGGGCTGGCGGCGATGGCGGCGGCGATCATGCGCGGGCGTCGGCGACGATCCTCACCGGGGCGCGTCCGAAGAAGACGGCAGGCGCCGACATTCGGGCCGGTGTCTCCGTCGACCAGCTTGCCGCCCGGCAGGCATCGGGGTTGACGCGTTTCGCGTCGCTGGAGCTCTCGTGCGATGCGGCTCGCGCGGCGGGCGCTTGCGACTCGGGGTACTCCTGCGCTTATCAACACAACATTTCATGGCGCTCCGAAACGCAGCCTGTCGGGGCCGAATGCAACCCGCGACTCGCGTTCGAGAGACTGTTTGTGAGCGGCTCGGTCGCGAACGACGGTGTGCAGGCGGAACTGCGCAAGGCGCGTGAAAGTTCCCTGCTCGACTTCATTGCCGAGGAGGCGAAGGCGATGCAAAAGCAGCTTGGAAGAAGCGACAAAAACAAACTCGACGAATACCTGACGGGCGTGCGGGAAATCGAGCAGCGCATTCAAAACGCCGAAAAATTCGGCCCGCTGCCAACCGTCGGTGATGCGAAGCCCGACGGCATCCCCGGGTCTTACCGCGATCATGTGCGCCTGATGTTCGACCTCCTCGCACTCGCCTTCCAGACGGATTCCACGCGCATCTCCACGTTCCTGCTCGCGCACGACGGGAGCAACCGCAGCTTTCAGGAAATCGGCGTCTCCGAAGGGCACCATCATCTTTCGCATCACCAGGATGACCCCAAGAAAAAGGAGCTCATCTCGCGCATCGACAAGTTTTACATCGAGCAGTTCGCGCACTTCCTAAAACGCCTGCGGGACACGCGGGAGGCGAATGGAAAATCCCTTCTCGATAATTCGATGATCGTTTTTTGCAGCGGTCTCTCGGATGGCAACAAGCACTCGCACGACAACCTGCCTGTGATCGTCGCCGGCAGAGGCGGCGGAGTGCTGCGACCCGGTGCGCACGTGAAGGTGTCGTCCGCGCAGCCCATGACCAATCTTTACATGAACCTGCTGCGCAATTTCGGCACGCCCGTCGAGCGCATCGGGGATTCCACCGGCTTTCTTGCCGAGGTCTAACCGCACCGCGCTACGCTACCCGGCGCTGCACATTCTCACTTTCCCACCCCAAAACTGTCCCCCGTACAAGCAACGTTTCTTTAAGTTTCGCCATGAACCGATTCCTCGCTCCCGCCGCACTCCTGGTTTCCTCCGCAATCTTCGCCGCCCCTTCGCTTCGCGCGGCCTCCCCGTTCCCGATTCATGCGGGCGACCGGGTGCTATTCATGGGTGACACGCTGCTCGAGCGCGAAGGCGCGGCCGCCGCGCTCGAAACCCGCATGGCGCGGCACTTTGCGAAGACGGCGTTCACCAGCCGGAACCTCTCCTTCAGCGCGGATCTGCCGACCGGTGTTTCCCGCGCCAGCTTTGATCCAGCCGCGACTGGAATGGAGCGCATTCGCACGCAGCTGGATTTGGTGAAGCCCACGGTGGCCGTGCTTGGATTCGGCATGGCGGCGAGTCTTGAGGAGATGACTTACAAAGCGGGCGACCCCAACCTCAACCCGGATACAGACCGCTATGGCTCGGTGTTAACCGCTGCAAAGTTTAAGACGGACCTTGCTGCGCTCATGGACGCGATCAACGCCTCGGCCCAAGGCGCGAAGGTGCGCTTTATTTTGCTCACCCCGCTCAAGCATGAAGACCTGCGCACGACGCGCCCCGGTCTTCCGGATCCCGCGCCGCACAACGCGTTGCTCGCCCAGTACACGGCGGCCATCCGCGAACTCGCGGCGGAACGCGGGGCGCAGGTGGTGGATCAGGCGGCGCTCCTGCAGGGCGCGGGAAAGCCGCCTCTCACCGACAACGGGATTCATCCCTCAACCGAGGGCCTTGAGCGCTGGGCGGATGCGATCGCACTCGAACTCGGCTGGAACGTGGACAAGGATTCGGCTCCGGATCAGGGAGGCAAACTCCGCACGGCGCTCCAGCGCAGGAACGAACTCTTTTTTCACCGCTGGCGTCCGGCCAACCACACGTACATTTTCGGGTTTCGCAAACGCGAGCAGGGGCGCAATGCGGTGGAGATCGAGCAGTTTGACGAACTGCTGGTGAAGGCCGATACGGCCATCGAGGCGATCAAGGCCGGCCGGCCCGAACCCGCCATCCCGGGACCGGCAGCGGACGTGCCTGCGGAAAAGCCGCTCGACATCCCGGCTTTCGAATTGGAGGACGGTTTG
>JBILKY010000424.1:0-2814 GCA_044376395.1 Chthoniobacteraceae bacterium | reverse complement strand
TCGGCCCATCGAACATCGGCGAAAGAGGGGATCCTTTCGGTGGTGAAACTCGGGCAACTTTTCCGCACCAAGAAAAATCCTCGTTGTTTCGTCCTCTGGGGTTTGAAGGCGTACAATTTCACGGCGATGACGTGGTGCCCGAGATGGATTCTCGTACCTAGTGCGCGTTGTGCGGCTCAATCATCCACCGTACTTGAAAAAGCTGCCGCATCCGTTCCTTTTCGATGGGCACCAACAGTTCAAGCGAAGCTGATATCGGTTTGTGCAAACGGTCTACGGCGCGTGCGCCCTGCCCTTGCCGTATCTCCAACAGGCCTTGGAGCTCCAAGCGTTTTGTGGCCTTCCTCAATATACATTCCGACTGACCCCAAGTTTCAGTGCCAACTCGCGCTCTGCGGGTAACGTCACCTCCCGGCCGGGCTCCCCTCTGAGCATCACTGCCAGTTGTTGAAAAACTTTATCTGCCAGTTTGGGCGGACGAACAATGGATTCAAAGGGCGCACTGGTCATTTGGCAGAATGGTAGAACCAATTTCTATCAAGCTGCAATCTCTTTGTGAAATGTGGAATATTCAACCAGATCCCGCTTCTGGCCCCATTTTCGCAACTCGCGCTCGGTCCCTTGACTTTTTCTTGAGAGAACCAAAAGCTGCCGTGTCCACCGTGCAGCGACCATGACACCCATGACACCCTCAACGGTTCAACCGGCAGCCGATAATCTCGACTACTTGAATTCGCACCGAACTTTTCGGCCCGGTTATTCAGAGGTACCGGACGGTACTTTTTTCAGTTCCTTCCAGAATCATTTTCAAGCTTTCGAACACATCGACAAAGCCGATGTGTCGGAAAGGAAAACCGCTTTGGAGGCAACCTTTGGTGCGACGGAGGTAGAGCTACAGAATCGGCGTGAACTCGACACTCAAACCAGAGAGCGGTTCGCAAAGATCCTACACGAAGCCTACAGCACGGGAGCGATGAGTGCGCCCGTCGCGTTTTTGCAGTCACTCTCCAAGTCTGATTTGGAGGTCATACGACGAGCGCAATCGCTCGCCGATGCAATTGAAGTAAACAGCCTATCCATTGAGGGCGCCTACAACCTCCTTTTGCCGGGTGGTTACAAGGTTGACTTCAACAAGGACGGACTCTCTGAAGTTGGGTGCGGTAAGGCGGCCTTCTTCCCTCCGCTAGACGCCCCCAAGGCCTTCAAGATCGCTTGGCTCCAAGCGACTCAAGACATGGCAGAAATCGACGTAATGGTGTACAGCATTTCTCTTTGGAGCTCACTCCACCAAGACCAGCTGCTCAACGCTGATGTGGAAAAATTTAGAGTCGTCCGGACCGACCTGCTTTCGACCTACACCACCCTCATTAGGGAACGGCTGAAAATGAACGAAGATTTCAAAGCATTTCTTGCCCCTGGCCAGTACGAGAGGGATCTCGCTTTTTTTCACCGGCTACGAGGACTCCTCGGGCAGACTGGTTCGCCACAAAACGCACTGTAGGTAGTGCGTTGGCTGAGAAGCTGCCCCCCCTGATGCCAAGGTTCCAAACAAGGAGCCCGCCCGCGATAGCTAGCATTCCAGGAGACACTGCACGCATTTCTAAAAGCAGATCAAGAGCGAGGATGGTCATACGGCGATCGAATTTGTTTGTTATCCCGCGCACAAACACACCCAGTCCTCCCTTCTGGTAGGGCGGCACGTGCATCCATTTCGCGGATTAAAACAACAAAGTGTGAACCCCAGAGTTTTTCCGGAAAAATCTTTCGTAGCCTGTCCTGCGACCTTCCAACCCCTATTATATCCAGGGCCGCCTGAACCATCCGCAAACACGGCCGTCCGGATCAATGGGAGCAATCATCCTGCGACGAAGCCCCCTTTCGGCATGCACAAGAATGCAGGTGTGCCGTGGAAGACTGCGCAGTACATGCGTTTTCACTTTGTGCTCCTCCACCTCGTTGTAGTGAGTGGAACGCCTCCCGTTTGCGAACCCCCAGCTCCGCTTCACCACACGGCTCCGACCCAGAAAATCAGCCGCCTCCAACGCACCCTCCTCGTCCGCCGCCCGGAATATCATCCGGTTCCGAAGGTTCAGCGTGAGCACCCGCGCCTTGTCCCGGCCAAGCGGCGGGATAAAGGAGGTCGACGACTGCACGGCGGCCACCACCGTCGCACCAGCCTCGCGGATGATATCGATAGAATTGTAGTCGCTCATCCCGTCTTCGCTCGCCGTCATGAAGCGCTGCGCTTCGTCTGCCCACAAAATAAGGAGATTGTCCCCCGCCCTCTCGACGCGCCCCTTGTCGAAACGTCGAAGCACGTGGATGTAAAACAGCATC
This sequence comes from Chthoniobacteraceae bacterium, assembly GCA_044376395.1. GTDB lineage: Bacteria > Verrucomicrobiota > Verrucomicrobiia > Chthoniobacterales > Chthoniobacteraceae > Chth-196. Next base: position 477 of record JBILKY010000424.1, on the reverse strand, counting down.
TTCAAGAACGTATTGATGTAGCGGCGCTCCATCTGGAACTTCTGCGGCATCGCCGTGCAAAGGATCCTACCGCGATCGACCGCTGCCAGTTCAAAACTGCTTTCAGAGGTGCAAAAGACTTCCGCGATCTCGGGTGCCAGAAACGGCTGCAGATAGTTCGCGATGGTTTCCTTTACACCTCCCATCTGCTCGGCGGGCTGGCCGATGAAACGGTTTCCAAAATGATCAACCAATGCCTGCCTCCGTTCGCTCGGGTAAAGCGCGCTGAGTTCCCGCAGCGCAGAGACAAGCTCCCCGTCGTTAAGCAGCACGCCATAGACCTTGGACAGAGTGACCTCCCCGCCGATCTCAACAAGCAGCTCAATGGCCTTGCCGATGTGTGTCTGCGCTTGGCTTCGAAAGAATGACTTTTCGCCGCGCTGTCCCAAGCTCGAAGCGGTATCCACCACAAACTTCGCATGCGTGCTTGGTGGAATA
>JBILKY010000146.1:0-9086 GCA_044376395.1 Chthoniobacteraceae bacterium | reverse complement strand
AAACAAATAAACTACGTTTTCTTGCTGTATGCAGATGTCAGAGAACTCCCAAGGCCGGCTCTCTCAAGAGAGCGTTCCAAGGTGGAATACCCAACATCTAAATAGTCCAGTCCCTCTTCATTGGCCCAACTAAGGCCGCCAGAAACTCCGGGGTGCAAACCAAACCTACCCCGGCCCTCTGGTGACCGTAGCGCAGTGGAACCACCCGTTCCCATTCCGAACACGGAAGTGAAACGCTGCAGCCCCAATGATAGTGCTTCTATAGGTTGCGCGAAAGTAGGACGTTGCCAGTATCCCCGCCCCGCTCAGGCTAACTGCCAGAGCGGGGCGGCTCGCTTTACAGCCACTCCACCAGCAAACAGAGCCAATCTCCAACGGTTACTCTTTCTTGCGTGGACTGAAGATCGCCCCTTCTGAAGATCGCCGATTGAGACGAGATGATCTGAGGCGGGCAGGCCTTGATGGCGTTGCAATTCAACGGCGTTAGAGTGTACGTTCATCGGGTGATACCTGTTCTTCGAATCCTGGCTACCGTCGTCTCTCTATCGGCATTCGTTGCTTGTAAGAAAGCCCCCACTGAGGTCGCTCAAGCCGACATTCCGATTGGCGAGTTCGCCTCGATGACAGGCGCGACTGCCAGTTTCGGGGGGGCAGCGCATAATGGAACTCAGATGGCGGTTGATGAGGTCAACGCTGCCGGTGGTTTGCTCGGCAAGCAGATTAGGTTGATCACCGAGGACGATCAAAGCAAGGCGGGCGAGGCTGCAACGGTTGTGAAGAAGCTGATCTCCAGAGACCGTGTTGTCGCGTTGCTGGGGGAAGTCGCCTCGTCGCGCTCTCTTGAGGCTGCCCCGATTTGCCAGCAAGCCTCCATTCCAATGGTCTCGCCGGCATCCACGAACCCGAAAGTGACTGAGCAGGGAGATTTCATCTTCCGCATCTGTTTTATCGATCCCTTTCAAGGAACTGTCCTCTCAAAGTTTTCCCTCGGTAAAGGATGGAAAAAAATCGCGGTCCTGACTGATGTGAAGCAGGACTATAGCGTCGGACTTTCAGAGTTCTTCAAGGCTCACTTCGCAAATAACGGAGGCACAATTGTGAGCGAGCAGAGTTACTCGTCCGGAGACAAGGATTTCAAGGCTCAGTTGACCGCGATCAAGGCGAGCGCGCCAGATGCAATCGTTGCTTCCGGCTATTACACCGAAGCAGGCTTGATCGCATTGCAGGCAAGAGAGTTGCAGCTGAATGTTCCTTTGCTTGGAGGCGATGGGTGGGATTCCCCCTCGCTAGTCGAGGTAGGAGGCAAGGCAGTGGAAGGCTGCTTCTTCTCGAACCATTTTTCGTCTGAAGATCCAGCTCCAAACATTCAGGATTTCCTAAAGCGGTATCGCGACAAATTTAACAAGGAACCAGACGCCATGTGTGCGCTGGGTTATGACTCCGCGATGATTCTTGTTGATGCGATCAAGCGGGCAGGAACGACCGCGGGTCCGGCAGTGAGGGATGCGCTTGCCTCGACCAAGGATTTTAAGGCCATCACCGGAAAGATTACTTTGAATCCCCAGCGTAACGCGGACAAGTCAGCCGTGATGCTTGAAGTCAAGGAAGGCAAGTTCAAGTACGTTCAGACAGTTGCACCTTAGTCTAATCTGCGGTGTACTGAGCAGCACGCTTGTGAACGAACTGCTGCAGCAAATTATCAATGGCCTTTCCCTTGGTGCTATTTACGCATTGATAGCCTTGGGGTACACCATGGTGTACGGTGTGCTCCGGTTCATTAATTTCGCTCACGGCGATGTGTTCATGGTCGGGGCGTTCTCAGGGCTTTACTTGTTTAGATGGCTAAAGCCGTTTTTTAGCGCGGGATCTGGTTGGGTTCTCGCGGCGCTCGTGCTTTTTGGAGCAATGCTTTTAAGCGCAGTCCTTGGCGTATTAGTTGAGTGGCTTGCTTACCGTCCCCTTCGCGAAAAGCCGCGCCTCACCGTTTTAATAACGGCAATCGGAGTGTCGCTTTTACTGGAGTACTCGGCGCAGTTGTTGTTTGGTGCAGCGCCGCGAGGGTTTCCATCTTTGATTGAAGCGGGTTCGATTGGCGGCATGGGTGGTTTGCATGCCAGCAATGTTCAAGTTCTCGTGTTTGCGGTTTCGAGTGTCCTGCTGGTTGCCCTTCGATTTGTTGTCATGCGCACGCGCATGGGGCTTGCAATGCGGGCTTTGTCTTTGAATCCGACTGCTGCAGCCTTAATGGGCGTGAACAATGGGGTGGTCATTTCATTCACGTTCGGGTTGGGTTCTGCGCTTGCGGCCGCGGGCGGCATTTTTTACGCATCCTTATATCAAGCGATTGATCCGTTCATGGGTGTTCTGCCCGGCATGAAGGCGTTTGTCGCCGCGGTGCTAGGTGGGATCGGAAGTCTGCCGGGAGCGGCGCTTGGAGGCGTCATTCTTGGGGTTGTTGAAACTCTGGTGGTTGGATATTCAAAGGAACTCGGGATTCCGCCTGGGTACCGCGATGCGGTGGCCTTTGTGATTCTGATCCTGATCCTCTTGTTTAAGCCCTCTGGGTTGCTCGGTAAAAACCAGCGCGAGAAAGTATGATGCGATCCAAGAGCGTGCTGTTGTTGATGCTGGTGTTGAGCGGGGTGATCTCTTTCCTGTTCACCGGGCACCCTGAACCCTCCTGGGCGATTGGGCAGATTGATGATTACGTCTTAAACATCATCGTGCTTGCCGGCATCAACATCACGCTTGCGGTGAGTTTGAATTTGGTGAATGGCCACACAGGTCAGTTCTCCTTGGGGCATGCAGGGTTCATGGCGGTAGGCGCTTATGCTTCTGCGTGGCTAACCCAGGTGCGCGGCAAGGAATTTGTCGCTGCTTTTGAGTTTTGCGGCGGTGCTGCAGCGATTGCGGCTTTTTCCGTGGCCGTGATTTTTGGAGGCATCGTCGCCGCGCTAACCGGCTTGATGGTCGGCCTGCCCTCGCTGCGGTTAAAAGGCGATTATTTGGCAATCGTCACGCTCGGTTTTGGTGAAATCATTCGGGTTGTGATTCAGAATACGGATTCCCTTGGAGGTGCTCGTGGTCTGACCGGTATCCCAATTCGGACAACCCTTGGATGGACGTTTGGGATCGCAGCATGCGCGATCTATGTTGCGGTTTCGCTTGTGAAAAGCACCTACGGGCGCGGATTTCTCGCGGTGCGCGATGATGAGATTGCGGCGGAGTCGATGGGGATTGACGCCACAAAGTACAAGGTGACTGCGTTCGTGGTGGGAGCGTTTTTTGCGGGGCTCTCCGGCGCACTGTATGCTCATTTCATTGGATACATCACGCCGGAGGGTTTTAATTTTCTAAAATCGGTCGACGTTGTTGTGATGGTGATTCTGGGCGGAATGGGGTCGACATCCGGAGTTGCGGTGGCTGCTGTTGGCTTGACCGTCTTGAATGAATTGCTCAGACAAGCCGAACAGTACCGAATGATTGCCTTCGCGCTGCTTCTGATCATTTTGATGATACTGCGCCCCGAGGGGCTGATTGGTGATCCCGTACGCTGGTTCAAGGCGAGGAGGGCCCGGCGATGAGTGAGTCAAAAAGCCTCCTGGAGCTATCAAATGTCGGGATTCAATTCGGCGGTTTGGTAGCGGTGAGTGAATTAAATTTTAGCGTTTCGCAAGGCGAGCTCGTTGGGCTCATTGGGCCAAACGGTGCGGGCAAGACGACCGTGTTTAACATGGTCACCGGAGTTTATACTCCATCGCAGGGAACAGTCTGCTTCGCGGGGAATCCAATCGCCGGACTGTCACCAAATCAAATCACTGCGTTTGGTGTTGCCAGGACGTTCCAAAACATCCGCCTCTTCAGCTCTCTCACCGTGATCGACAATGTGAGGACGGCGTTCAACCTGCATTTGAAGACTGGGATCGTTGGCGCGCTCTGGCGTGGTCGCGGATTTCGCGAGGAGGAGAGACGTGTAAGGGTGGAGGCGCTGGAGCTGCTTGAGATATTCGGGCTCTCGCGATTCGCCGATGCACCTTGCAGAAGCTTATCCTACGGGGATCAGCGGCGTCTTGAGATTGTTCGTGCGCTCGCTACACAACCGCGTCTGCTGCTTCTGGACGAGCCTGCGGCAGGGATGAATCCAACGGAGAAAATAGAGCTGATGAAGCTGATTCGTTTCACGCAGGAGAGATTTGGACTCGCGGTTCTTCTCGTCGAGCACGACATGAAGGTCGTGATGGGCATCTGTCAGCGCATCGCGGTTTTAGAGTACGGCCGGAAAATTGCGGAAGGAACGCCTGCTGAAATTCAAAAGAATCAGCGTGTGATTTCCGCCTACTTGGGAGAGGAGACTGTCGATGCTTGAGATCCACAATCTTACTGTCGGATATGGCTCGATCACCGCTCTCCACGGGATTTCCTTGAATGTGGAGCGTGGAAGCATCGTGACTTTGGTCGGGGCGAACGGAGCCGGCAAATCCACGACCCTGCGGGCTGTTTCTGGATTATTGAGAGCGCGTAGTGGCAGCATATGTTTTGAGGGCAGGCAGATCGCAAATCGCCAGGCGCACGAAATTGTCGCGATGGGTTTGGCTCATGTGCCGGAGGGGCGGATGATTTTTTCGAATCTGACCGTGATGGAGAATCTTCGCATGGGTGCTTACTTGCGAAGGGATGCTGATGGCGTCGGGGCTGACTTGAATTTCGTGCTCGAAACGTTTCCAAGGCTTCGCGAGCGGGAGAAGCAACTTGCTGGAACACTTTCGGGCGGTGAGCAGCAGATGCTCGCGATCGGGCGTGCATTGATGAGTCGGCCCAAGTGTCTGATGCTTGACGAACCGTCCCTTGGAATCGCGCCGCTTTTAGTGAAGATGATCTTTGAGAAGATCGTTGAGGTGAATCGCGAGCTTGGCTTGACGGTTTTGCTCGTTGAGCAGAACGCGAATCTGGCGCTGGAAATCTCCCACTACGGTTATGTCTTGGAGACGGGTGCGGTGCTCTTTCACGATCGGTCGGAACGACTGCGAGTAGATCCGCGGGTGCGGGAGGCGTATTTGGGCGCTTGAGTCGCGCTCGGAGACCTCTTTTTTCGCTTCGAGCAGGTTTCGGGGCGAATATTCCTTCAGAAAGCGCTTGTAAGCTTCGGCTGAGGATGGCACTCTTCGCACCCCTTTTTAATGGAGGTTGGAATATGTCTTACGCAATTTTTAAAACCGGCGGCAAACAGTACCGCGTGTCTCAGGGAGACCTGATTGAAGTGGATAAGCTTGATCACAATGAAGGTGATCAAGCAGTTTTCTCTGACGTCCTTATGGTGGCGGATGGCGCTGCTGTGAAGGTGGGCTCCGAGGTCTCCAACGCATCCGTTGAGGCCAAGGTGGTTGCCCAATTCAAGGGAGACAAACTCTTCGCTTACCAGTATCGGCGCCGCAAGGGTTACCACCGGACGGTGGGGCACCGCAGTCGTTTGACGCGGCTTGAGATCACGGCGATCAAGGCCTGAGCTGCTGTCTAGTTGGTTGATTGTTTAAACTTTAACATTTTGTTTTATGGCTCATAAAAAAGGTCAGGGATCTGTCAAAAACGGGCGGGATAGCGTCAGTAAACGTCTTGGCGTTAAGAAGTTCGGAAGCCAGTCGGTGGTCGCTGGGAATATCATCATACGCCAGCGGGGAACAAAATTTCACCCCGGGAAGGGCGTCGGACTCGGCAAGGACTACACGATTTTCGCTCTGGTTGACGGTCACGTGCGGTTTGACCGCGAAGGCCGCCGAGTGAACGTGGATGCCCTCGCGGCTTCCAATTGATCGAAGCCTGCTATCCAGACGGATAGCTCACAGAATTAAGGGAACCCTGTCTCTGGCGAGGCAGGGTTTTTTTCTGACTCGGACGAGGTTAAAGTTTCGCGATCCGACGAGCCGGTCGTCAGTTGTTTTTTTGACCAACAATCACGTTTTAGATGGGCGCCTTATTTTCCGTCATTCTTTATTACAAGTACGTGGAGCTGAGCGGAGTCGAAAGGTTTGCAGCGGAGCACAAGTGGTTGTGCGCCTCCCTGGGGCTGAAGGGCAGGGTGATTGTGGCTGCAGAGGGCATCAACGGAACACTGGCTGGGCCACCCGATGCCGTTCAATCCTATATGGATGCAATGCACGCGGATCCTCGGTTTGCGGATATGGAATTCAAACTGAGCGAGGGCGGGCCGGATACTTTCCCGAGACTATCTGTCAAAGTCCGGTCCGAGATCGTGACTCTGGCGGCGGGCGTTCCTTTAAATGCCGACTTGGACAACCACCTGAGTCCCGCCGAGTGGAAGCGTTTGCTCGAGGAAGATCCAGAGGTCGTCGTTGTCGATGTGCGTAACAGGTACGAATCAGCGGCCGGTAAATTTGAGAATGCGATTGCTTGCGAAATCGACAATTTCCGAGAGTTGCCTGATTACCTCGAGAAACTGGCTGGCAACGAGGACAAGAAGGTCCTGATGTACTGCACGGGCGGAATCCGGTGTGAAAAGGCCTCCGCATTGTTTAGGCATCGCGGGTTCAAGCATGTTTTTCAGTTGCACGGTGGGATTGTGAACTACCAGAAGGAGCACGGAAACGCCCACTGGCTTGGGGAGTGCTTTGTTTTTGACAAGCGAATGACGGTCCGAGTCGAGGAGGATTTGAAGCACGTCGGGCGGTGTGCGCATTCAGGTCGGCCAACAGGGCGGTTCGTGAATTGTCTACATGACCTCTGCCATTGTTTGTTTCTACTCGCGGAGGAAACAGAGCAGGAAGATCCCGAGACCATCCTGTGCCCTCAATGCCTTGCAAGCGGGCTGACCCGGATGACCGCCGAGTACAAGGGCAGCCCCGCACGGGACAAAGCTTAGCGCCGAGTAGGCGCGCGCCAAATTCGCAAGCTTGCAGTGCGGTGCTTTCAGAGCGCCCCGCAGTGAGGTCGCTTAGACGAACGGGGTGATGCCCGGCAACGCAACCGGAGGCACTGGCAGCTTCATGTCCCAATCGAATTGATCGGGAACCAGTTTTTCCTTCGAATTCATCGCCATTTCCCAGGTGATTTCCTGCCCGGTGTAGGCCGCCATCCGGCCCATGATCGACAGAAGCGTGCTGGTGGCCATCCGATCGCCATCGTTGATTGGATTTCCGGCGCGGATCGAGGCGAAAAACTCGTCGTGTTCAACCTGGTACATGTCAGACTTTTCGGGCGTATGCCGCCAGGTGACATTCCCATTTAAATCCTTAATAACAAATTGTTTGCTCGAGCCGTTAATCTCACAGGTGCCGGCGCTTCCGTAGAACGAGTCTGTGTTGGCCGCAGCGGTGAGGTTGATCTGGCGGCTGGCGTGAAAAGCGCGGACGTTGTTCGGGTAGTCGTACACAATCGAAAAGTGGTCGAAAATGTTTCCATAATCTTCGCCGGTCCGCACCTGGCGCCCGCCATGGCCCACGCACTTGATCGGGGGAACATCCCCGAGTGCCCAGCCCATTTTGTCCACGCTGTGGCAGGCTTGCTCCACAATGCTGTCCCCGCCCGACCACGTAAAATAGTACCAGCGGCGCAGCTGCCACTCGAGGTCTCGCGGAGTGTTTTTGCGGTTCCATTTCGGATAACGGTCTACCGCGCCCGTGTTGTACGTGTTGTAATTTGCGAGGAGAGTCCCAATCGCTCCGTCCGCCAGCCTTTTGAAGGTTTCCCGCATGCCGGGGTGGTAGCGCCAGCAGAATCCCGCGCAGACTCCAAGGTTCTTCCGCTTCGCCTCCGCGACCGTTTCGATCACGGAGCGCAGCCCCGGGCTGTCGGTGGCCATCGGTTTTTCCAGAAAACAATGCTTTCCCGCGGCCACAGCCGCCTTGAAGTGGATCGGGCGGAATGCAGGCGGGGTGGTCAATAGGACCACATCCACGCCGCTGTCGATGACCTTCTGGTATGCGTCCAGTCCGACGAACTTGCGGCTCTCGGGCACATCCACCTGATTTGGATGGTTCTGTTTAAGTCCCTCTAGGCTGGTTGTTAACTTGTCTTCAAAGGCGTCCCCGACTGCCCATAAAATGTTGTTGCTGTTTGCTTTAAGTGCCTGATTGGCGGCTCCGGTGCCCCGTCCTCCGCATCCGATGAACCCGACCTTGAGCTTTTGGTCCGGGGCCGCACCTTTAAGAATCGAGGGGATCCCGAGGGTGGTGCTCGCCAGCAGGGCAGATGAAGATTTCAGGAAGTCACGACGGCAGGGTGGGGGGGTATCCATGGGGAGTTGAAGTATACGGTATCAAGCCCGGAGTCAACTGGGCGCTCGGTAGTGGCCTGAGCGAGGGGCGGCAAAAATTACCCACAATTAGACTCGGGCGTTGCATGGGTGTTTTTGATCAATCCGGCGGTTGCTGTCAAACGTCGACGGCGTCAGCGGCGTCGGAGGTGCAGGTTCTCTGGCATCTATCTTGCTGTGCTAATGACCTATTTTATTTTTCAAATCTCAGCCATTTTGCGAATCACGTGCCTAAATTATTTGCAAGCAACTAATAATTAAGTTGTTGCGTCGTAAGCCGTAGCTTTCGTAGTTCCAAGTCCCTTTTTTAATCCGCCGTCCCAAGAATAACTCCGACTTATGCCAACTGACTTCCTTAATCTGTCGACCTCTCAAGTGGCTGCGCTGCTCACCAGCGACATCGCGGCGCTCACAACCGAAGAGATTCAGGTAATCACCCCGGATAAGGTGGTTGCGCTTTCCACTGCCCAGATTCAGGCTCTTGCGACGGACGCGGCAGCCGCCTTCCCTGATTCGGGGGTCTCTGCGCTGCTAACCGGGCAGATCTTTGGATTGGCAACCAGCCAGATTGCCGTGTTCTCCACGCAGCAGGTCGCCGCGCTCTCGGAGGCTCAGGTGGTTGCGATTTCAGCTCCGCAATTTATTGCGATGAGTTCGGCGCAGATTTCGGGGATGACTCCTGAGCAGATCTCGGCCATCGAATCAGGCGATTTCAGTTCATTGGCGGCAGAGGACATTTTAGCGCTTTCGGCGTCCCAGCTTGGAGCCTTGCTCACAGCGACCGTGGCCGGTATGGCCTCGTCCCAAATTGCAGCGTTGG
>JBILKY010000423.1:0-2815 GCA_044376395.1 Chthoniobacteraceae bacterium | reverse complement strand
CTCGAAGCGGCGGCCGCATGTTTCCAGGTGATCGACGCCGTCGGATCGTCCCCAATCCAGCGGAACGGTGCGTTTCTCGCGTTGATGCGCATCCAGAAGGCGGAGGTCGTCGAAGGGCTCGTGAAACGCCTTTCCACCGAACAGGCTTTCGAGCGCAAACGCGGCATCATAAGCTCACTGTGCAGGCTCCACTCCAAAGAGGGCGAATGGAAGCGCGATTCCTGGGGCACACGCCCCGACAACCGCGGGCCGTATTATCAGCCCGAACCATGGGATCAAACGCAGACGATCGCCGCAGCACTGCAGGCCCACCTCACCCACGCGCCCGGTGACGAAGCGGCGTACTTGGTTTCGGAAATGAACCGCAACCGGATTCAATCGCAGGAAGCCCTGATGCGGATCATCCAGCTCGCAAAAAACGACACGACGCTTGTGCCTGAAGCGGTGACCCAGCTTGCCTCCGCTGAAACGCCTCCACCCGATGGCGTGTCACTGCTGATTGCAGCGGCAAAAGATGCCAACGCTAAGCCCTCCACACTGTCTCTCGCGATTCAAGCGATTGTAAAAACCGACAATGCCGAGGCTTGGAAACAAGTCTTTCCAGCGATGGTCACGCTTTCCCAAGCGAAGGGCTCAGGCAAAGAGCAAGACGCCGCGCAAAGCGCTCTGATGAACGCGGCAAAACTCGAAAACGTGCACCAGGCGATTGAGGCGGAGGCGGAGGCACAGACAGGCAACCAAATCGGCATCTGGGCGGACGCGGCGCTGCTCTCGCTGAGCGCGAGAAAAACGGGCAGCCCCGAGGCGAAGGAAATGGCGAGCAAAGCACTGACATCGGGCTGGAACCATGTGGAGCGCCGCATCCAGATCATGCGCGCGGCCGAAAAAATCAAGAGCCACGCGATCGACGACAAGATTGAAGCCGCGCTTTTAGATCCCGACAAGCGCGTCGCTAGCGCAGCAATGTCGGCTGCAAAATCGCTCCGCCTCAAGGCGGCTGAGAACGACAACACCGCGAAGGTCGGAATGCTCAAGCCGGAAGAGGCGCTTGAACAATTGATAAAAACCAAAGGCGACAAAGCGCTCGGCGAACAAATTTTCGCAAAGGCAACCTGCACCGCCTGCCACACCACCTCACAGCAGCAGGCGCAGAAAGGGCCGTACCTCGGAAACATCGCGCAAACCTACAACCGCAGCGATCTCGCCGCCAACATCCTCGATCCAAACCGGACAATCGCGCAGGGGTTTGCAACCAACATGCTGACGTTGGACGGTGGAGTCACGCACATGGGTTTTGTCACGGATGAAAGCGGAGACAAACTCACGATCCGTGACATCACTTCCAAAGAGTTCACATTCGAGAAAACGAAAATCACCTCTCGCTCCACCCTGCCAACCTCGATGATGCCCCCAGGGCTCATGGCAGGATTCACCATCCGCGAGTTCGCTTCGCTATTGGATTACTTGGAGAGCCTGAGCAAAAAGTGAACACGGCGGGAGACCTTCGCCACACGCCCATGCCAAGGTCAGCCTGGCAACCCACTGATGAAAGTCCCCCACCCCCGGCAGAGCCCTGCGCCGGAAGGCAGATCCCGATACCTGCTGAAAAGCAATTCTGCCTTTAGCGCGCTCAGCGACGTTCCCTCGCGCGAATTGCGGACACGGAGCGGAAATCAGATTTTACCAATTCACGCTCATCCGCCGCGGGAAAGGCTGCGCCGACGAAACGCAGGCCAAGTTCGAAAGCGTTGCTGCGGAAGCTGGAATTGAAGTTGCCACAGTCATGCTCAACCGCTCCAGCAAATCACCACTCAAGACAGACTGAGCATCATGGACATCCATTCATTCACCCGCCGCAACCTCCTCCGCGCCGCTGGCGTCACCATCGCGCTTCCGTGGTTGGAGACGCTTTCCCGGGCGGCGGCCCCGGCGCCCGCCGAGCGCTTTGTTTGCGTCGCGAACCCCTTTGGCATGATTCAGGATGCTTTCTTTCCCGCCGGAGAGGGATTGAACGCGGCGCTGCCGGTGAACTTGGCGGCTTTCGAGCCGCTTCGCGGAAAGTTCACGGTCTTTTCCAACATCGACCACGGTGACAACGGCGGCCATGGCGGCACGCACATGTTCCTTTCTGGCGTGAAGTCGTCCGAAGCGGCGGCGATGCCGGACGGCAACATCTCGCTGGACCAGTTCCTCGCGCGGCAGGTGGCCGGGCAGACGCGGTTTCCGGTGCTCAACACGGCGGCGGGGCCGTCCGGCGGCGGCGGGGTCGAGTTGTGCTGGACGCGCACGGGCGTGATGGTGCCGCCGGTGCAGCAGGTCTCGCGCGTGTTCCGGATGCTCTTCGTGGATGATCCGGCGGAACTGTCGGCCGCGCTAGGCGTGGACTACGAACAGCAGGGCTCCATCCTCGATGCGGTGAACGGACAGGCCAAGAGCATGGGCCGCCGCGTCTCGGGCCGCGACCGCGATAAACTCGACCAGTATTTCACCGCCATCCGCGAGGTGGAGAAATCGCTTGAGCAGGAAAAAGCCTGGCTCTCACGCCCGCGGCCGAAAGTGGAGGCAAAGGAGCCGAAGGACGGCACGGTGAGCCAACAGCTGCCGATCCTATTCGACCTCGTCGCGCTTGCCTTGCAGACCGATTCCACGCGCGTTGCTACCATCGAGGTGCCGGGTTCGTTCGACACCTCGGCCATGGGCATCGAGGAAAAGGGCTACCACGGCTACTCGCACCACGGCAAGGACCCGGGGCTGATGGAGGGCATGCGCAAGGTGGAGCGCTACCAGATGGTGCATCTGGCGAAGTTCCTCACCA
>JBILKY010000145.1:0-9087 GCA_044376395.1 Chthoniobacteraceae bacterium | reverse complement strand
GGCATCGATACCGGTGTCGGACCTGTGCATTTCCGACGTGCTAGGCAAAGCCCTGTACTCTGTTTCGAATATTTTCTTTGCGCCGGAGGGAACGGTCGTCAGCAAACCGCTCATGCACAAAATCCGTGAATGGGAGCGCATGGGCATGTTGGCGCAGGAGGTGGTTGTGTTCATGACCCGCATCCCCGAGCCCAACGGAGTTGCAAAGCACGAGTGAGGATTCCGCGCCAAATGTTCTGCGTAAATGATGGCGCGAGCTGTTCCTCGCAATCCTCACGCATTTCCGAATGTATGGGCCGATGTGGGCAAATATGAGCAGGCAATACTCAGCAAGCCCAACATCCCAACATCCCAACATCTTAAATCCTAACACCAGCCCTCATCAAATGCCTCCCGCCCCTCTGCCCGTAAACGAAGTCGCACGCCTGCGCGCTCTCTTGGAATACGACATTCTGGACTCACCCGCCGAGGAGTCGTTCGACCGGATTACAAGGATGGTGGGTGAGATGCTTGACCTGCCCATCGTGCTTGTTTCTTTAGTAGACAAGGATCGGCAATGGTTTAAATCGCGTTACGGATTTGAGGGGCGGGAGTCCTCCCGAGACAGTGCGTTTTGTGCGCACACCATTCTGGGCGACGAGCCTTTGATTGTGAAGGACGCCAGGTCCGACCCGCGTTTTAGCGACAGTCCACTGGTGGTGGGGAGCCCGTACATCCGCTTTTACGCTGGGGTGCCATTGAAATCTGCCAGCGGCTACAACCTCGGCACACTGTGCGCGATCAGCCTGAAACCCAGGGAGCTTGCGGCGCGTGAAGTTGAACTCATGTTGCGTTTTGCCGACGTTCTCGGTGACGATCTTGCGCTGCGTCTGGCGTTGAGGCATTTGAGGGAGAATCACGAGAGGCTTTTACATTCAGAAAAAATGGCTGGGCTTGGGCGATTCGCGGCGCGTCTCGCCCACGAGATCAACACCCCGGTGCATTTCCTCGCGGGGACCATGGACTTTTTCCGCGAGAGTTTCGCGAGTCTAACCACGCTTTTGAAGGCGTACGAAGGGTTGCGCTCGGCGGCACGCTCCTTATCACCCGAAACTGTGTGCGCAGTGAATGAACACGAACTGGACTCCCTGATTGAACAGCATGAGATGGGCTACCTGCTGGATGAGGTGCCGATGGCACTCGATCATGCCAGTGACGGGATTGCGCGTATCACAGACCTCGTGAGCTCGATGAAAATGCTCGCGCATCCGGCTTCCTGCCCGCACCTCCCTGCGGATCTCAACGAAGCCATTCGCACAACCGCCGTGATTTCAGGGGCCGCATGGAGGCATCTTTGTACCTTGGATCTGCGTTTGGACGCGGATCTGCCGAATCTCTCCTGTAACATCGCAGAGATTAACCAGGTTCTGATGAACATGATTGTGAACTCCGCGCAGGCCATCGAGGAGCGCACGCAATCTGGGTCGCCTGAACCTGGCAGGATTGTGATTGAGACATCCGTCTCCGAAAATGTGGTTTGTATCGCAATCCGGGACAACGGCGCGGGAATTCCAGAGGAAATGGAAACGCAGATTTATGATCCCGAGTTTACCACTAAACCTCCGGGCAAGGGCACCGGACTCGGCCTCGCGATTGTCAAAGACATCATTGAAAACAAACACCATGGCTCCGTTGAACTCCAATCGGAGGTTGGCATCGGAACCACGTTTCGCATCAAACTCCCGATTGAGGGCGGTGAAAGCGACTTCGGTGTGCATTGCTTCGGATCGCTCTTCAACGGCCAAGACCGCCCTTGCGACGAATAAGCGACGCTGGCTGGGATCAATTTCGGCACTCCGGTAAAGTCATGTTCTGTTGACGAGGGCGCCCCGGTTCATATTCGGGAATACTCGGTCGGGATTCGAAGGCGGCATTGGGCTGCTTGTCCCAGTGAGACACACCGGATGGGATGCCTCATCAATTGCTTGGAAAGTCCCAGACCCAATCCCCAAGGTAACCCTCCTTTGCCGGATCAGCAGCGGGGTCAGCGTGCTCGCCTTTTTCGCCTTTTTCGCTACTAGCCCCCCGCACACCGTTGTTGTCCTCCGAGTCAAAGCCGACGGACCAGAGCGCGTATTTTGCATTCTGGGTTTTGCGGTAGTGCATTGGCTTGCCGTCGACAACGTCCGAAGGAGGCGAACTTCCATCGGCCATTTTAAGTGAATCTAACGAATCCGGGTAGCCTCCTTCAACGATACGGTGCCTCTCCAACGCGCAGGCGATACGCGCCTGGTCCATGATTGCTTTCACATAAACCGCCTGCCGGAGCACTCCTGTGGTGGCTGGCATGGCGAGCTTCGCTGCTTGAGACAGAGGGCGGGTCAGAAGGCTGCCGTTTGATTCAAGAATCGGATTGGCACGGACACACTTTTGCAATGCAGGCTGCAACCCCTCATCCCGAAGTGGAAGGATCATTTCTTTCAACTCGAGCTCCACAGCAAATGCTCCAGTCGCTTCGAAAACGCCTCTCGGAATAGCCCGCATCAGCAGCAGTTGCCACCGGGGAAAGCGATCGCCGAAGACACCGCGAACCATGTCGCTTTCAATTGGATGGAAAACCTTTAAGGCATTCACCATGAGCGGTATCTCGGAGCGCGCGCCCGCGAGCATGACACGCTGCGGATCGATCTCGGAAAGAGTCTTCTCCATCGCGAGGAAATCCGCGGCAGAGCCCGCCTCTGCGTCGCACATTTCCCAGATGACTCCGCACAATAGTTTCTCGATGATGAAGGTGAGCAAGGTCGAGATCAGGAATGGTTCATGCGAGGATGCAAGCGCAAGACGAGACATGATCTGCGCGCTTTCATACGCAATGACACTGTCCGATGCCCGCACCGAGGCGACGCTGCGGAGTGCGAGCAACGAATTGAGTGACAAGACTCCACTCAAGTGCTGGGGCGAAAGTGTGAATAGCAGCTTTGGCAGCTCGCGCGTGCTCCACTCGGGCGTCCAATTTGCTTTCGTGCGCTCCAGTCCCTGCGAAAGCGCGCGGAAGAGCGCGTCCTGCTTTGCAAACGCTGCGAGCAGATCGCGTGCTGGGTTGCCATGGTCCTCAGGCGCGAGCGTCCAGTTGTGGGCTCTCAACCACTGGTTCAACGTCGCCAGATCTGTGCGCTGTCCGGAGGAGGCGCTGGGCATCGATGGTCTGCGTTTGCCGTCTTTGGGTTGGGGAAGTTTGAATGCCTCAAGGCTTTTGCGCTTTTCCACTGCAAGCCCTTCTTTTTTCTTATCCATCGCCAGATCTTTTAGCGGCTCAATGGCGCAGAAATTCTCAGCCTCCGCCAAAGGCTCTGGGAGCACGGCCCGAAAATCAACGGTCTCACCCTCCTTGGCGACCAGTGCCAGCACGCTTTTGATCCGGCGCGCGCCATACCAATTGAACAGTGCGCAACCGAGGCAGTAGAGAGTAAACAGCGAAAACAACGCGCAACCTAAACCTCGAACTACGGTCCGAATGAAAGGGCGCTGGCAGAAAGATGCAAAGGCTTTGATCATGGTAATTCCGAGTAAAGGGTCAGGTGGTTTTTGAGCGTCAAAAGTTGATGGCTCAGCAGTTCTGTTGATATCTGGGATGATGTCTCCAAAGGGATTGTTGACGGGATTGCGCGAGCGACTTCCTGGGAGAGGCTGTGGGCGTTCCACCCGAACAGGCATATGCCGACCCAGGCCGCTGCCCATGCAAATACAAGCCACATTGGTGGAAGGAGTCTTCTCATCGGAACAGCCCGCGCCTCGTTCCGCGCTTTGGCTAGAATCTCCGCCTTCCATTGCGGTGTTTTGTCGTGCATCGGGACGATGCGTGCGAGGTGTTCAATGCGTGATTCGAATTCGTCGTTCATAGGATTTCCTCGTAGATCGGTCGCAGGATGGCTCGGAGCCTTTCGATGCCATACCGCCATCTGCTTGCGGCAGTGTTCAGAGGAACGCCCTGCACTTCCGCAATCTCCTCAAAAGTAAGGCCGTCAAAGAGCTTCAACTCCACGACCGCACGTTGCTCGTCAGGAAGGGACTCCACGGCACGGGCGAAACTGTAAGCAAGAACGCCGGAGTCAGGGTTGCCGGAGTATTGCGGATTCGCATCGGATTCTTGGGAGAGCCGCTCGTGAGCCTCTCCCCGCGCTGCGCGGCGGCGCAACCAGTCGACAGCAAGGTTGTGCGCGATCCGATACAGCCGCGCCGTTTCGGTAACTGCCTGTCCTTTTTCTCCACGGGCCAGTTTGATGAAGAGGTCCTGCAAAAGATCCCGAGCGTCCGCCTCACACTTCGTAAAACTGATCAGGTACCGAAAAAGCCCGGCCGCATGTGCGTCATAAGTCTTTTCGAGCTCTGCGTCGTCCATGGTTCGGGGTTGCTGGTGGGGGGAGGGGTGATTGCCAGTGTCTTCCATGACGCACCAGATGTGCGTTTTTGTCTAAAGTTTGATGAAAAAGTCTGCCCAAAGGCGCATCGCGTGCCGGAGGTCGAGTGAGTCTTTGTTCGAATCGGCTTGGCAGGCTGTAGTCGCAATAAAATTTTAGGGCGTCATCAGGGTGTCATATTAGGCCCGCCAAAATGCAGGCGTACACGAACGCTCCGCTCGTGCGCGGAGTCCTCAGCACGCAACGCAATATCCGAGTCGGCTGATGTTAGCGGGACTTGCGCCCCATGGCCCGCCTCTATTCCGCGGTTTTTTGCCGGCCCTTCGCTCCGCGTTTCCCGTCGCTTTGTCGTGAAGTGGGGCCCTTGCCCGCAAGTTCCGTGAAGGCATCCGTCTGCTTCTGCCACTCAGATTCGAGGGCCTGTACTTTTTCAGGCATCTTTGACGCGAGGTTGTTCTGCTCTGCCCGATCGGTTCGCAAATCATAAAGCTCCCAGGGCTGGCTTTTGGCCGCCACAAGCTTCCAGTCACCCACGCGGACAGCGCGGTTGCCCTCGTGCAACCACCACAGGCAGTCCCGGTCGATTTTCGTGTCGTTGGCGAAAGCGGGGACAAAGCTTTTGCCTGGTGCGAGAGGAATGGGTTCACCAGCCCAGTCCTTCGGCTTTTGAACACCGGCAAGCTGGAGGGCGGTGGGCACAAAATCAATCATATGCCCCGGCGATTTGCGCAGTTCACCTTTGGCGGCGATTCCGGCGGGCCAGTGGGCGATGAGGGGTGTGCTGATGCCGCCCTCGTGGACCCAAGTCTTGTGGCGGCGATGGGGCGTATTACACGCGCTTGAGAAGCCCGGGCCGAGGCAGAGGTAAGTCTTGGCGCTTCCCGCGGGGGCGTCCGGATCATGCCCGCCGTTGCGCACCATGATCTCGGCGCTCGCGCCGTTGTCAGAGGCGAAAAGAATCAGCGTGTTTTCGAAAGCGTTCATCGCCTTGAGTTGCCCGACGATCCTGCCGATTTCTTGGTCCATTCGGTCGACCATGGCTGCGTGGATCGCCATTTTCGTTGCTTGAAACCGGCGCTGCTCTTCGGTCAGCTCTGTCCAGGGCAGCGGCCGGTTGACTTCTCCTGCGCCGAGTTTTTGGATCGCCTCGGGAAACGCGTATGGCGGACCCACTTCCTTTTCCAGCTCGGATAGGGTGGTGTTGGTGATTCCAAGTTTTTTTTGCTTCGCGTGGCGCTCCGCGCGCATCGCCTCCCAGCCGCTCAGATACCGGTCCCGGTATTTGGCGATGTCCTCGGGTAGCGCGTGCAAAGGAAAGTGCGGGGCGATGAATGCCACGTAGTGGAAGAAAGGCTGTTTGGGGTGGTTGATCGCGTGATCCTTGAGGCAATCGATCGCGTGGTCGGCGATCGCCTTTGACGCATAGTAGCCGGACTCGTCCGCCGGGGGAGTGACGGGCACGTCATCCAATGCGTTTCCGAGCGCGGTGAAATAATTGCCCTGATTTTTCATGTCGAGGGATCGGTCAAATCCTCCAGCAAGCACCTTCCCGTCGATATGCCATTTTCCGCTGTGGTAACTGCGGTATCCGGCCGGCTTTAAAAAATCCGGAAGAAGACGAGCCCAGGGCTGCCGCGTGCCTTGTCCGCCTCCGGGAAGATTTGGGAGGGCGTCGCGGTGGATTTGTTGCGCGTAGTACCCGCTCAGGAGGGCGCTGCGGCTTGGCCAGCACCTGGCGGTGTTGTAGAATTCTGTAAACCGGAGCCCGTCAGCGGCCAAGCGGTCCAGATTTGGCGTGGAAATTTCGCCCCCGTAGCAGCCGAGGTCCGAGTAGCCGAGGTCGTCGGCCATGATGAAGACGATGTTGGGCTTTTGGGCTGTGGCACCGTAGGCGCCGGGCAGCAGTGCGAGAAATGCGAACGCGCAGAGTAGGGGGAGTGTCATAATCTGTTGGGCGAGGGGGTCAGGAGGGTGAGTATTCGCCCCTCCGGCCAATGCGGGCAAGGTCCGATGGAGCAAAATAGATGCGTGATTGATGAAATCGGGGCGCTATCGCTAGTGATATCGTGGGGTGCCCGTGTCTGCCGAAAGAGTCATGGAATTCACCACGTTTCGCCGGTTTGACCCGTCGAGTCAGTGCTGATCTGCCGGCGTCTGCGTTGGCATGGTGTCTTGGACTCGCTGCGCTGCGAGAAGCATGCCCGCCGCCTTGTCCCAGGTTTCACGCCACTCTTGAGCCGGCACAGAGTCCGCCACGATGCCTGCTCCCACATGGAAGTGGAGGGTTTCCCCTTCTTGGATGATGGTGCGGATGGCGATGTTAAAACTGCTCTCGCCGCCTTCGCCGAACCAGCCGATCGCCCCAGTGTAAAGGCCGCGCGGTACAGGTTCGATTTCATCGATGACTTCACGCGCGCGCTTCTTGGGTGCACCTGTGATGGAGCCACCCGGGAAACAGGCTTTTAGCGCGCTTGCGGCGTCCACGTCTCGACGAAGCCGTCCGTCGACAGTTGAGACGAGGTGGAACACTTGTTCGTGCCGCTCAAGTTTGAGCATCTCGCTCACGGTAACGCTTCCCCAGTCGCACACTTGCCCCAAGTCGTTGCGCTCGAGGTCTGTGATCATGATGAGCTCCGCCACCTCCTTGGGCGAAGTGATCAGATCGAAGGCGGAGTGTTCGTCCGCGTGCAAATCTGCGCGACGCGGGCGAGTGCCTTTAATTGGGCGCGTGCGGATGGCGTTGCCTGAAATCTTGAGGAACAGCTCCGGGGAACTGCTTAGCACGCAGCGGTTTCTCTGGCGTAGAAACGCGCCGTACGGCGCCGGGGAATAGTGCCGGAGCGCCTCGTAAAGGCTCCATGGATCGCCGCCGGGCCACGATGCCTCGAGGCGGTGGCTAAGGTTTGCCTGATAAATATCGCCCGAGTTGATGTATTCCTGAACCCGTAGAACCCACCCGCAGAACTCCGGTTCCGAAATGGCCGGGGTGAAGCGGATCCGCGCGACCTGCGGATCCGGATTGGATGCCCGCGTCGTTGGGAGGTCTCGCCACCAGTGGTTTGAGGCGTACCAACAGCCCTCCCGATGCGAAAAGATCAGGATATCGGCATAGTGCGCGAACTCGAAGGTTCCATCGTAGTCGATGGTGCCGCCCAGAATAGAGCGGGGGAGGCCGTCGTCGGGAAGGGCAGATGGCGGAGTGAGTCGCAAGACATGCCCGCGCATGCGCTGGAAGTCTTTTTCGTTAAATATGTTGCCATGAATCAACTCCCGCGGGTTGGCCGCCAACATGGAAATCGAGCCATCCGTTTCGCGCGCGGAGTCAAAAAAAACAGCGCCATCCAGCGTCTGAAGGCGCGCAGCCATCTCCGCGGGGGTGATCTCGCTCAGCTCCGGAACTGGTTGGAGGCGCTTGGAAGGCATCGGGTGTTTCGCGTGGTAAAGCTTAGTAAAGCATGCGCTTTTCAAAAAACTTTTTCGCAGTAACTTTAATGAAACTAAATTTTGAAATCGATGCATTCTTTCCCGCCCTGTGCGCGCCTAGAGCGCCTTTCCTTTCAAAAAAGTTTGGCTTACGGACTCTCAACCGCGGTGGCGCTGCTGATCGCGTCTGTGGATTCGTCGGCGTTGGCGCAGGAGGCCGGAAAGAGTTCCGGGGCCTCCTCTGCCGCCTCCTCGGCGGACTCGAGTGGCACGCCGGTTGATGCAACACAGCCCGCGGCTCAAAGCCCCGCCCCCAAAAACGGCTCTGGGCGCAGGGAGCCTGGCGCAAGTCCGGCGCCATCAGCCCTTGGGCTTGGACTCGGCGGGGGGTTGCTTGGAGAGCCGCGGCTGATGCTGGGGCCTGGAGGCGGCCCGTCCCCAGGCTCTAACCGTCCGTCGAACAACTCCCTTGGACCTCTGCCCGAGTTTCCGAGTGACCTCAAGCCGATTGCTCCGGAGCCAAGTGCAGAGTTTCCGGGTGTGGAAATGCGCAGGCGTTCCCGGCCTGATCTTCTGCCTGATGGTCCCAACCCGACCGAGGAGGCTGCCGCCGCGTTGAAAGACCGGATACGCTTCCGGTCCTTGAAGGCGCGCGTGTTGGCTGAGCCCGAGGTGTCAGCGGCACTGCAGGCATCAAGCAAAGCCTCCACGGATCGTGAAATGCGGCTCGCCTTGAAGCGCCATTACGAGTTGCTGTTTGCCCGGATGCGCGAGATCGAGCCGGCTCTTGAAAGCTTGATCATGGAACGCGAGAAGGAGGCGCGGGCGGCGCTGCGGGAATTTCTGCCGCGTTGAGATTCCTGTTTGAGGTTCCTGTTTAACCTGCCGAGTTTTGGATGCGAGCGCGGCGTTGGAGCGTCGCATTGGAATCAACAGGCAGACAGCGGAAAGATTGTTGGTTTTTAACTTATGAACGTTTTGATTCTCGGAAGTGGCGGGCGTGAACATGCTCTGGCTTGGAAACTAAAACAGTCGGCGCGCGTTGACAAAGTCTACTGCGCGCCAGGGAATGGCGGGATTTCCTCGGTGGCGGAATGCGTGCCGATCAAGCTTGCGGGGGTCGACCGGCTCATCAGCTTTGCCAAGGAATTCGAGATCGGGTTGACGGTTGTAGGACCCGATGACGCCCTTGCGGCTGGGATGGTGGACCGTTTCGAAGCCGCGGGGTTGCGTATTTTTGGACCGCGTCAGGCATGTGCGAGGCTGG
>JBILKY010000144.1:0-9115 GCA_044376395.1 Chthoniobacteraceae bacterium | reverse complement strand
GCGGCGCGAGTTTGAAGTTCATGGTCTTCACTAGCGAACCAACCGCCAGTCAGTTGACTGGACAGATTGATGCCACCGAGGTTCCCCTAGAACTTTTCACCCTGCCAGAAGGACTTGAGGTCACGATTTGGGCTAAAACCCCTTTACTACGGAACCCCACAAACATCGACTTTGACGCAAAGGGACGGTTGTGGGTTGCAGAAGGAGTCAACTATCGCTCAAAAGGCAACCGGCAGCCTGAGGGTGACCGGATCGTTATTCTTGAGGACACCAAGGGATCCGGCAGCGCGGACCACAGCAGCGTGTTCGTCCAGGAGCCGGACCTTGCGTCACCCCTAGGGATCGCGGTTTTTGAGAATCGGATCGTCGTTTCACAGCCGCCCAACATGCTGGTGTACACCGATGTCGACCATGACGGGAAATTCGATCCGACGGTAGACAAACGCGAGGTCTTACTGACCGGCTTCGGGGGCCGCCAGCACGACCACAGCCTTCACAGCGTCACCGCTGGACCGGACGGCCTTTGGTATTGGAATCAAGGCAACACGGGTGCGGAGTTCACGGACAAATCAGGCAAAACTTTCCGAATGGGCAGCCCCTACCAAATGCAAAATCTTGCAGGCCTAAAGAGCGACGACGGTCATGTTTGGATTGGAGGCTTTGCCGCTCGCATGAACCCTGATGGATCGAACGTTCGAATCATCGGCCACAATTTCCGGAACAGTTACGAGCAATCCGTTACCTCTTTTGGCGACGTGTTTCAAAGCGACAACGACGACCCGCCGGCATGCCGCGTCACGGCGATGATGGAAGGCGGGAACGCGGGCTTCGCCTCCGCGGATGGCAAGAGGGCCTGGTCTGCGGACCGACGCCCGAATCAGGGCGTGCCAACGGCGGAGTGGCGCCAGGAAGACCCCGGCACAATGCCTGCGGGAGACATCTACGGCGGCGGCGCTCCAACAGGCGTCGCGTTCTACGAGAACGGCGCACTTGGCAAGACTTGGGAAGGGCTTCTGCTCGCGTGCGAGTCTGGAAAGAACGTCGTGTTTGGCTATCACCCAACTCCAGACGGCGCGGGTTGGAAACTCGAGCGGCACGACTTCATCACATCCAACGCGGCGCGTGAATGGGCGGGCTCCGACTTTCTAGCAGGCGCCGGCAACGCAACGCTCAAGAATTGGTTCCGTCCGAGCGACATTTGCGTCGGACCCGACGGCGCAATTTATGTTGCCGATTGGTTTGATGCAAAAGTCGGTGGACACGGCACACGCGACGACCTTACCACGGGAGCGATTTATCGGATTGCTCCAAAGGGATTCAAGTCACAGGTGCCGAAGTTCGACTTAAACACCACAGCTGGGCAGATCACAGCGCTCAAAAGTCCAGCAGTCAACATCCGCCACAGCGGGTTCACCCGGTTGAAAGCCCAGGGCGAGAAAGCCATTCCAGCGGTCGCTGAATTACTGAAAGACCCGAACCCTTACATCGCGGCCAGAGCGATCTGGCTCCTCGCGCAAATGGGTGAGAGCGGCGAACAAAAGGTTCGCGCCCTTTTGGATTCGAAGGACGATAATACCAGGCTGGTGGCCTACCGGAGCCTGCATCGTTCGCTCAAGGACTCTTTCGCCCTCACCGCCCGCTTTGCAGACGACCCGTCGCCCGCGCTTCGCCGCGAAGCGGCCCTTCATTTGCGGGACGAACCCGCAGCCCGCTCTGTCCCATTGCTCGAGAAGATTGCGGCAAAGTTTGACGGCAAGGACCGTGCTTATCTCGAAGCGGTCGGACTCGGAAGTGAAGGGAAGGAATCTGCGGTGTATGCGCAGATTGCAAAAACCTTCGCAAAGAATCCGGAGGACTGGAACACACCTGCGGAATGGCTCGCCTGGCGCCTCCACCCTGCGGAGGCAACCGCAGCGATCACAGCACGAGCGCAATCCCAAAAAATCGCCCCGGAGCAACGCAACCTCATGCTCACCGCTCTCGCCTTTACTCCCACGAAGGAAGCAGCAGACGGCATGATCTCAATTACCTCGAACAAACAAGCTGACACAGCAGCAGCGTCTTTGTGGTGGCTATTGCACAAAAAAAACAACGACTGGCAAGCATTCGATATTGCGGCCACCCTGAAGTCCCGAGGAATTCATGATCCGGGTGCGATCAAACTCGTCTCCGTAGAGCTTCCCCCATCAGCACCTGCGGCGACGCCATTTCCCGCGGTTCAGGAGATACTCCGTCTCAAAGGCGACGTCAGTCGTGGGCGCACGGCGGTCGGCGCGTGCTATGCTTGCCACAAAATTGCGGACCAGGGAACCGAGTTCGGCCCGACTCTGACGGAATTTGCCAAACAGCAGACTCCTGAAACCATCATCGAGGCCATCGCCAAACCTTCAGCCACGATCTCCCACGGGTACGAGGGAAGCACGGTCGTGACAAAAGACGGAACCTCCATCACAGGCATCATCCAAGGCAACGGGGATCCTGTGATTATCAAAAGCATGGGAAACCTCACACAGCAGGTGCCAAGAGAGATTGTTGGTTCCTTGAAAAAGTTGAACCGCTCGCTGATGTACGACCCGGAACAGCTTGGGCTAACAGGTCAATCCGTTGCGGACATCGTGGCATATCTCAAGAGCCTTTGAGGCGCGCAAGAATGTCGCTTTGCGCGGCCCGAATCCCGCGGTGAGGCGCGTTGACTTCCTGCCGCGAGGCATTAGCGTGCGACGCACACATGGCAGGTCTCGTTATCCAACCACGCTCCAGACTATTTCACGGACACGACTGGGTTTATTCCACGGAGGTTCTCAAATCCTTTGGCGACCCGCAGGACGGCGAGACTGTTTCTCTCAAAGACGGGAGAGACAGGATGCTCGGATCAGCAATTTACAACAGCCGATCACAAATCATCGCGCGCCGGTACTCGCGTCAACGTCAGGAACTGGATCTCGATTTCTTCAAGCGCCGCATCGGCATCGCTCTTGAATATCGCAAACGGCATGGTTTAGCGCAGGGTGTTGGACGCATCGTCTGGAGCGAAAGCGACGGGTTGCCCGGCGTCGTGATCGATCGTTACGGGAATGACTTGGTACTTCAGACGCTGACTCTGGCAATGGACAGGCGCAAGGGCATGATCGTTGACGCCCTCGTGGAGTTGCTTTCGCCCGAGACAGTGGTCGAGCGGAATGATTCTCCGATTCGTAAAGCCGAAGGCTTGGAGCTTCTGACAGGCGTGTTGCACGGGCCCGTACCAGCACCCCGCCGCCTGAAGTGCGGCGAGCTTGATTTTGAAATCGACCTTCTACAGGGGCAAAAAACAGGCTTTTACCTCGACCAGTTCCCGAATTATCAGGCGGTAGCACGCCATGCAGCCGGCCGCACGGTCCTCGACTGTTTCTCAAATCAAGGCGCATTCGCACTGCACTGCTCGCGCGCTGGCGCAAGGCAAGTCACAGCGGTGGATGTGAGCGCTGAAGCGACGATACTCTGCCGGCGCAACGCCGAATCAAACGGTCTCCGAGTGAACGCGGTTGAAGAGAATGTTTTCGACTACCTCAATCAAAAGGAGCGGGCGAATGAAAAGTTCGACCTCATCATTCTTGATCCTCCGTCGTTCACAAAATCAAAGGGACGCATCAACGACGCGCTGCGCGGCTACAAAGAGATTCATCTTCGAGCACTCAAGCTTTTGAATCCGGAGGGAATGCTCGCCACTTTCTGCTGCTCTCATCACATGAGCAGGGAACTTTTCGAGGGCGTTATCAACGAGGCGGCCGTGGACGCGAAACGAACACTGCGCGTGCTGGAAACCTACGCCCAGGGATTGGATCATCCGATCATTTCAACGATTCCTGAGACGGGATATTTGAAGGGTTTTTTATACGAGCTGGTTCCGGGCCGGTAGACGTCAAGGGGCATTCGGCGGTCCAGCCGAAAAAAAGGCGCCGAATGCCGTGCGGTTTCCGGGAAAAAATCTGGCTTCCGCTCTGTGGGTGTGAGAGAGGTTTGCGACACCCCATTCAAGCATGCCAGACCACCCACGTTCTTCGCAGGAATCCTTTGATTTATCGGAGGATGAGATTTCTCCGGAACATCTCGATTCGCAGGTTCAGAAAGCCCAGGAACAACTCTTGTCCCTGAAGCGACAGCAGGAAGCGATCGAGCGCCAGAAGCGCGAACTCGAAGAAATGAGCCGAAAGCAGGAGCAACTGCAGGCAGGACGCGCAGACATGGTCGAAAAATTCACGCGGGCTCTTGTCGTTGTCGAACGGGAGGAGTACGAAGCTCACAAGCGCGTGGAGCTCCTGCGCACGGTCCGGGAGGGATTCGGCCAGCACCTCCAATATTTTGAATCGCTCGACCTCAAAGGCGTCGAAGGACCCGAACTCGCAAAGGAGTTGACCCGTGCCCTCAGCGCCCTTGACGACGCCAAGACGGACTACAGCCAGACGATTCCCAAGATCAGCCCGCACGAAAGCAGCGAGGCTCAGGCGGCGAATTTCGGATATGGTTCGGACAGCCATGGCACGCAGGATTTCGTGTATTGGCTTAAGATCGGCATCGCGTTCACCCTGCCTCTGACAGTCATCGGACTGCTGCTGTTCTTTGCTCTGCTCTCTGGCGGATCCCGCTAAGCGCTCAAGATCCCGCAATCCGAAAAATTCAGTTCACTCTCCAATCTTCACCGTTCCACGCCAAAATGATTTTTAAATCTCTCTCGAAAGAAAAGTCGGGAAAGAAGTCCAAAGCCACTCCCGAGACCCCTTTCGAGGCGCGCCGTCGATTGCTCGCCGAGGAAGAGAAGCGGTTGAAAACCGCGACGGAGATGCACAAGAAGTTCATCGAGGATGCCCCGAAGATCGCCGCTGAAAAGGCTCAGGCACAGCGCGAAGTTTTCCTGAGGAACGCGGCCCGAGGAACCCGCGATGTTGGCGTTGGGGCCGTCAAATTGCCCGACAGCCGTTACCTGCACAACGAGGCCACACCTGTTTCGCCGCGTGTCCGCCGCAGCGACCAGCAGAAGGGAAAACTCCTCTTCTTTTGCCTTGTTCTATTGCTCTGCGTGGCGGCGTGGTGGGCATGGCTCACGCTTTCCCGAACTGCGTTCTAACCACAAGGCATCCCTGACGCTGCCGAGGTTCCAAGTAACCCAATGAAACTGGCCACTCACAGCCAGCCAACAGGCGCTTGGGGTGATGCTGGCGATGATCGTTCCTTCCGCAAGGAAACGCTGCTCTGCGGGAGACTCCGTCTCACTCTTTTACTCGATGAGATCAGCGGCCAATTGAGGGAAGTGATCTTGCCGATCGAAGTTCCACGCGGCTTGACCCTCGAATCTGTGCGAGAGGCGGCAGCCACACTTTCAAGTTATCGCCTGCGCGAAAACCTGGACCCGAGCGCCGCTGCGTTCGCGATTGCACTGGCCCGCATCCCTGAGGGTGAAACGCGAACTTACGGAGAACTTGCCCGCTCGCTCCGATCTTCCCCGCGAGGGATCGGTTCCCGCTGCGCGTCGAACCGGCTTCTGCTTCGCACTCCCTGCCACCGGGTGGTGTCCAGCAACGGCCTTGGAGGGTACCGATCTGGTGTTACTTGGAAAAGGACCCTACTCCAGTTGGAGGCGGGGAGGGAGGCAGGGCGCTGAAATCAAGATCCCTCTCTGAATTGCGCTGGTTTTTTGCGAAGCCTTATTGGCAGGAACCCCTATTACGCGAAGGATCCGTCTTTCGTGCCCTGCGGTTTCGGTGCATGCTCTATAGGCCATGTCACGCATTCAACTCCTTCCAGAACACGTCGCAAGCCAGGTTGCCGCAGGCGAGGTTGTCGAGCGGCCCGCCGCTGTGGTCAAGGAGCTGGTTGAAAACTCGATCGACGCCAAAGCAACACGCATTGAAGTGCTGACCCGCAGAGGAGGCATCTCTATAATTCAGGTCACAGACAACGGTATTGGAATGGACCGCGACGACGCACTTTTGTGCTTGGAGCGGCATGCCACCAGCAAAATAAGAACTGGCACTGATCTTGCATCTATTCACACGCTGGGATTTAGAGGCGAGGCGATTCCGAGCATCGCGTCCGTTTCAAGATTCCGACTCTCCACCCGCGAACATGACGCCTTGGCAGGCACTGAAATCCTCGTGAACGGTGGACGCATGGAGACCGTTCGCGATGGTGGAGACGCGCCCGGAACTCAGGTGGAAGTACGCTCACTTTTTTTCAACCTGCCCGCTAGACGCAAGTTCTTGCGCACCGAGTCAACCGAGGCCAGCCACGTTGATCATCAACTGCATCTCTTGGCATTGGGGCATCCGTCGATCAGTTTTGTGCATATCCAGGATGATCGTCTTGTGTACCAACTCGCGCCCGCGGCGTCGCTTCTGGATCGAATTCGCGACCTGAATGGCGAGTCTCTTTGCAAAGAACTGTTGCCGGTAGTCCCATACGAAGCGGACGGCATCAAGATATGGGGCTACATTGGAAAAGCAGGCTTCAGCCGATCTTCGAGGCAACAACAATTGAGCTTCCTCAACGGCAGAGCGGTTGAGAACGTCACGATCTCTCAGGGCCTGCGCGAGGGATACCACACTGCACTCATGAAGGGACAACATCCGGTCACATACTTGTTCCTCGAGGTGGACCCGGAGGCGGTCGATGTGAATGTGCATCCGGCAAAACGCGAAGTCCGTTTCCGTTCGCCGGCAGAGATCCGCGAGGCGGTAATCCAATCGGTTAAAAGAACGCTCGAGAGCGACCGAGCAGACTGGAGCGCACAATTCACGCCTACAAACAAAGCGCCGCTGAGCGCCACGCACGCGGCAAAACCCTCTGTCGGGATCCCTCCAGAGGACAGACAGACCACGCCCCACGCTGCTTATCAAGGCGGCACAACGGCACACCCGAACGATGAAACCGAGGTGCAGCACCGTCTTCCGCTACCCGAGAGCCCGCGTCCAACGATCGCAATCCCGAGAACACCGCAAGAAACACCTGCAAAGGACAGACCGTCGAACCCGGACGCGCCCATCGCCACATCGCCTGCACAACAGCCAAGCCTTGCCCCCGTTCCCGAGACATTCCGTTTCCTTGGAGTCTTGGGGAAGCTCTACGTTCTGATTGAAAACTCCTCCGGCCTTGTACTGGTTGACCAGCACGCTGCTCACGAACGCATTCTTTATGAGGAAATGCAGAGGCGCATGGAAACTCAGGGGGTTCCATCGCAGCGTCTACTTCTGCCTATCACCCTTCAACTCGGCCCTAGAGACGCGGACTGGATCACCAGCCATCAGTCAATATTGGAGCGGGCGGGCATCGCGCTTGAACATTTCGGAGGCGGCTCGTTCAAGGTGGACGCCCTTCCAACCTTTATTCGCAGCGAGGACCCGACCCAACTGCTGCACGACATCATCGATGATTTGCGGGACACAAATCCGCAAAGTTCGAGGCTGAGGCTGGGCGAAGACATGATCGCAAAAACAGTTTGCCGACACGCGGTGAAAGCAAATGACACACTTCGCGAAGCGGAACTGGCAAAGCTTGTGGAGAATCTACTGGCGTGTGAGCTGCCTTACTGCTGCCCACACGGGCGGCCCACAATGATCCAGATCAGCTATCTTGAGCTGGAAAAAAAGTTCGGTAGAAAAGCCTGAACAAGCTTTTTACTCCTCCCTCAACTGCGATCCCGGATTCCGCACGACACTGAGCCAAAGGCCGGTGCAAACGGCCAGTCCAGCGACCAATCCGAGCAAGGCGATCGCCATCCAGAACGCGTTGCCATCAACCTTCTCGCCGCGGATCACCTGTGCGGGAATGGTAACCGATAGAGCGCTTAATCCGCCGCCGAGCAGGCCCGCCGCAACCAGCATGCCATGCTCCCAGCCAAGCAGGCAGTAGATTTCAAACCGCCGCCAACCGAGCGCCATCAGGACTGCAATCTCCCCCCGCCGCTCCACAGCGTTCCTGGCTGCAACAACCCCGACTCCGGCCGCCCCAAGCAAAACACCAAGACCGCCAAGGATTTGAAAAATCGAAAGGTACGCGTTGGATACTGCATCCAGTTCCGCAAGCCGTTCCTGAACGGGGAACAACTCCAAGCCGCGGTCTTCGAGTGCTCGGCTCCATGCCCCCCGCACCCTGGACGCGCTGTCAGCATGCACATCGAGCAGCATCGCGCGATATCCGCCAGCATCGGGAAACGCGTCCATAAAATTGGATTCATCAATCAGAAGAGCCCCTTGCAAAACTGAACCCTTCAACGTTCCGGCGACTCGAATGAGAACCTCGCCCCCGCGACCATCGGGGAGAGAAATGACATCACCAATTTTCTTTTGAAGCGCCCACATCAACGTGGCCTCATCCACGACAGCAGGTATGAATCCTGATTCTCTGCTTCGTAGGATCGACCAGTTAGCCCCATTCTGAGCGAAAGCGAAGGCTCCGAGCGTCTCGAGGTCTCTTGAGGGTAATCCCAGAACCTTGGGACGAACGGCGCGGTTTAGATTCAGGCAACTAGCGTCCTCCCCCTCTTTGACTCGCATCAGAACCGCATGAACACCGGATTCATCGGGTATTCCCAAGACATCACGCACCGAAGCATCATTCAAATCCTCGTACACGGGCGTGCTCAATTCTCCCATGAGCGCAAAGCCTCCGGTGCCAGAAGTGCGAGTTGAGACGATGTTTTTCGAATCTTTTTGGAAAACCTGAACCGAGAGCACCAAGAAAGCCCCCGAAGCAAGAACTCCAACGACAGCGATTGAACGTCTTGAACGTCGTCCCGCGTTTCTCAATGCAAGCTGACGGGCACTCGAGATGACCCCGCCGGCCACAAATCGGAGCGCCCAACTGCACAGGGCGAAAAACGAAATCAAGACCACTGCACCTATCCCAAAAAACAATTCCGGGCCACCCGATTTCCGCTCCAGGAGCATAAAAACAGAGACCGCAGCAGCAGTCATTCCTACAACACCCGCGACTGCAGAAAACGGCTTGGATCCCGTGAACTTGAGCGAATCAGCACCTTGGACCGCTCCGGACATCAATTCACGCACCGGTCGCTTCCACGCGCCTCGCAGCACCCAAGCCATCGCCCCCAACGCCGCCAGAGCACCGCTTACAGGGCCAA
>JBILKY010000143.1:0-9118 GCA_044376395.1 Chthoniobacteraceae bacterium | reverse complement strand
TGAGGATCACCGACCAGGTCAAGCGCAAGGCGAACCAGAATCAGATGCTTCTGGCGCGCTCCATTGAGGTGATCCGTGATCTTTTGCAGGAATTCAGCCCGACGAGCGCCGCCCGCACCTACGAAAATGACGGTCGCGTAAAAATAACTTTATCAGGCACTGGAGCTGCCTATAAGACATAGTAAGGACTTATCTATGCCCGGACTTTTTGGAAACCTAGTACAAGCAAGCAAGGCGCTCGCCGCCCACCAGCAGGCCATTCAAGTGACCGGCCGGAATCTGGCGAACATCAACAATCCAGAGTATGCCCGTCAACGGGTGGTGATTGCGGACCGGTATGTGACTCAAACCCCTCATGGACCCGAGGGCACCGGTGTGGAGGTGCTCGCCGTTCAACAGTTAAGGGATACATTTTTGGACAGGCAGGTGGTCCGGCAGGCCTCGGATAACGGTTTTTTGCAGGCGCAGTATGACGCTTTGAGCAATGCCGAACTAGTTCTGGGAGACCGGATTGACCGCGCCAGTGATCCTGCTTCCCTCGGTGACGTGGCAAACTCCCCAACTGGGATTGGTGCGGCGCTGGATCAGTTTTTCAACAGCATGGGGGTTTTGGCGGCAACGCCAAGCGACGTGCCCGCCCGCACCGTGGCGTTGGAAAGCGCGAGACTCCTGCAGGACCGCATTAATGTGGCGAATGAAAATCTGGAGGTTCTTGAAGGCGATCTGGAGGATCAGATCGACGGCAATCTATCCGAGGCGAACGAACTTCTAAATGATATCGCTAATCTGAACTTTTTAGTTCGTCAGGCGGACAGCGTGATGAGTGGTGGCGGGGCGGACCTGATTGACAAGCGTCAGGCAAAGCTCGAGAGGCTTGCGAGACTGGTAAAGATCGACGTCACGCCGGAGGCTGGAAGTCCTCTGGAATTGCGCGTGAAGATTTCGGGTAAGGACGCCGTGGTCTACGGGATGAAGCAGGGGGATTTGAGTTACGATCCTTCTTCCGGAATTCTATGGACAGATGGTTCGAAGGTCGCGGCGCCCATCACGCTGACCGGCGGTGAAGCGCAGGGAAGATTCGCCGCACTCCACGGCGGAGGTGTCGCCGCGCTGGGGGTCAGATTGGGCGCGATGGCGGACGCCATCCGGGTGGCGGTGAACGGAATTTACAACCCCGGCGGATCTGGTACGGATTTTTTCCAGGCCGGCAGCGGATCCTCACTGATTGTTTTGAATCCGGTGATTAGCGCCACGAGTCTGGTGACGGGACCATCTGGAAACGCGGGCGACAACGCCTACGTCAAGAGCATCGGCAACCTGCGGACGAAGGTGTCGACCGTATCCATCAAGAAAGACGGTAGCTTGTTGTCGAGTTCGGACAGCGTTGTGAAGATGGTCGACGTGACCGGATTGACTGCGGGTATGAAGGTCTGGGGAGCTGGGACGGCCAACTCGGTGGATACAACTGCGAGCGCGACGACTACGCTCACGATGATGAGTACGGCCGGTTGGTCGCCGGGCATGCTGGTTTCCGGCACGGGGATCCCAACCGGCACGCGGATTGTTTCAGTCGGCTCCTCCACGCAGGTGACGCTTTCCAATCCTGTGACCGTGAGTGCAAGCGCGTCACTAGTTGCGGGCACGACAATCAAAGTCGTGAACGCTGCGACAGTTCCGCCCACGATCACCCTCAGTCATCCGTCGGGCATTTCGAGTCCCGTAAGCGGCAGTAGTACCCTTACGTTCGAGGCGGATGAAAAGCTGCTTGATTACGCGCGGGGGATGGTCACGGATATCGCCGTATCTGCCCAAGCGGCGTCCTCGCGCTTGGAGGAGGCGACCGTGCTCGAAACGGCCCTCAGGACCCAGCGGGATTCAGTCAGCGCGGTCTCCTTGGACGAGGAGACGACCGATCTCCTGCGTTTTCAAAAGGCTTATCAAGCCAATGCCAAAGTGATTTCAGTCATCGATGAGATGCTGCAGTCCCTTATCGCGATGGTTCGCTAACACGTTTTATTTTTCACATGCGTATTCCAAACCTCACAATGTCGGAAGCGGTGGTGAACCGACTCAATAAGCTCAACCGTAAGCAGAATGCTTTGAACGAGCAAATCGCGACCGGGCAGCGGATCACGATGTCGAGCGAAGACCCTCAGGCGGCATCCCGGGTGATGCGTCTGCGCTCTGAAAAGATGGCGGCGCAGCAGTACGCGAAAAACGCGGATACCGCCCTTGGCTTCGCCCAAGCTTCCTACGCGGTGCTGGACCGCTTGCGTATGCTCTCGGATCGCGCGGGCGAACTCGCGGTGTCCTCCAACAGCGATACGGTTTCATTTGAGGAGCGGAAAGCCTACGCGGTCGAGTTGGACGAACTCATCAAGGATGCAATCGAGGCGGGCAACACCAAGTTTCAAGGGGAATATCTGCTCAATGGAACGGATACGGACAGTGCCAGCGATCCTTTCGCTCTCCACACGAATCCCGTGACGAACGTCCAAACCGCAGTGCGTTCCGCCGCGGTGGCCAACTCGGTGGCTGCATCTGCGAGCGGAGCGACCCAGCTCATGATGGCGAGTACGACCGGTTGGTCGCAGGGCATGCTGGTTTCCGGCACGGGGATCCCGGCCGGAACGCGGATTGTTTCAGTAGACAGCGCCACGCAGGTGACTCTGTCAAACTCTGTGACCGTCAGTGCAAGCGCATCTTTGGGTGCTGAGACAGGCACGGATGATGGGGCAGCGATTCAAATTTCCGATACGCTCGAAATTTCACCCCGCTTGCGAGGCGTGGATAACATCGCTGTAAAAGATTTCATCAACAACATGATCGCCTTGCGCGACGGTTTGACCTCGAACTCGACCTCGAAAATCACTACGGCCCGGGCTTCGTTGATGGCTTCGGGAAACGGCTTGATTGAGATCCTCGCGTCCAATTCCTCAATACAGGCGCGTTTGGAATCGGTGAAAGCCCAAAGCGCCTCGCGGTTTAATGACATGGAGGCGTTGATCTCCAGAGACGCGGATGTGGACCAGGCTCAGGCAATGGTGAATCTCACTAGGCAGCAGACGGCCTATCAGGCCGCGATGCAGGCCGGGGCGCAGGTGCTCAAAATGTCCCTTCTCGATTACATCTAAAGGTTACTGAGCGATTCAAAGGGGGGGGGAAGAAGTGAAAATCCCCCTACGCGGGCCACCCTGCGAAGCTTCAGAAAAATTAAAAACGCCCTCGAGAATTAACTCGAGGGCGTTTTGTATTTTTTAACTTGCCGAACCGGAGACTATGCAGCGTTGAAACGGAACTTCGCCTTGGCGCGCTTGGCGTTTGCTTTCGCTTTACGCTTCGTTTTCTGCGTTGGTGTTTCAAACGCACGCAGGCGGCGCACTTCCTCCATGATTCCTTCGTTCTCCATCTTGGATTTCAGACGTTTCAAGGCGCGGTCTATTGGTTCTCCTTTACGTACTTGTACTTCTGGCATTTAAGTTCTCCCTCCTTTCTATCGAGGTGTCGAAAATTGATCGGGTGTTGAGGTTAGTATTCAGGCGCTGGGCCGTCAACGACCGATTTTACTAATGGTCCCGGCAGGGGCATTGCGGCGGAGCGGAGCTGTGGCGGAGTTTTTTTTGATGTAGACTACTGATCAGTAGATTTTTAAACCGAATGCGTTTTTGGACTATTGCGGGGAAAGCCCCGGCTGCCGCGGCGGGGATTCGAGTGTGGTTGACGCGGCCCCCATGCTGGGAGAATATAACCTCAGGGAACATCGTGATGCGGGTTCGCTAAAAAACCATGCAAAAACTTGAATTTGCCGAAGCTGTTGATTTGGTGACCGCGAAATTTCGTCTTTTTGATCGAGACGCTTATTTCTTCCTGAAGGACGCCCTCGATTATACGGTCTCGCTTCACAAAAAGTCGAGGGCTTCTGGTGGATGCCATGTCAGCGGACAGCAGTTGCTCGAGGGTGTTCGGGAATTTGCGTTGAAGCAGTTCGGGCCGATGGTGATGACCGTGTTTGAATACTGGAACATCCGTGCCTGCGAGGATTTTGGCAGGATGGTTTTTCATCTCATTGAGGTCGGAGTTTTTGGAAAGTCCGACAAGGATTCGATAGAAGACTTCAAGGCTGGTTATTCATTCCACGAGGCGTTCGTGCGGCCGTTTTTGCCGAACTTTGAGAAACTCGCGCCCGGCAGGATTCGCCGAAGGGAGCCCTCACGGGGACGGGCTCAGAAATCCGCGAAGACATCGGCCGCTGAATAGTTTGGTGGGCGCTGTTTATCGGCCGCAGATGCGATGACGGTTGCAACGACGCGGTACTTTGGGACATGATCCACGGGTTCATGAAAGTCCACCCATATGCCTTGGCGCTTGCAGCGCTGGCTTTTCCCTCCTTCCTAAAGTCCGGTGAACCGGATTTGCGCGCGGATCCGCTGGGTGTGCAGCCTGGGCAGATTGAATCAGCACATTCTAATGGATTGGGCTCCATGGCTCGAAAGCGGACAATCACTGGGGATCTGACTTTGGTTGATGCGATAAATACAGCGCTTTCTCAGAACTTGGATGTCCTTAAAGGGCTACGGGAGATTGAGCGTGCTCAAGGTCGAGTCGTTCAGCTTAAGGCGCTTGCACTTCCTCATATTTCAATGTCCGCATCTTTGGGGGATTCACGGCAGAGAACGGATCCGAGCGGATTCCTGGCCGCCGGTGCTAGTTTTGCAGGTGGTGGAGATGGGGTAGCAACTCTTCAGTCTCGATCT
Source organism: Chthoniobacteraceae bacterium (assembly GCA_044376395.1). GTDB lineage: Bacteria > Verrucomicrobiota > Verrucomicrobiia > Chthoniobacterales > Chthoniobacteraceae > Chth-196. Next base: position 4,364 of record JBILKY010000143.1, on the reverse strand, counting down.
TGGAATGTAAGTTTTGAGCTTCGCCAGTCAATTTACTCAGGAGGCGAAATTCCCGCTCAGATCGAGGGAGCTAAGTTTTTGAAAGGGGCTGCCTACTACTCTTTCAGGAATGTGATTGATAAAGTCATTAGTGAAATTCGCTCTCAGTTTTCCACTGTTCTTGTGAACGAGGCGCTCATTGAGGTGGCTCAGGAGTCTGTCGAGCTGGCATCACAACAGCTGAAGGATGCTCAAAACCGCTTTAATGCGGGCACTGTGCCGCGCTTTAACGTTTTGAGGGCAGAGGTGGAAGTGGCGAGCGTCAAGCCTCAGTTGATTCGTGCTAAAAACGACCATCTCATTGCGAAGCTACAACTGGCAAAACTTCTCGCATTAGACGCTCCCGCAGCGGGCAGTCCCACTTTCAAGTGTGTCGGCGACCTGAATATTGGAGAACGTGACCTTGATCTGAGCAACTCAATCACTTTAGGAAAATCTCGGAGACCATCTTTGAAATCATTGCGCCAGCAGATGCTTGCGGGTGAGGAGGGGGTGAATGAGGCTTTGTCTGGATTTAAGCCACGACTAAGCGCCGTAGCCAGAGGAGGATGGGCAGGCGCAGGAAGGCAGGAGTTTACTCAAAACATGGAGAGTTACTTCCTTGGTCTGCAAGGTAGTTGGGCAATTTTTGACAGCTTCGAGACGACTGCTCGTGTTGCCCAAGAGCGGGCCAAACTGCGAGGTCTGGTGCTCTCCTATGAGGATGAAGTGCGTCAGATCGAGTTGGAAATTCAACGTGCCTTTGCAAACCTGCAGCAGTATCGCGAAACGATCGAAAGCCAGCAGAAGAACGTGCAGCAGGCCCTTGAAGCGCTTCGCCTCGCGCAGGAACGGCTGTCGGCGGGGGCGGGCACACAGCTCGAAGTTCTCGATGCCCGGGTCGCACTCACTCGAGCCCGAACCACCGAGCTGCAAGCAAGAGGCGAGTATGTCCGCTCCCTCGCGGAGTTCGACCGGGCAACGGCCACCGAGACCGTGTACCAGGATGAATTCAACGATCCTCTCGCCAAGCTTGAGAACAAGGTCCTGAAGCGCGATTATTCTTTCCTGTTCCGTCCTTGAGCTCCTCCGCTTTGTGGCTTGATGCGGGCACGCCGACCCCTGCGGTCGTTTGCGGGAAGCTTGCGGAGATTGGATTCCGCAGCCACGCGTTCGCCGTACGGCAGCCCGCGGTAGACGTTCGGGTGGAGCGCGAAGAGGCCCTCGCGAGGCTGGCTCCTTGCCATGGCCGGTTGCAATCTGAGTTGGGCATGGACGCGCGCAGCACCCATTTTGCGCAGCAGGTTCACGGTGATGTAGTGGCCGTGGTTGCCAGGGGCCAGCATGAGAACGCCTCGCGGGTAATTCACGCGGGGGCGGACGCGTTAATTACCAACGACGAAAATGTGTGCTTGGGAATCTACACCGCGGACTGTTGCGCGGCTTTCATCGTGGATCCGGGGAGCGGCGCGGTGGGGCTTGTGCACTCGGGCGCCAAGGGCACGGCACTGAGAATTGTCTCAAAGGCTCTTGAAGCGATGCACCGCCACTTTGGATGCGAGGTCTCGCAGCTTGTCGTGGCGCTGAGTCCGTGCATTCGTCCACCGCTTTACGAGGTCGATTTCGCTCGGTGCATTGTCAACGAGTGCAGGGAGGCTGGGGTGGCCCAAGTTTGGGATGGAGGCGAATGTACCGGAAGCGACACAGCGCTCTATTACTCCTACCGGATGGAGAAAGGGCTCACTGGCCGGATGCTGGCCCTGCTCGGGGGCTGAGAATGATGGTTCTCAGGGTGAACCTAAGTTGAACCTAAGGGTTCTCTTTTGGACCGAAAATCTTCTCCACGGTTTGGGCGGCCTTTTCTCGGTGGATGGGTTTGACGTGCATCGTCACGGCGCTCACGGCCGCGAGGATCGCTGCGAAGTCGTCCGTGTAACCCACGACTGGAAAGAAGTCCGGAATCAGATCGAGAGGGGAGATAAAGTAAGCCAGCGCCGAGATGATGGCTCCCTTCGCCCATGCCGGGGTCTCGGAATCCTTCAAGGTGTGGAACAGGACCAAGGCGTATTCAATGAGCGATCTGCCGGCGATTCCGGCGAAACGCTTGATCTTATCCCAAAAGGCGGAGTCATTAAACTTGGGTGACATAGCGGCTGGATTAACTGTAAACCAAACCCAATGAACAATCAATGCCGGTCTCAGTAATCCAACTGCGGCATCGATTCAGGCGCTTTCAGGCGCCGGATCGTTTCCACGCCCCCGCGCGCGGGGCTACAGCATCTGCTCCACAAATGCGCGCCCTTCAAAGAAAGCGAAGTCATCAACGCCTTCGCCCGTGCCAATGAATCGCGCGGGAATCCCCAGCTCATTTTGGATAGAGATCACGCAACCGCCCTTTCCCGATCCGTCCAGCTTTGTGACAATCACGCCTGAAAGCCCTGTTGCGGCTTTGAATTCACGCGCCTGAACCAAGGCGTTGCTGCCTGTTGTCGCATCCACAACAAGCAAAGTTTCATGTGGCGCGGTGTCGTCCGACTTTGAGATCGCCCGCCGCACCTTGGAAAGTTCCTGCATGAGGTTGTATTTGTTGTGAAGCCTGCCCGCTGTGTCGCAGATCAAAAACTCAACGTTACGCGCGACAGCGGCCTTGTAAGCGTCATGGCAGACGGCCGCGGGATCGGAATTGTAGGGTCCCTTGATCAAATCACAACCGATCCGCGTAGCCCACACTTCGAGTTGCTCGATCGCAGCCGCCCGGAAAGTATCCGCTGCGGCGAGCAGTACGGAATGACCTTTCTTTTTAAGAAGATGCGCGAGCTTAGCTGTGGAGGTTGTTTTGCCGGTGCCGTTGACGCCGACAATCAGAATCACCTTCGGAGCTGCCGGGAGCGGTCGTAGCATCGGTGTATCACGCGGCATGACCTTGAGAATCTCTTCTCTCGCGACTTCCACCACTCCCTCCGCGGTTAATTTCTGCTGGCTTTCCTGCAGTTTTTTGAGGATCTGCATCGTCATAGGCACTCCCAAGTCCGAGCGGATGAGCGTTTCCTCCAAATCATCCCAATCGACGGGCTTGCCTGTAAATTTTTGGAGAATCGTTTTGAAAAAACCTAGGGCCATTGCGGATTTGGAAAGAGGGTGGAGGTTGGGGTTCTCCGGGCAGAACGTCCGGAGCGCACGCGGTTTGTGGTGGAGCGGATTAACCGGGCAACGATGACGGATTGCTTGACGCTTTTGAGTCCTCTATCACCGCTGGAGGACGTCGGGGCACTTCCTTTCGAATCCGGTCCAGCAGGCCATTCACGAAACGGCCTGATTCTTCGGACCCAAAACGTTTGGCGATTTCAATCGCCTCATTAATGGCAACCGCCGGGGGGGCTTCTGTGGAAAAAACTAGCTCGTAGACCGAAAGCCTGAGGATGCTTCGGTCCACCGCCGCGAGGCGTTGGAGTTGGTAGTTTTGAGCGAAACGCACAATCAATTCGTCAATCGCTGGCTGGTTCAGACACACCCCACTCACGAGGCTTTCGGCAAACGCGCGGGCTTTTGGCGCGATTGGTGGAGGCTGGGGGCTTTCGGCCTCTGCGCTTGTGGCGCGCAGTCTCCAGAAATCACCGTCCGGTGTTGCGTTCTCGAAGCCCTGATGGTCGAGCTGAAACAAATACTGCACTGCTGCCTCCCTCCCGTCCCTGCGGAGCCCGCTCTTGGATCCGGTCGATTTCAACTCCTTTTGATTTGATTCCGCCATGTGAGGATTCACTTTGTCTGAAGAGCGTTGGTGGCCCCTGCGTGGATAGCGTCCACGGTGCGGAGCATTCTGACCCCGGCACGCGCGGCTTCGATACCCCGGTTGATTTCGGTTCCCAAACAACGCGCCTCCGCCTGAGTCGCATCCTTGACCAGCAGCACCTCGTGCAGAACCGGGATTCGGTGGGTGATCGAGGATTGCAGCAATTGTTGGGTGATCGCCTGGGCTACCAGCGTCGCATGGGCTGTCGAACCGTCGAGAAGCACGCCGAACGCCGCCACGCATTCAAACTGCCCACTCGCTGCCATCAGATCCGCTGCCAGAGGCAGTTCAAAAGAACCGGGCACCCAGTGCACGGTCACGGAAGCGCATGGGCTGATAGCGCTCAATTCATTTTGAAAGTGGCGGACCAGTCCCTCGACCCATTCTTGGTTGTACAGGCTCGCGGCTACTCCAATTTTCCATGGAGTGTCACAACTTCCGGGGCGTTCTGGCATCAGACTGGACATAATAAAAGAGCGATTCGAGAGGACCTCTCCCGTGGCGACACTCTAAAGGTGGGGAGGCAACATTCGCAAACTCCAAATGTGACTGCCAT
>JBILKY010000142.1:0-9127 GCA_044376395.1 Chthoniobacteraceae bacterium | reverse complement strand
TTTCTAGGTGCTTGGATTCACAACTTGATGAAAGGGAATCCCATCTCCATTTTTGGTGAAGGACTCGGAATCCGAGATCTGACGCATATTGACGACGTCGCGGAGGCGTTCATGTATGCCGCGACCCATCGAACCCACACCGTAGATGAAATCTTCAACATCGGCAGCGACAGCCCGGTAACCTTACTGGAAATCGCGCAGCACCTGACTTCAATGTCACATGCCCGCGCGAAAATCGAGTTCGTTCCCTTCCCCCGCCTGCTTGAGAGCATCGATATTGGCAGCTATGTTTCGGACAGCACTAGATTCAGACTGCGCACGGGGTGGGAGCCCAAGATCTCTCTGAGCGAGGGGCTTCGCTCAACGCTTGAATCATTTGGCATTCTTCGGAAGCTCACGCCGTAACACCTGTGCGAATGATCCCGTCAAACCGCCATTGGACTGCCGATCCGACCGCTCAACAAGAGGTGCTCGAGGCGGTGGGACGGGTAATCGCGCGCGGTAACTTTATGCTCGGAGAGGAGGTGGATAGCTTTGAACGCGAGTTTTCCGCAATCAGCGGTGTTGAGGGTTGCGGGGTCGGAAGCGGCACTGACGCGCTAACAATTGCGCTGATGGCCGGTGGGATAGGGGCCGGCGACGAGGTGCTATTGCCTGCATTCGCGCCTGCCGGCACCATCACTGGGGTGCTTGCCTCCGGCGCCACCCCTGTGCTGATCGATGCGACGCAGGACTTGGGTTTGGACTTGCGTTCAGCCCAGAGGGCAATCACGCCGCACTCGCGGGGATTGATATGCGTGCACCTGTTCGGCCGGATGGACAGAATGATTGAGATTAGTGCTTTCTCGAAAGCATTCAACCTGTGGGTCGTGGAAGACTGCGCACACGCACACGGCGCCATGCTTTGGGACACGGACGCAGGCACTTGGCGGCTGGCTGGAACGATTGGCGATGCTGCTGCCTTTAGTTTTTACCCCACAAAGAATCTTGGCGCATGTGGAGACGCAGGATACTGCGGCACGAGGCATGCGGGTTTACTGCCTCACTTGAGAAGACTCCGCCAATACGGTTGGACTCGTAGAGACCACGCAGAGACGCTGGGAAGAAACACGCGGTTAGATGAAATGCAGGCATGCATCCTAAGAGTCGGATTGCGGAGTCTTTTGAAACGGAATCAGAGGCGCAGGATGATCGCATCAAATTACCACAAAATGCTCTCACCGAACCTACCCCAAGGATCGGAGCTCCCAGCGGAAGTCGACACACAGCGTGTAAGGGTTTTCCACCAGTACGTCATGCAATCGCCAGATCGCGACCGCTTGCTACAGCACTTACGCACAAACGGAATCGGATTTGGCGTGCATTACCCAGCACTCCACCAACAGCCGGCTTTCGCACGTTTTGCGCGCAAAATGGAGCTCCCTGTGGTAGAGCGGCTCTCGAAAAGGGTCGTAAGCCTCCCCATCTATCCGGAACTATCTAACCCCGAAGTCGAGACCATATGCGAAATTTTAACTACATTTTGGAGAATGCAGGAAGAGGCCCAATTCTCTTCGGTCTCTCGATTCCCGTCCTGATTCTGATCATCATCGGGATCGTCTCCTACACAAGTATCCTAGAATTTCGGGCCAGTGCGCGTAGCGTCACACATTCCCACGAGCTGCAGGCGAAACTTCAGAGCCTTTTGACGGACTTGGTCAGTGCGGAGAGTGAAGCGCGCGGCTACATTATCGTTGGTAAACCAGAATATTTGAGTCTCCACCGAACTGCATCAATTGATACAATCCGAGACCTCGATGAAATTGACGCGTTGGTCACCAAAACCGACAGGAGACTGGAAATAAATGAATTGCGTGCAAAAATCGAAAACCGTCTGGAACGCCTCAATATCACTTTAGAGGCCCGCGAGTCTGCCGGCCTCGACGGCGTAGTCGGTGTAGCGGGCATCGGAAAACGGCTTATGGACGAGATTCGTGACATCGCGCAAAGGATTGAAAAGAGTGAGAATTACAACCTCAAAATTGCGGGACTCAACTTTGAGTCCGTCGCAGGGAGGACAACACTAAGCATTCTGATTGGGAGCGTTTCGGCAGTGGTGTTTCAGCTAGCGAGCCTTTTGGCGCTTAAAGCATCCTTCGGAAAAAGACAACAATTGGAGCTGGCGCTGCTGGAAATTAGTGAGCGTGAGCAGCACCGGATCGGGCAAGACCTGCACGATGGCATCTGCCAACAGCTTACAGGTGTTTCGCTCATGGTGAAGAGTGTCCAAGCCGGAACATCAACGTCCGCCTCTGGAGCTCTGAACCACATTGTCGAGCTCATCAACGGCTGCATTGAGGAAACACGGATGGTGATCCGTGGCCTGCATCCTGTTTCCACTGATCTTGGTGGCCTACAAGTGGGACTCAGAGAACTTGCCGATTCGCTTGCTGGTTCAGCTGGCATCCGCTGCGACATCGACATTCAAGGAGAACCTCCGATTCTAATGCCCGAGGCTGCTACCAACTTTTACCGGATCGTCCAAGAATGCCTTCGAAATGCGGTTAAGCACTCACAATGCAAAACGATCGAAATCCTGATGCGCAACTCCCCCTCTGCCGTCGCCATCACGATCAGCGATGACGGCATTGGACTAGGCAACCAAACCAAGAAGGGCGGCTTCGGACTCGGAATCATGAAGTACCGAGCTTCAAGCATTGGAGCGGACCTCCAAGTAACCGGGCGCAAGCCCTCAGGCACGTGCGTGAGGCTTACGTTAAAGCTTCAAAAAGACCGGGCGCAATAATCGAGAGTCAGTCCGGGTTTTTTACTCTGCTACTTTTAACCAGCTATGCACGATATCCTGCTCGTTGATGACCACCCGATTGTGAGGCAGGGACTACGCCAGTTGATTGCATTCAACGCAGATTTTCATGTGTGCGCTGAGGCTGATGACTGGGGATCTGCGATCGACGCGGCGGGGAGATGCGCCCCAAGAGTGATTATTTTGGACATTTCTCTGGAGAAGCGCATGGGGCTTGACTTGATTCGCGAACTGCTCGCAGTCTCACCACGCTCGAAGGTGTTAATCCTCTCAATGCACGACGAAGTTCTCTACGCGGAGAGAGCGATCAAGAGCGGCGCAAGTGGCTACGTGATGAAGGCAAACGCCACAGGATCCGTGTTGGAAGCAATCCAAGCGGTGATCGATGGCGAGATTTATCTCAGCGACAAAATGAAGAACTTCATGCTCCGCAAGCAGCTTGCGCCAGCATCTGCGACCCGGAGCACCGACATCCCTGAGCTTACAAACCGCGAGGTTGAAGTGTTGAAGCTCATTGCCCAAGGTCTGGGAACTCCAGAAATTTCGGAGAGAATGTGCCTAAGCCCCAAGACCGTGGAAGTGCACAGAGGAAATATTCGGGCGAAACTGAAACTTGCCAAGGGCGATCGTCTGGTTGAAGTAGCGATCCGTTACACACGCGACACTGGCTAAAGCGTATAAACCTAGCAGGCGGGGGCATCATTTAATTCGGTGGGATGACAAAGCAAATTTTTCGGCTAAACACGCATTGTGTTTAATGAAATTTATTCCGTTTCTCGCCCATGCCCGCTCACAGCCGGAAACGAAGCCGTTCTTTTGTCGACCAAAGACAGACATGGACAAAGTCTAATCAACATATGCTGGCGAGATTCTGGATTGATTGGCATCGACCCAGTTCCGATGCCGAATGTCGAACAATACTACAAACTTACGTACCGCCAAAGGTACAAATGCAGCCTCCGCCCGCAAAGGCGGCACGTGCTGAGGGCAGCCAGATGCGCACTCCACAGATTCAAAAGAATCGCGCCAGAACTCAAACAGATGGGACGATCCCAGCTGCGCACACTAGACGCAGGCGCCAGCAGTGGGGAATTCGTGTTTCTAATGCAAAAGCTCGGCCACATCGCCTCGGGCATCGAGGCAAACCACGGTTACGCCATGCACGCCATCGAGGAGTTGGGCTTGGACGTGGCAAATTGCACTTTTTCAGAGTTTTCCCACACGCCAGAGACCTTTGATTTAATCACGCTTTTCCACGTTCTCGAACATCTTGAATTTCCGATTGAAGAATTGCGGCGGCTCGCCGGTTATTTAAAAAATGATGGGCTGCTGGTGATTGAAGTTCCAAATATTCTCCATACGCAGATGAAGTTCTCAAGGAAGTGGCACGAGGCGCATCTTTTTGGCTTCAGTATTGAAACCCTTGAAACAACCGCGGCGAGGGCTGGCTTAGCTGCCGTGAGATGCGGCATAGTTGAAGACGGCGGAAATTTGTTTGCGGTTTTCAAAAAAGGCCCCGAGATGTCGCCTGAGGACGCATCCCGTCGCCTCTACGGTCATTTTGAGAATGCAATTCAACAACTGCGTCATAATTCGAACCTGCGCTACTACGCGCAGTCCAGCACATGGCTTAAGGTTCCAAGGAAGCTCCGTGTTCACCTCGAAGAAATGAGCACGGCAAACTCCTTTTCCAACTCGTTAACTCTTCTTAACGCCGTCTACTCAAAACGATCGGAGCCGCTTGAAGGATTCCTTGCATGAATCCACCCACAGCCCTTGGGGCTGTGTCACCCTCATGGAACGCCGTGCTTTCATCCGCCGCAGCGCCTGTGCGCTGCCTGCATTGGCAGCAGCAAAGCTCGCCGCTCCAATAGCCTGGAGCAGGACCGCTGAACGCAAAACGGTTTGGGCCATCGCGGAGCTATGGCAATGGCTCTATCAGAGACAAATGAGCAGCGGGTCCGATTCCGCCGATTGCCTGCAGGCCCACTTGGATCTGGGCATACGCAATGTAATCTGGTCCTTGGGCCGAAGCACTCTCGACTACCAAAGCTCGCTGCCGAACTCGACAATGTACGTGGGTGACACGCGGCCAGAGACAAAAGTCATTGCTGACTCATTCCAAGGCGAATGCTCGCTACGCGCCGCTTTGGATTTCGCGGCGAAAAACGAGATGATCATTTACGGCCGTCTCGGAATGAACCGCCACTACGGCGATTCACTTGGGGGCGGCCTGTGCTCGAGATTTATTGCATCCCACCCTGAGTGGATGGAACGGCATCGCAACGGCAAGATGGATAACACGAAGGTAAGTTTCGCCATCCCCGAGTACCGCGCTGAACGCATCTCGATCCTGCTGGAGGCGGCCCGCATCGGGGCGCACGGACTCTGTCTTGATTTTTGCCGCCAACCGCCCGCCGTCCGTTACCACCCCGAAATTCTCAACCCGTGGTTGGCGGCGGGCCGAGATGATCCTCGGCACATGCGGACTGGCTCACCGGAGTTTCTTGCATGGTCCCAGCATCGCTGCAGTTTCATCAATATTTTCATGCGGGATCTTCGCGCCGGGTTGCGTTCATTGGAGAAGGATCTCAAGCGCACAATCCCGATCATGACTCGCATCCCTGAGGCAACCTTGCCAATAAATCTCATGGAAGGCTTCGATCTTCGGACCTGGCTCGATGAGAGATTGGTTGACGAAGTCGCGCTGGATCCGGTTTGGATTTGGGATTTTAAATATCCCGACAGCGCGCGCGAATATGTCGCACTGGCTCGGAGCCATGGCGTGAAGATCTACGGAGGCGCCAACACAACTGCAGGCCGGGGCGTAAGAGTTAACATTCGAGCCTTCCTCGAGCGGGTCAGCCGCAATCATGCAGAGGGAGTAGACGGAATCGCGCTCTTTCAAACCGACGCCGCACTTCTGGTACCGGATCTCAAGGCGCTTTTCAGTCCGCTCATTCCACAACTCGAGGACCCGCTTGCGGTCTCCGAGTTGCTTACAGCCGCTCGGATTCGTATTCCTGATTTGAGTGAGAGCGAGCGTGCATTCGGGTTGGACAATCACAGTCTCTTACCGCAGCTCTCGTCATCCCCGAGACTGAGTCTCGACACGCTGTAAATCAACAACCGTCCCCGGCGCGTCATTGAAATGAGCAATGCACCGCAACCTTATTGCTTTATTGAAGCAATAACGCCACCGGCATCCTGCTCGTGAATAAAATGAAATCTTCCAGCCGACGTGGATTTTTGCATAACCTCATGTGTGTCTTGCACAAGAGTGCGTTCCCCCTCGGCCTCATGAACCATCCCCTCCGCCGTATTTCCCGCGTCGCTGGAATCAACCTTGTTGCAGTAGCGTCTCTTTTTGCAGCCAACGAACCTACACCAGCCCCACGTAAGGGCTCAGCGCAGCTTGAGTCGGGATCCCTGACGCGCGAACAGGAGGGGTTCTTTGAGCAAAAAGTTCGCCCCTTGCTCGCCGACAAATGCTTTTCCTGCCACTCGGTAAACTCTGGGAGGCAAAAGGGAGGCCTGCTTCTAGATTCGCGCGATGCGATCCTCAAGGGAGGTGAATCCGGCCCCGCTGCGGCCGAAGGGAAGCCAGATCAGAGCTTAATGATCCGCGCGGTCCAATACCACGAGCCGGACCTCCAAATGCCGCCAAAGGAAAAGCTCTCATCCAAAGAGGTTGCGACCTTGGAGGAATGGATTCTGGGCGGAATGCATTTCCCCTCGCCTCACACCAGTCTGGGCGCGAAACGCAAGGTTGACCTCGCTGAGGGCCGCAAGTTCTGGGCCTTCCAACCCCTGACGCGCAGCGATCCACCAGTCATTCAGTCCGATGGGCACGCTCACTCCAAGAGACGCATCGACGATTATATCGTTGGAAAATTAGCCGAACATTCGATTGCGCCTTCTCCAGAGGCACCCAAAGTAACTCTTTTACGCCGCGCCAAGTTTGATCTTGTCGGCCTCCCGCCTACTCCCGAGGAAATCAGGGAGTTTATCGCGGACACCGATCCCCGCGCCTACGAAAGGCGGATCGATTCGTGGTTGGCCTCCCCGCAGTATGGCGAACGCTGGGCGCGTCACTGGCTGGACCTGGTACGTTACTGTGACGTGGGCGAGTCTTGGATGGATTCAAAGGGACAGTCCCACCCCTACCGCGACTGGGTGATTACCGCGCTCAATGCAGACGTGCCATTCGACCGGTTCAGCAAGCTTCAACTAGCGGCGGACCTCTTGCCGGACGCGAACCCACCGGACCGTGCCGCCTTGGGTTTTCTCGGGCTTAGTCCGACCTATTGGAAAGAGCTCCAGTTGCCGGTGGAGATCATCAAAACTATAGTTTCAGACGAATACGAGGAGCGCGTGCACACGCTTTCCAGTGTATTTTTTGGGGTAAACCTCGCGTGCGCGCGCTGTCACGATCACAAATACGACCCTTTTACTTCGGAAGATTATTACGGAATCGCGGGGGTCTTTGCGAGCACCCGAACTGCAGAGCATTCACTTTCGGGGGAGATCGACGGCCAGCACGCTGCACAACTCAAGCGTGATGCGGCCAAGCTCGAAGAGGACATCAAAAAGCTCAAGGCGAAAAAGGCGGAGGATCAGGCTCAGAAAATTGCAGAACTCGAAGACTCGCTTGCCAAGATAAAGTCGAATTCCGTGTACACCGCCCAACTCGTGAGCGGAGTGCGCGAGGGAAGTTTGAAAGTCGAGCCCGCAGTCGGCAAGCACGGCAGTCGCATCGTCTACGATGATTCCCCGCAGGACATGGCGCTCGAGGTGCGGGGCAATCCAAACCGCACTGCTCAGGTCGTTGCGAGACGCTTCCCTGCGGTCTTTGAGAAGGACGCGCCGCTGCGCTTCTCCCATGGGAGCGGGAGGCGCGAGCTTGCAGATGCTTTGTTCACCCATGCTCGAGACTTGGTTGCACGCGTGATAGTGAATCGGATCTGGGCTGGGCACTTCGGCGCAGGGATTGTGGGGACCCCGAGTGATTTCGGAATGCAAGGAGAGCGCCCGACACACCCTGAACTGCTGGACGATTTGGCCGCCCGATTTATCCAGAACGGCTGGTCATTGAAATGGCTTCATCGGGAAATCATGTGCTCGGCGACCTACCGACAGATCTCCGGAGCGCCCCATGAGGCGGACCCCGAGTTTAAGCTGCACTCGCGTTTCCATCGCAAGCGCCTCGATGTTGAACAATGGCGGGATGCGCTGCTTTGTGCGAGCGGGCAGCTAGAGTTGAAAATGGGTGGAGCGCCCTTCGACCTTGCCGCCCTGTCCGACAAACGCCGTACAATCTACGGATCCGTGAAACGCCGGGAACTGTCCGACATCCTGCGACTGCACGACTTTCCGGATCCCGTCACGCACAGTCCCGCGAGGATTCCGACAACGACGCCGCTTCAGCAGCTTTTCACGCTGAATAGTCCCCTGATGGTCGAACAGTCGCTGGCCATGGCGCGGCGGCTTGCAAACGAATGCCCGGATCCAACGGAACGTGTCGCACGGGCCTATTCGCTGCTTTTTGGCAGACAACCAACTCCCGGCGAAATCCGCCTGGCGCTTGAGTACGTCGGCAGCGGTGCAGAGTCCGCCTGGCAGCAGTACTGCCAAGCGCTGATGGGCAGCAACGAGTTTTTGTTCATCGATTAATCCGCCCATGACTATGCACGCCGCGTTGTCCATCACCCGCCGACAGGCAGTCCTTCGCATCGCCGCGGGAATGGGCACCGCGGCGCTGGCTGACATTCTTCAGGCCGCACCTGCGCGACCGCCGCACATCGCGCCGCGGGCAAAACGCGTCATCCATCTTTTCATGAACGGCGGGCCGTTCCAGTGCGATCTATTCGATCCGAAACCCGAGGCCAACAAATACGCGGGGCAGCGTCCCACAGGAGCCGACCTTCGCACCGAACGCCCGACCGGCGCGCTCATGGCCGTGCCCTTCCACTTCGAGCAGCATGGCAAGAGTGGCATCCCGATCAGTGAACTGCTGCCGATGACGGCCCGTCACGCGGACGACTTGTGCGTGATCCGCTCGCTCCATACGGACAATCCCAATCACGGTCCGGCCCTGTTCATGATGAACAATGGAACGCTCACCCCGAATCGACCAACCCTCGGCGCGTGGCTTTCGTACGGCTTGGGTGGCGAAAACGAAAACCTGCCGAATTTTGTCGTCCTCTGCCCAGGGCGCCCCGTGCGTTTCTCAGAACTCTGGTCCAGTGGATTTCTCCCGGGCGAACATCAGGGGGTGTACGTGAACCACACCCAGCTGAATCCGCAGCAAATGATTCCTTTCTT
>JBILKY010000422.1:0-2835 GCA_044376395.1 Chthoniobacteraceae bacterium | reverse complement strand
TTAGATCCCGCCTCGTAAACGGCGCTCTCACCTCCCGGCGTGAACGTCTGCAACTTGCAGTAACATGCCAGTTCTCTGCCTCCGGGAGCAAACACAACCGCCTCGTTCCTCCCGCGCCCCTCGCGCCCCGCAGACACGATACCCCCCATCACAAATACGTCCCTCTCGGCGGCGACACTCGAAAGGAATGCACGGTTTGCGCCCTCCCTTTCCTCGGCGATCAAGGGAACATTCAAACTGAACCCGCTTGCGAACATCTCAGGCAGCAGCACCAAGGAACCACGCTCCAAAGAGACGTCTTTCAGGAGCGCGTTGACACGACAGTGATTTTCACTGCGGTCTTCCCATTGAATATCATACTGGCAGCAATAAACCTTCATAACTAGCGTTCAGGACGAGGAACGTATCGCCCGGCAAGCCGTTTAGCACCTCCGATTTACCCCCTCTTCATGCGCCCAAAAAAACTCGGCGGCGTCAGCCCAAAAACAGCAAGCACCTGTTTTTGGAGCTCTATAACGCAAAAACAGTGATCGATGGCGCTTGAACATCGGTGAATTATTGTTTCGTGCTTTTAATTGTCCGGCCGCCTGGAACACCCTAACCGCCTTTCATCCCTAGACATCTCATGTCCACAAGCAACATCCCCCGTCCTGCATCGAATACTGGCAAAAACATGGCGCTGCTTGCAGCGTTTCTCGGGTGGCTGTTCGACGGGTTCGAGATGGGTTTGTTCCCGTTGATCGGCAAACCGGCCTTGGAAGATCTCTTGCCGGGCGCAAGCCCGGTCATTGTGACCAACTGGTTCACAGTGATCATCTCGACTTTCCTCGTGGGTGCCGCGACAGGCGGGGTGCTTTTTGGATGGCTCGGCGACCGTATCGGACGAGTCCGCGCGATGAGCATCAGTATTTTTACATATGCAGCCTTCACGGGTCTGTGCGGTTTCGCGACCGAGGCATGGCACATCGCAATCCTGCGTTTTATCGCGTCTCTCGGCATGGGCGGGGAATGGGCGCTTGGCGTTGCACTCGTGAATGAGCTTTGGACTAAAGGGAACCGCGTGTGGGTTGCCGGCGCCATCGGAGCCGCTGCTAATCTTGGTTACTTGCTTGTGGCATTCCTAAGTCTCGGGCTCAACAGCTACGTTCAGTCATGGAGCGCGGGTTTTATGTCGCTTGGGCTCCCGCAAGGCATCGTGGAAACCCTTTTTAAAAACACGGGGTGGCGGTTTCTAATGATTACCGGGGCGCTTCCAGCTCTCCTGATATTTTTTATCCGAATCTTTGTTCCAGAATCGGACAAGTGGGAGCAGGAGAAAGCAGCGGGTACAACATCACACTGGGGCAACTCCGACCTTTCCGGTGTGCTTGCCGGAGGGCTCGCGGGGATGATCATCATCTGGTCTTGGTCACCGCTTGGACCTCAGTCGGCTCCCACCGCAATCGCCGTAACAATACCGTGCCTTTTCACGGTGGTTTGGGGGTACCTTTTCCCTGTGAAACGGTACCTTGCGAGGGCGGAACTGGCTGGAGGGCTTGGCAGTTTGTCCAGCGACGGCGTGGTCAGGCACATGCTGCTTGGCGCCGGCCTTGCAGGGGTCGCCCTTCTGGGGACGTGGGGAGCGGCTCAACAGGCCCCGAAATGGGCGAGCGAGCTGGATCCAAACGGCTGGACGTTTGTGCGTGAGTACACGCAGATCGCAACCGCCATCGGAGCTACCCTTGCCACGTTTATCATGCCGCTCATTGCCGAGAAATTCGGTCGTCGGAGCACCTACTCCGTCACATGCATTGTTGCATTCCTGAGCGCGCTCACCTTCTACAAGACCAACGCAAACATTTCCGGATGGTTTTTCACTTCTGTATTCATGATGGGCGGAATTAGCGCATCGTTCTACGGCTTCTTTCCTCTTTACCTCCCTGAACTCTTCCCTACCAGGGTGCGCGCAACGGGTCAGGGGTTTTGCTTCAACGTTGGTCGAATTGTCGCGGCAGTGGGGGCATTGCAACTAGCGAACTTGGTTTCATTGTTTGGTGCGAAAGGCCCGTCCTCATCCGCCAACGCATACATCACGCTCTGCTCCGTGTACTTTCTTGGCGTTCTGCTTGTACGCTTTTGCCCGGAGACAAAAGGACGCGCGCTGGAATAAAGTGAGCGTCGCGGAAAACGCTCAACTGACAGAAAAAACAAGGATTTGCCGCCCGACCCTGCTGGCGGGACGTTCGCTGCGAGCCTCACGCTACCCCTGGCGGAACTGATTCCTAAAAACTACGAGAAATATTTTCTAAAAAAGGTCAAGCGAATGCAGTCGACTGGCCATTTTCTAACAAATCATAAAAGGATTGTCGGGTTTTTCAGCGACAGAAAGCGCCGCGAACCAAGACAATTGCTTGATCTCGGTGCGAGTAATGTGAAAAGCTCCCTCAATGGCAACACTTACCAAAAGAGACCTCGTGGTTCAAATCAGCGAAAAAACAGGCATCGTGCAATCTCAAGTCCTTGGAGTTGTGCAGGCTACACTCGATCACATCGTCGACGCTGTCGCGCGCGGCGAAAACGTGGAGCTTCGTAACTTTGGAGTGCTTGAGGTCCGCCTCACGAAGCCGCGCATCGGACGCAATCCAAATAAACCAGGAAGCGAAGTTCCGATTCCAGCGCGCGCAACTGTGAAATTTAAAGCGGGTAAAATCATGCGCGAACGCGTCCTCAAACTGACGACGTCCATGAAGAAGGTTGGCACGAAGAAGGTCAAGTAGTCGACTTCGCAACCCTTCAGGTCACTCACAAGTCAAACCCGCCGGCTTCCATTGCGAAGGCCGGTGGGTTTTTTGTTGC
>JBILKY010000421.1:0-2842 GCA_044376395.1 Chthoniobacteraceae bacterium | reverse complement strand
AACAGGAGCTGCCTTACTTTTACGACGTTATCGACGACCCGAATGGCAACTGGCGCTTTGACGCATCACAAGGCCAGTTCAAAAAGCAGTATGGCTCACGCTACACTGGGGTCTGCCACACGACGCTCCCATGGAAAGGGCACACCAGACCCGGCGAAATTTTGTTTGGAACCGACTCGCACACATGCATGGCGGGCGCCTTCAACCAGTTTGCCACCGGCATTGGCAATACTGACGCCGGATTCATACTCGGCACCGGCAAATTACTCATCAAAGTGCCCGAAACGATGCGCTTTTTCCTGGAGGGCAAGCTGGCCAAGGGAGTGATGGCAAAGGATGTGATTCTGCATGTGATCGGCGAAATCGGTTTTGATGGCGCAACTTACCGCGCGATGCAGTGGGAGGGCCCGGGAGTCAACGCGATGTCTATGGACGACCGAATGACGATCGCCAACATGGCGATCGAAGCTGGAGGAAAAAACGGCATCTTCCCCTGCGACCAAAAGACCATCGACTACGTGAACGAGCGGGTCTCTGAAAACGGCACAAAATCGGATTTCAACCCAGTCGAGGTGGACGCAGACCAGAGCTTCATTTACGACAAGGTTTTCGACCTTTCCAAGTTAGAACCCACAGTCGCCTGCCATCCGGATCCAGGCAACAGAAAGAGTGCGAAGGAACTCGAACACATCGCGCTCGATCGGGCGTACATCGGATCCTGCACCGGTGGAAAAACGAGCGATTTCCTCGCATTTGCAGAAGTTGTGCGGGGAAAAACAGTGAAAATCGACACATTCGGCGTACCCGCCACAACCAAGGTTGTGCAAGAACTCAAAGAAACCGTGATTGGCGGCAGCACTGTGTGGAGCATCCTTGAATCCGCCGGTGTGCGACTCACTGAAAACGCATCCTGCGCCGCGTGTCTGGGAGGACCGGTGGACACATTCGGCCGCCTCAATCAGCCAATGAAATGCATCTCCGCAACGAACCGAAATTTCCCAGGGAGAATGGGCAACAAGGAGTCTCAAGTGTTTCTTGCGAGCCCTTACACAGTGGCTGCGAGCGCGCTCACAGGCCGTATCACTGATCCCCGCGAGTTCATTTCATAACCCCTCCACCATAGAACTTCATCTCAAACTTACTTGTTATGGCAAATAGCCTCACTTCTCCGGTCTACGTCGTCAAAGACAACATCGACACCGACCAAATTATCCCAGCCCAATACCTGACTCTTGTTCCAACTATCCAGGAGGAGTATGACAAGCTCGGATCCTACGCGCTGGTTGGCCTCCCGGATGATCAGTACCCGAAGCGCTTCGTTGCAGAGGGTCAGACTAAGACAGAGTACAAAATTGTCATCGCAGGCAGGAATTTTGGGTGCGGATCCTCCCGGGAACATGCTCCGATCGCGATGGGCGCTGCGGGAGTAGAGGCGGTCGTTGCAGACAGTTTTGCGAGGATCTTCTTCAGAAACTGCGTGGCAACTGGGGAGCTGTATCCCTACGACGCAAGCACGCCACTCTCGGATATCGTGAAGACCGGAGATATAGCGACCCTTGACTTTGAAGCGGACACGCTGACGGTGAATGGAGTGACGCACACGCTCAAGCCGCTGGGCGAAGTCCGCCCCGTCATCGACGCAGGTGGCATTTTCAATTATGCCCGCCAAACTGGCATGATCTCGAGCTCCTAGCAGACCCAATCGATCGAAATTACTCAAACCGACTACATCACCGGCGACACAATCACGATCGACGGCGGTCTATCCATGCGGATCGCCTAAATTTTTCGTCTCAACTCGCCAGCGCGTGACATCAGATCACGCGGTCGACCAACAGCTCGCCAGATTCAAAGGCGTTGAGATTTCGAAGAAAGTGCCGCACGAGCGCCTCGTCTTGATCATGTCGACCGCCAGCCGTGTGGGGTGTGACATAGCAGTTTGAAACTCGCCACAGCTCATGGTCCGGCGGCAGCGGTTCAGTTTCCGTCACGTCGAGATACGCAGCGTCAAGCACACCGGTGTTGAGCGCCTGCACAACCGCCTGCTGGTCCACAGTTGAACCACGTCCGACATTGTAAAACCGCGCACCACGCCGACACTTAGCAAAAAATGCCGCATCGCAGTAGCGAACCGTGGAGTCGTTGGCGGGTAGGATGTTCACAATGTGGTCAGCCTTCGCCAATAAGCCATCAAGCGATGAATGTCCGACCGCTGTAACGCCGCTTTCATTCCCAGGACTGCGGCGCACGGCATACAATTTCATTCCGAAAGGCTGGAGCAGCTCACTTAATCGTCGGCCAATCGCGCCATATCCGAGCATCAAAACTGTTTGCCCAGTCAAAAGCCGCGAATGGTAGCGACGTTCGTCGTAATGCCACGACTGATCGGTCATCTGATCACGGAATGAGGGCAGTAACTGGCGCCCCAACGCAAGCATCATGGCCAAGACATGCTGCGCACATGGATCGGCAAAAACACTCGATACATTCGTGAACACGCCCGTCTTGCTGCGCATCCACCCAAAAAACTCCCGAGTATCATATCGGGTGTATCCCGCGGAGGATACCTCAACCCACTTTAGCCTTGGACTGCGGATGCAGTCGTCCGGATCCGGCTGCCCGAAGGCCACATCAGCCTCAACCAAACCGATTTCCGAGACCCCTTTTGCAAGCACAGAGGCAGTTGCAGATTCAGGGATGATCAACCTGTGTCCTGCGGTACCCGCCCTGAGCATTTCCTCAGCTTCAGGGGTTACCCGGGTATTACAAAAAATCGTTAAAGCCATGCCAGATTGACTGCTTTGGAAATAAAAACGGGCGCTTCTCAGAAAGAGGCGCCCGT
>JBILKY010000246.1:0-5694 GCA_044376395.1 Chthoniobacteraceae bacterium | reverse complement strand
CTCCGGTTGGAGGTAAACACGA
The DNA here is from genome assembly GCA_044376395.1 of Chthoniobacteraceae bacterium. Classification (GTDB taxonomy): domain Bacteria; phylum Verrucomicrobiota; class Verrucomicrobiia; order Chthoniobacterales; family Chthoniobacteraceae; genus Chth-196. The sequence continues at coordinate 5,672 of JBILKY010000246.1, read as the reverse complement.
TCCACTTTCCATCGGGCGAAAAAGACGCCTCCGCGTCGTATCCGGGCGACTGCGTCAAGCGGCGCATGTCGGCGCCGGTCGCATCCACCGAGTAGATTTCGTACGAAGGATCGTAATCCCACGAGTAGCGGCGCGTTTTCCCCGATGCCCGAAAATCCAGCTCCGCTTTTTGTTTTTCGAGAGACTCCGGATCTTCGTGGGTGGACGAGAACAACAACCGGGAAGAGTCGGGTTGGAAAAAGGCGCAGGTTGTCTTGCCCCGGCCGTTGGAGAGCCGCTTGGTGTCTCCCGAACCCAAATCGAGGGAGTAGATCTGGTAGAACGGGTTTCCCGCCTCCCGTTCGCTTTGAAACACCAGAGCCTTGCCGTCTGGGCGAAAGTAGCCTTCGCCGCTTCGCACACCCTCGAAAATGAGCTGCCGGGCGTTTTTGAGGAAAACCTGCTCCTGCGCGGCCGAGCCCTCGGGCGCCTGGGCCGATTGCGCCTGCAGCGAATTCACAGGGGCGCCAAGGAGCAAGAAAACCGTGCTGAAAAAGATGGGGGTGCGCATGATCCCAAGCCTTAGCGCAACCTTGAGCGCAGGCAAGCAGGCATGCGCGGTTGTCTGAACCCCGAGTCCGAACCCCCCAGAGGCGGCACCGGGGGACCGATTCTGATTCTGCCGGTTGGCCACCGCGGAATGGATGGTCTAGAGTGGTGTCTCAAACCCGTTTTGCGGTCTTACTGGGAGCCTTCCTGGGCCCCAGCAACCCACCCTTATGCGCCTGCACCCCACCCTTCTGAAATTCCTTCCCTGGGCCGGAGCCGCTTGCTCGGGCCTGCTGCTGGCGCTGTGTTTCGCCCCTTGGGAATATCCAAACCTCGCATGGATCGCGCTCCTCCCGCTCGTTTGCGCGGTCTGGTCCCTGCCCGCGGAGGCGCCGCGAAAACGCGCTTTCCAACTGGGCGCACTCGCGGGAACCGTCTTTTACACTGCAGCATTCTACTGGCTCGCGTCACTCGCCCCGTTGTTTCATTCCCCGGCGCTGACCGGACTCCCGCTTCTCCTCGGAGCGTACCTTGGGCTCTACCCCGCATTGTGGGCTGTCCTGGTTTCGCGCCCCCCTTCCCCCGTCACATCCAGCCTCGGGACCTCGGTGAAAAATGTCGCCTTTGCCGTGCGTGCGGCCGGCGCTTGGGTCGCCCTGGACTGGGTGCGCGGCTGGTTTCTCTCGGGCTTTAGTTGGAACACACTTGGTGTGGCATTTCACAACAACCTTGCTTTGATCCAAATTGCCGACCTCTTCGGAGCGCTCGGAATCACCTTCGTGATCGTTTTTACAAACCTCACGATCGCCTTGGTTGGCCGCAGGCTCTTGCACGAGGCAACGGTCCACGCACTGCCACGGCTCAGGATTGAAATGATGACGCTCATCCTGCTGCTCGGAATGTGCGTGAGCTACGGAATCCGCTCCGTACTCACCCCCCCGGTAACCGAGACACTGCCCGTGCGGGCGATCACCCTGCAGCCCAACATTCCCCAAACCCAGAAGTTCGATCCGCTGCAGGAGAGGGACGTGTTTGAAACCATCGACCGGATGATGTCGCTGGTTGAAACAATCCGGCCTCGGCCAGACCTCGTGCTCTGGCCCGAAGCCACTCTTCCGCGCGGAATGTTCGCGGACGAAGAAAGCCGCCGGTTCGTGCTCCGTCAGGCAAACCGCACCGAGCTACCGCTCCTACTGGGCAGTCTTGAGGAAGTCCATGCCAAAGGGCAGCCCGACGAACTCGTCCACCGCAACTCCGCGGTGCTCCTCACCGAGTACGCGACCAACGTGCAGACCTATCAAAAACGGCACTTGGTGCCTTTTGGCGAATACCTCCCCATGCGCGACATTTTCCCCGATTTCATCCGCGAACTGATTCCCGGAGACATCGACCCGGGCGAAGCGCCGAAGGTCCTCTCGCTCGACAAACCCGCAATCAAAATCGGGGCGCTGGTGTGTTTTGAAGACAGCCTTCAACGCGAAACGAGAGACATTGTGCGCGCTGGCGCGCAGGTTCTGGTGAATATCACCAACGACGCCTGGTTTGCGCAAACTGCAGGATCCGCCCAGCACTTTGCCAACGCGCATCTGCGCTCCGTCGAAGCCCGACTCCCGATGCTTCGCTCCACCAACACCGGGGTGACTTGCAGCGTGGACGCGATCGGACGTGTAGAGTCGCACCTCCAGCCCTTCTCGGAGGGAATTGATACGCTTAGCGTCAAGGTGCCGGTTCATCCCCGGCCGACGATTTACACCAGATTCGGCGACCTCTGGATCATCGCATGCGCCCTCAACGCAATCGCGCTTTGGCCTCGCCGACGCAAAACAACAACGGCCGATTCCAGTAGACAATCAACCGCGCAACCCGAGTGAGACGGCTGCACCGCGTGATCTAAAACGGCAAACAGCAACGCACGCCGACGCCGCAAGCGTAAACCTGCACACTCGCGAGCCGCACCTATGTCCTACATCGAACTGCACTGCAGGAGCGCATTCAGCTTTCTGCGCGGAGCATCGATGCCAGAGGCCCTCGCGGCGCAGGCCGCAAATCTAGGACTTCAGGCGGTCGCACTCACCGATCGCGACGGACTGTACGGGACGCCGCGCTTCCATGCGGCGACACGGGACCACGGCATCCGTCAGATCGTCGGGGCAGAGCTCACCATGGAGGACGCTTCAGTTCTGCCTGTTCTGGTGGAATCGCGCGAAGGATACCAAAACCTTTGCCGCCTCATCACTCGCGCCAAACTCCGTGGAACGAAAGCGCAGGCCCCCGTGCACTGGTCAGAGCTTGGGGAGTTCGCGCAAGGGCTTGTGGCGCTCACCGGCGACGAGGAAGGCCCGATCCGACGCGCGCTTGAACTCGGCGAGCCGCATCTCGCACAGACGCGCATCAAGCAGCTTTTGGATGCATTTGGAAACGACAATGTCTTCGTCGAAGTCCAGCGCCCGCTTCAAAGAGGCGAAGCCATCACCATGAATGCGCTGGCTGATCTCGCTTCCGCCAACCACCTTCCCCTCCTTGCAACCGGCGGCGTGCTGTACGCGGAACGATCCGAAAGACCGGTCCTCGATGTGTTCACATGCGCGCGACACCACACCCATCTCGATGCCGCGGGCCGACTCCTGAATGCGAACTCAGAGCGCATCCTGCGCCCCGCCGCGCAAATGCACGTACTCTTTCGCGACCGACCGGAGGCCGTTTCCAACACCGTCACACTCGGAGAAAGATTGCGCTTTTCACTCAACGAGATCGGCTACCAATTCCCGAAATTCCCAGTGCCAGAAGGCGAGTCGATGGATGGTTTTTTGTACAAAATCACCATGGACGCCGCGAGGAAACGGTATGCCCCTTCGGACTTGAGGGCACGCGGGCAGCTAGAAAGAGAGCTCGCACTCATCGCGAAGCTCGGCTTTTCGGGATATTTTTTGATCGTCTGGGACCTGGTCAATTACTGCGCGCAACAGGGCATCCTGGTGCAGGGCCGCGGATCCGCAGCGAATTCTGCCGTCTGCTACTCGCTTGGCATCACGGCCTGCGACCCGCTTGCGTGCGACTTGCTCTTCGAGAGATTTCTCTCCGAGGGTCGCTCGACTTGGCCTGACATCGACCTTGATCTTCCGAGCGGCGAGCGGCGCGAGGCAGTTATTCAGGAGGTTTACCGCAGGTACGGTGAGCACGGCGCTGCGATGACTGCAAACGTGATCACTTTCAGGGGAAAAGGTGCGATGCGGGAAATCGGCAAGGCACTCAATCTTCCAGAGGACATTCTTGGACGCTTTTCCGCGCTGTACTCGCAGGGCGACTTTCCGCACACGCTGGAAGTCGCTGAACAGCTTGAGCGTTCTGGGCTGCCGCGTACGCATCCGCGCTACGAAGTCGCTTTATCGCTTTTTGGAAAGATACGTGGATTGCCGCGGCACCTCGGACTGCACTCTGGTGGAATGATTATTTCCCAAGGCAACCTCTCCTCGCTCATGCCGCTTGAGAACGCCTCGATGCAGGGTCGTGTTGTCGCACAATGGGATAAGTACGACTGCGAATCACTGGGGATTATCAAGGTGGACTTGCTTGGTCTGGGAATGATGGCTGCTCTTCAGGACACGCTGGAGCTTTGCGATCAACGCGGTCGTTCTGTGGATCTGGCGGCCATTCCAAAAGACGACAACGCCACCTACGACTTGATGTGCAGGGCGGACACCATCGGGCTCTTTCAGATCGAGAGCCGCGCGCAAATGGTGACCTTGCCCCGCATCAAGCCGCGCTGCTTCTACGACGTCGTCATACAAGTGGCAATCATCCGGCCCGGCCCCATCCAAGGCGACATGGTTCATCCCTTCCTTGCGCGACGCGCCGGCAAAGCGCCGGTTGCCTACCTGCACCCCGACCTTGAACCGGTACTGGCGCGCACCCTTGGGGTCCCTCTTTTTCAAGAACAATTGCTGCGGATCGCGATGATCATGGCGGATTTCTCGGGTGCGGAGGCGGAGGAATTACGAAGAGCCCTTTCCGACCGGCGCTCAGAGGAACGCATGGAGCGCGTGTGCGAAAAGGTTCGGGCAAGTATGGCCTCGCGCGGCCATTCGGTGCAGACAGCGGACCAAGTCATCCAGTCCATGCGTTCTTTCGCGCTGTATGGTTTTCCGGAGTCCCATGCGATCAGCTTCGCACTGATCGCATACGCCAGCGCCTGGATGAAAGTCCACCGCGCTCCAGAGTTCTTCGCATCCCTGCTCAACAACCAACCGATGGGCTTCTACTCGAGCGCCACTCTGATCAAGGACGCGCAGTCGCGCGGCGTACGAGTGCTGCCCGTGTCCATCTGCGACTCCGAGTGGCGCTGCACCGTGAATCCTAACGACTCAATCCGTCTCGGGATGTGCATGGTGCGCGGACTTGCCGCATCCCGGGCCGAACAGTTGCTTGAGTCTCGGCGCTGCGAACCGTTCCGCTCCATCAGCGATCTCCGCTTCAGAACAAGCCTGAACCGCGACGAACTCCGCACCCTTGCCCGCATAGGTGCGCTAAACCCGCTTGGAACCAGCGCAGGTGGAGACAAAACCAAGAAACTGCACCGCAGGGACGCGCTGTGGGAGGTTGAAGCCGCAACGCCCGAGGACGACCTCTTCACCCGGCTCAGCAACGCCACCCGATCCGATTCCCCGCTCACGCGAATGTCGATGCCAGAACGGGTTTCCGCCGACTTTACTGGCACGGGTGTTACGACCGGACCGCACCCCATGGCACTCTGGCGCCCGCATCTGCCGGATGCCTGGACGGCGGTGGAAATCCGACAGGCTTCCCACGGCACTTATTTGGAGTTGGCGGGAATGGTGATCAGCCGGCAGCGGCCAGGGACCGCGAAAGGTTTCGTTTTCCTGAGTCTCGAGGATGAAACCGGTATTGCGAACGTGATTTTAGATCCCGCCCTGTATGAATCGGAGCGCCTCGTGGTGCATCAAGAGGCTTTCCTAATCGTCCGAGGGATTGTGCAACAACATGAAGGCATCACCCATCTCCGCGCGGAACATGTGGAGAGATGCACGGCGCGGTGAACCCAATCAAGATCCCAACATCCGCGTTCAAATTCAGCGTCATGTCCGCCAGGCGGGACTTCCCGCGTCAAGATGGAGACGCAGCCCCGT
>JBILKY010000367.1:0-3465 GCA_044376395.1 Chthoniobacteraceae bacterium | reverse complement strand
TAGCAGACGCTGTCTTCGGCGCACTCCTGATCTGAAGTGCGCTTGTTTGCAATGACGGATTGCCTGTCCCTTGTCTCCTGCCTTGTCTCCTTGTCCCTCACGTTTACCCGCCCCCCTAGCCTCTCACACTTACAGCCACTGCAATGCATGTCGAGCGCCACTCGGGAGAGCACCCGCCAATGAATGGATTCGCAGAGTTTGTTGGCTCCCCTCGCGAGTCTCAGATCAAATGCAGAAACCGAAATGAAACTCCCCCCCATTCTTCTCATCGTGCTTCTTTGTGGTACCAGCCAAGCCACCGACGAAGGTGTTGATTGGCGGGTGCAGTTCAACGGCAAATCCACGCCCTCATTGCCGTGGATCGCCGTGGGCAAACCAACCGCCTCAATCGAGAATGGAACGCTTCGATTGATCGATGATTCAAAAGACGATGCCGGCGCATTTGAAGCTGAGTGGAACGGCCAAACGGAGGGGCAAGAGATTGTCGTTGAGGCACGGGTGAAGCTTTTGAACATGGTCGGACATCGCGATTCGCCAACAGCGACATGGCCGCAACGGGATGGGGCGCCGATTTGCATCCAGTTAAGTGATGGGCAGCATGAAGAGGGAATTTTGCTCACGCCCGCACAAGAAAAACACCCCGAAGCTGCAAAGGGCTACGTCCGCACTTTCACCGATCGATTTGCGCAAGCCGACACTCGGGACACATTTCACACGTACCGACTCATTATTCGCGGCGAGGACATGGCGGTCGAAATGGACGGAAAACAGATTTTTGAGGGTCGCGATGCGTTTTGGCGACCGGCCACTTCAGCGCGAAAGTTCATCCGTTTCGGATCGACTTCAAAGCCTTTCACTGGCGATGCGCAGTGGGAGTTTGTGAGGCTCGGTTTGCGGCGGACAACAAGATCAACCCCAGCTATTTCGCGTTTGAAAATAAGCGTCAGCGAGCCATGGCCACTAAATGTGGAAAACCGCAACAGCGAGTCCCGGCCCTACCTTTACGATTTAGGCAGAGGATTGCTGATGACCAGTAATCCCCAGGGTAGCGATGCCCTGCTGGAGCCCTATATTGTGCGCCGCAGCACGGACAAAGGAAAGACATGGCAGGCTGTCGTTGGCACCGAGCAAAACCGCGACTCGCCGCAGGAGCTCGTGCGCCTCTCCGATGGTCGTATCCTCGGGCCCTCGCGCTGGACGCACCTGCAACCCAACGGCACTTTATCCGGCAAGACCACGATCTTCGATGCAAACGCGGAAACCTTTGAAGTGCACGCCAGCTCGATCACTTTGCCCGAAGAATTCATGCCTGTGGACAAAGAGATCCTCATTTTTGAGCGTCATATCTGGGAGGAGAAAGACGGCAGCATCACGGCCGTCGCATGGACGCGCCGCTACACAGTAAAACTGCCGAATGGCAGGGGTTTTCCAGAGCGTCACACGCACCTGTTCCGTAGCACTGACTTGGGCAAGACATGGCAGTATGTCGCGCACGTCGGACTGGGAGGCGAGCCCGCGATCGTGCGGCTCAGCGATCAGGAGTGGCTCGCTGTCACGCGTCCCGACGCACACATGTCAAACCTGCTTCAGCATCGCTCCCATGATGGCGGCAAAACCTGGCAATTCGAACGCACGCTTGAAGAGGGCAGCGTCATGCCCGATCTCGTGCTCATGAGTAATGGAGTACTCGCGTGCAGCTACGGCCGACCTGTCTCAAGCATCATGTTCAGCACTGATGGCGGCCGCATATGGCATGACCACCGAGTGATTTCAGACCGCGCTAATTTCAACTACACGGCGATTCGCGAAGTCAGTCCCGGACGTCTCCTCTACATGCATGACGGCCAGATCCCCGGAACTTTGGCGCGGATCAACTCCGCTTACATTGATGTAGCGAGGGTGGACCCATGAATTAGCCACTCAGTCTTCAGGGCAACCACCCAGAAATGCTGCGGCAATCCGATTAGGGCGTTCCCGATTGGTTCCACTCAAGCGCTTCATTACGAACCTAAGTGATTGCCTAAATTCCCCCACGCCTTTGGACAGCCACAAGAAAGAAAGCCAGGGGACAAACCATTGGTTAATTTTTCCGGAGGTGAGTCGCGCCTATCGTCGGAGCGAAAGGGGTGACGACAGGGGACCGCGACAGAACGCGACGGACAACGTGCAACCGCGACAGCGCGACAGGGGACAGGGGACAGGCAATTGGTTAAAACCCACATCCCCACGCATCACCACACTCCCCGCCCGCCATGCTCGGATCGTGACCGGAGCCTCTGCCGTGCCCACCAGCGTAGCCGAGACCTGCTCGCGATACTCCCCCGGCATGATCGTCAGCACATCCCCCGCCTTCAGCACCGCCACACCTTCACCGATGGTTTGGAAGCCGCCGGGGCCGACGGTGAGTTCAGCGGCGTGCAGCATCGCCATCGGCGCGAGGAGTTGCGTGAACAGTATTGTGGCGTGGAGAGTCAGGGCTGTCTTCATGATTCATCAAACGGGATGACTCTAAGACGATTAACGGCCCCACAGTTTCGCAAACCTCTCCGTCACATGGAAGTCATCCTTGCCAGTGGGTGAGAAGGCGGTGCGCTCGGTTTTGCCATCGCGGACGCGGGTGCGGCCGAGGTTGAAGTGCCAAGGGAAGAGGTCTTTGGGCTGGGCACCGTCGATGCCTTTGGTGGGATCGAGGGTGAAGGCCTCTGCACCGACGATCGGGAGGCGCATTTCGATGCTCCAGCGGTCTGTGCCGCGATGCACGGCGAGCTGGGCACCGCTGGTCCAGGCCACGCCCTTGCCGCCGGGAGCGTGGTCAAGGTCATAGACGGCTCCGGCGGGGTTGATGGAGATCTCGTAGTAGCTGCGCAAGGGTGGCTCGATGAGCAGGGTGATGTGATCGCCTTCCAGTAGCTTGGGCTCGTCGTTCTTCATCGTGCTGCTTTGCAGACCTTTCATGTCCGGTTCCAGGCAGACGATGCCGATGTGCAGGGTGCTGCCCTCGCGTTGGATCTGGAAGCTGCTGTTGCACTTCAGCTGCGTGTCCTGCGGACGCAGCTTGATGAGCACGAAACGGCGGTCAACAATCCCACCTGAGCTCGTGTCCCCTGACCTCACGATTTCAGCGGATAGCCTGAGCCGGCGGGCGGGCACCCTTGGTTCCCTCGGGACGGACTGTTTTCTCGCACGGTCCTGCGACGATGGCGCGCGCGCGAGCTGCGGAAACGGGGCCAAAAGGAAAATCTTATCACTCATCCACCGGCGCAAATGCGGGGGTGCAACCAGGCAATGACGTTATCAACGGTTCGTTTCCGGCGGAGGGTCGGTATAATAACGCGTGACAACCGAGTACTTCAGCGCAATCGGCGGTAATCCATTCGCGCCAGTACCGCGGTAAACGTATCGGCCGTCTTCGGGGTGGCTGTAAACGTAAGGAACGTTCCCAATGATGACATTGTTAAAAGGGCG
>JBILKY010000016.1:0-25743 GCA_044376395.1 Chthoniobacteraceae bacterium | reverse complement strand
CCATCGCGATCGAAAACGGCTTTTACGACCAGAGTGCATTCTGCCGCCAGTTTCAAAAGCGCGTCGGCCTGACTCCCCGCCAGTACCGGACCCGATTCGGAAAAAACGCAAAGTGGACGCCTTCTTCTCAGTGAGGCTTACACCCTCTCGGACGGCGGACAGCGAGTCCATCACGAGGACGCTGCACACGCTCGCAGAAACACCTGGCGGACATTTCTTCTCAGGCGAGAATTTTGTGAAGCACCTCGCCATGCACATCCGTTAGACGGAAGTCGCGGCCGCTATAGCGGTAGGTAAACTTTTCGTGGTCGATTCCCAACTGGTGCAGGATGGTTGCGTGGATGTCGTGGACGCTGACGCGGTCCTGGACGGCCTTGAATCCGAACTCATCGGTGGCCCCGTAGGCCATGCCCCCCTTGATGCCGCCGCCGGCCATCCACATGGTGTATCCGAATGGATTATGATCTCGGCCGTTGCCGCCTTCGGACACGGGCGTGCGACCGAATTCACCGCCCCAAACAACAAGCGTATCGTCGAGCAGCCCACGTTGTTTCAAGTCGGTGATGAGTGCGTAGGTGGCCTGATCAATATTGCGTGCCTCCACTGGCAGAGCCTTCGCAATGTTGCTGTGATGATCCCAGGGCTGACTTGTGTCGTAGTAGAGATGCACGTAGCGAACCCCACTTTCGACCAACCGACGCGCGAGAATGCAGCCTTTGGCAAACTTTCCCGGGCCATAGGCTGCGAGGACCTCGGGGTTTTCGCCATCGAGATCAAAGATACCGCTCACTTGCGTCTGCATCCGGTAGGCGGTCTGCATGGTCTTTGTGCGCGCGGCAAAGGCCGGGTCGAATCCGAAGCTTTGCTCGAGGGCAGCATTCGCTGCCGTTACGAGATTGAGTTGCTCGAGTTGCATTCGCGGATTTCCCTGGGTGTGGATCGCGTTCGGCACCATGTCGGTGAGCTTATTCTGCGAATGATCGATGTGGGTGCCTCCGAACTCGCCGGGCAGGAACCCGCTACGCCACAAGGTGGCGCCGCCCGCACTGGGACCGCCTCCGGGGGCGAGGGCGACGAAGCCCGGCATGTCGCTATTCTCAGAACCAAGGCCGTAATTAACCCACGCACCGATGGAAGGCCGCGTCAGTGCGATGTTGCCTGAGTGCATAAAATTCGACGCAGGCGTATGCGTGGGGATCGGTCCATAGACGGATCGAATCACGCAAATCTCGTCGATCACCTTACTCGTCCACGGAAGCAGGTCGCTCACCTCGACGCCGGATTGCCCACGCGGACTAAACTCAGCGATCGGGGGTAGCAGTCCGCCGGTTTTGCGTTCCGTGCGGATGTCGGCGGAGACGGGACGCTGCCCGGCATATTTTTTAAGCGCGGGCTTCGGGTCGAACAGGTCCAAATGCGAGGGGCCGCCATTCATGAAAAGGAAGATCACGCGCTTCGCCCGTGGCGCATGGTTCCGCCATGCCGGCAGCGAGCCTGCCGCCCTGGCAGAGCCATCCGCAAAGGCGGTGAGTTGGTGGCCGAGGCCGCACATGCCCCACGCAGCCGTGTGACCAAGAAACTGTCTGCGATTAACGTTCATCATTTTAGCGGAGGTAGAGGTATTCGTTGGCGATGAGCAGCGTGTGAATCAGTGCGGTTTCCGCTTGGTCAGAGGTGCTTTTCCAATCTTGGAGTTTAGAAATATACCGCTGCCGCTCATGCGCTTCCGGCTCGCGCAGGAATAGAGTGCGAAATGCCTGCCGGAGGAACTCCTCGTCCGTATCACAGCGCAACCGGGAAGCGATCCGCTTGGCGATGTCGGTCATGAAAGGCGCGTTCAAAAGAAACAGATTTTGCGTCGCACTGGTCGCAGGTATTCGCGCGGGACTGTGCAGCATCGGATCCGGAAAGTTGAACCGAATCAGGTAAGGCGGCAGAGCCGGACGATTGAGCTTCGCATAGACCGAACGGCGGGTCACGTCCCCCATCTGGTCGCGCGTCCAGTCAAATCCCTTCCCGCGCGTCTGGGCGTCGGCGAGCGAGCCCGCCGACTTCAAGATCGAGTCCCGATACTGCTCCGCAGAAAGGCGGCGCACGGGGTAGTGGGAGATAAAGCGGTTGCCTCCGTCGCGCACTGCCGCATCCGCCCGTGTCTGCGCGCTCTGGCGATAGGTGGCCGACAGCACAATCTCGCGATGCAGCGACTTGAGCGACCAGCGATTCGTGATGAGTAAATCCGCCAGATAATCGAGCAACTCCGGGTGCGTCGGTGGATCACCCATGACGCCGAAATCGCTCGGCGTTGAAACGAGGTGCTGCCCGAAATGCCAGCCCCACATCCGATTCGCAATCACGCGCGCCGCGAGTGGCTCAGTGTTTTTGGAAAACAAGTTCTCAGCCATTTCAAGACGACCGCTGCCTTGGGCAAATGGCACCGCTTTGCCATCCGTAAACAATTGAAGGAAACGGCGCGGCACTGGAGCGCCCGGACTTTGTACCGAGCCACGCGCGTAAACCGGCAGGTCCCTCACCTCTCCCCGGCGAAACACCGGCACCGTCTTGGCATCGCCGCGGTCATACCAGGTGCCGCCTTCCTCCAGAGCGAATACCACCTTTCCCGTGTTATCACTGACGGTGGCGTTTAGGATTTGTGAGGATTCTTGCTCAAGCTCCTTTTCGCGTTTGGGGTCTTTATCGCGAAACTTAAACGACTCTTCTTTCAGTCGCTGCGCTTCGCTCAGCCTTGCTTCAAGCTCCTGGGTGTCTCTTCCATCCAGCCCTCTCCGAACTCCTCTCACGCTCGCGAATACACCGGCCAGTCCGTAATAGTCCGTCTGCGCGATCGCGTCGAATTTGTGGTCGTGACACCTAGCGCAGGATACTGTCAGACCGAGAATCCCGCGGCTCAGCGTGTCCACTCGGTCATCCCAGTCATCCATCGCCAGCGTCTCGATCACGTCGCGATCGAGGTTCAAATCCTTGTGATACGTCAAACCGAGCGAAACAAATCCAAGCGCCGCGAGATGCTCCGCGCCCTCAGGACTCATGTAGTCAGCGGCGATTTGATACTTGATGAACTGGTCATAAGGGACATCGCGGTTCAAAGCGTCGATCATCCAGTCGCGATAACCAAAGGCGAAAGGTTCGGGTCTGTTCGAGCCTTCCGAGGTTGGATTTGTATCCGCATAACGCACCACATCCATCCACTGGCGCGCCCAATGCTCGCCGTAGGCTGGCGACGCCAGCAACTTCCCAACGTACCAATTATAAGCCTCATCGCTCGGATCGGCGGAGAAACGAACCACATCCTCATAGCTCGGTGGTAACCCAGTCAGATCAAAGCTCACCCGTCGCAGCAGCAAACTCGCGTCAGCCTGCGGCGAAGGGTGCAGCTTGTTCGCCGCGAGCTTCTCAAAGATGAAATGATCGAGATCACGCTTTGCCCACGCAACGCTCGCCTCAGCCGTCGGCAACGATGTTGTACCCAGCGGCTGATAAGCCCAGTGTTTCCGCGCGGCGTTGAAGTCGATCTTTTTCGCTGCCACGATCGCTGGCGCCCCAGCTTCTAGCGGAGCCGGAGCGCCGAGCTCGATCCAGTGCTCGAAGTCCGCGATGATCGCGTCCGGCAACTTTCCGGACGGCGGCATTTCGCCCGACTCATACTTCAGCGACTGGATGATCAGACTCTCCTTCGCCTTACCTTTCACGAGCAGCGGCCCCGCCTCGCCGCCTTTAAACAAGTGCGCCACCGAATCCACCCGCAGCCCCCCCTTGAGTTTCTTGGATTCCGCACTGTGGCACTCGTAACAATGCTTCGCCAGCACAGGACGAATCTTTCTCTCAAAAAACGCCACCCCGTCCTCCGACCGGCACGGAAACGCCAACACCGCAAATACCATCACGGCGCAAAGAAACTTGAGATGAAGTGAAGCAATCATCGGCTGCGTGCGGTTCGCTTTCACAACCTATTCCTGGTGACTGAAGCAGTCTTGAATCCATGCGGCATTTTTTGGAATAATCCCGTCACGAGGTTTTCATGCCGCTTGCGAAGAAGACTCCGAGGCACGCTGCTGGATGCGCTCTGGATGTTTCCCGTGAATGGCAACGAATTCGTTGCAAGGATTTGCGGTAAAAGCGCAGGGATGCTCCCGTGCGACCGGTGCCTATCGCGACGAGCTGGATTTCTGCCCAGTGTCATTACCGGCGCGCCGGCGTGAAATCGTGCAGGAAGGCGGTTATCGGATCGGATTTCCATCGTGGCAATGGAGGGTAGCGCGATTAGCAACTTTGGTTGGCGTTGTGGAACTGCTGGTCAAAGACAATTTTCGAGGGCGGAAAATCGAGCTGACGGACAAAAGCGCAGGCCTCGGCGGCGCCATGGGTGCGCTCCATTCGCGCATCTTCCCACTCCACTGATAGAGGCCCCTTGTAGCCGATGTCATTAAGCGCACAGATGATGCGCTCAAAGTCGATATCTCCGCGTCCTGGCGAGCGAAAGGCCCAGAAGCGTCGCGGATCCGCCCAGTCCGTGTAACCGCCAAAGACACCGACACTGCCGTCCCCTTTCCCCCACCATGCGTCTTTGACGTGGACGTGAAAGATACGTGCGGCGAAGTCGCGCAGCAGTCTCACATAGTCCACGCCTTGGTAACCAAGATGGGAAGGATCAAAATTGAAGCCGAAACGCCGATGCCCATGCACCGCTTCAATCGCCCGCTCGCAAGTGACCAGATCAAAGGCGACCTCTGTCGGATGCACCTCAAGGGCGAAGTTGACATCCATTTCTTCGCACACCGCTAGAATAGGCAGGCAACGTCGCGCGAAGTCCTCGTAACCCCGCTGCCACCATTCTTGCGTCGTGGGCGGAAAAGCGTAAAAGGCATGCCAGATGGACGAGCCGGTAAACCCGACTACCGAGGGAGTGAACGGGAGTGGCTCCGGCCGCGCGTCCATGAATTTGCGGCAGGCGCGAACGGTCTCGATGGTGCGTTGCGCGGCTCGCTGGCGCACCCCCTCGGGATCGCCATCGCCCCAGACATCGGGAGGCAGCATTGCTTGATACCGGTCATCACCGCGATCGCAAATCGCCTGGCCGACGAGGTGATTGGAAAGTGCAACTGCAGTCAAACCGTGCCGTAACAGGATTTCCCAGCGCCCTTGAACGTAGTCATCCTCCGCCAACGCGCGTTTGACATCAAAGTGATCTCCCCAGCATGCGATCTCTAGCCCGTCGTAACCGAAGCACTTCGCCTGACGGCACATCTCCTCGAAAGGCAGATCAGCCCATTGTCCGGTAAACAGAGTGACGGGCCGTTTCATTGGTGTCACGGTAGGCCTTGCGGCAGTAAACCTCTTGAAAGTAAACGGCTTCTTTTGGAATAATCCCGCCAGTCCGCTGCTAACAGGCAAACGCCCAAACCGTGATCTTCCCCGGTCACTAGCCACTGAACCGTCATGCCTAAACGAACGCCGAAGATGACCACCGACGCCGATCTCCCGCATTTCTCTGCGCAGATCCGGCCGCGTGACTTCTATTTGCAAATGATCAGCGCCATCCCTGATGTGAACATCTTTATCAAAGATACGCGGAGCCGTTGGATGATGTGCGACGACGGCTTCGTAGCCCTTCTCGGCTGCCGCACCAAAGACGAAGTCATCGGGAAGACTGATACGGACTTTTTCCCCCCGCATCTCTCCCAGGTCTTCCTAGACGGCGACAAGCAGGTGATAGGCACCGGCGAGCCATTGCTCAATCACTACGAAATGGTTCTTAAGGACGACTTCACACTCGAATGGTATGTGACCCACAAATTCCCGCTACGGGATGAAGCCGGCCGTATCATCGGCGTTGCCGGAATCAATGCCCGCGCCGGCCGCGTCGACACCCCCGTTCTTGGCGATCCGCGACTCAACCGCGCGCTTGAACACATCCGCGCGTATTATAACGAAAAGATCAGCGTTGAAACCCTCGCCTCCACTGCGGGCATGAGCCGCCGTTCCTTTGAGCGCCAGTTCCACCAATCCCTCGGGTGTTCCTCCATGACTTATCTCCGCCGCGTGCGCATCAACGCTGTGTGCCGGGCCCTCACAAGTTCATCACGATCACTATCCGAGATTTCATTGAGCTGCGGCTACAGTGATCAAAGTCACATGACCCGCGAGTTCCGGAAGCTCGTCGGCGAGACACCCCGCGAATATCGCCTGCGCGGCCAACATTGAGTGGTGAGCAAGCGCCTGCAAATGTTGGCGTGGGAAGTAAGCAGGCGGTGCCAGATAAAAGTCAGTGCAATAGTCGACCACTTGGGTCGGTTGAGCTGTCGGCTCGAAACGGCTGGGGTTGCGTTCCAGAAGACTTGTCTTCAATTGACGTCATTTCGCCTCAGCCCGGACGTTGAAGTAGACGACGGCATTTTTTGACCCGTGCCCCGCGAGCAGAAGGTCGGGGACGCCGTCGCCGTTGATGTCCGCGATTTTAAGGTCGTAAGCTTCCTGGCCGTTTCCCACATCAATGTCGTGCGGCTGGAATTTCCCGCCGCCCCGATTTTCCCACCAACGCACAATCTTCTCCGTGAAGGAGCAACCCGCCGCGTCGATGTCGCCGTCCCCATCGAGATCCGCCACCTCGAATGCATGGACGTTGCGCAGGCTCTCGTCGATGATGTGGCGGTGCCAGGTTGGCGCCTCGTACCATAGCACGCCGGTGCCGTGGCCGCAACTGCCGAGCACGTCCACACGACCGTCGCCATTGAGGTCTGCCGCGCGCGGATGGGTCGCACCTGGCTCTGATGCGATCAGGTGGCGCTGCCACTCACTTTTGGCACCCGGCGGTTGTTCCCACCACGTGAAGGTTCCCTCCTCGGAGGCACCAAGTAGCACATCTCCCCGACCGTCGCCATTCATGTCGGCAAAGTGCAGATAGTGTGCACGACCGGTTGCACCACCTTTGGTGATCATCTGCCTGCGCGCGGATCCGCCGAAGGGGGCGGAAAACCATGCAAGGCTGTTCTCTAGATGCGGTCCGGCGAAACTGTCCGCCAATAGGTCGGTATTCCGATCTCCATTCACGTCCCCTGTCCACAGACCGTGCACGCCGTGAAGTTCACGATCAACTACGTGCAGGGGCCAAGGAGCATCGGGGTTGCCCGTATTTTCGAGCCAGGCTATCGTCCAATCTCCTCCCTCTGGCACGACGGAGGGCTTGCCTTCAGACAGGGCCTGACGGTGTCTAATCCAAAGGCAATAGGACCGCGAGATGACAAGATCGCTGTCGCCGTCGCCATCGCAGTCCATCGCCACTGCATGGATGGTGCGGCCACCTTTAGTGTCCGCCAGTTCGATGATCCGCCAGTCGGGCGCAACCATGACCCACACTTTGGTCTCGCCCGCAGCAACCACATCGAGCCGTCCATCGCCATTTGTATCCAGTGCGGTGATGCCGAGGATGGGTTGGGGCAGCGCAAATGCGTGACGGACGAACGTGGGCTCCGTGGCCGGCGAGCGATCCAACCAGCCAAACATGAGTGCCATCACGAGAGGCAGAAGCAATGATGGACGGACGGAGCGTTTCACGCTGTAAACTTACCGACCCGACCTAGAAATTGGAATTGGCTTTTCGTACCATTCCAGAAGGCCTGCTGCCCCAAAAAGGACGACACCGGCAACCCACGACGACCGCTCTTTCAGAACTCTTTGGCGAATTAACATCGACTGGTGGTTCGCTGCTGCTTGGAAAGATACAGGCACATTTGATCGGACCAACGAAAAGAAAGTTACCTACCGCTGGAGCCTTGATTCATACCCAGCTTGCTTTTGACCAGATTTTTCAGTGCGGCGTTTTTGCTGATTAATGTGCCAGCCTGCACGTCTTCTTCGCGGAAGCAGGCGAAGAGGATCTCTGCTGCGCCAGTGCGGTCGCGATCATAGTGGACGTAAATGTCGCCGTTCGGAGTCTGTGCGATGTCGGGGTAGGAGACGGGGCTTCGTTCATCCAAGAGCAGGCTGCTGGGCCATGTCTTTCCATCGTCAGTCGATAGAAAGGCGGTGAGATACGAGCGGCCTTTCCCCCAATTCCATGCCTCGGAGCTATCTTTTGCCGGGGTGTTGAAGGTGGCTCCGTGCTTGATGAGGAGAAGATGCCCCGGCTTGAGACGGCGGAAGACAGCCTTGCTATTGACCTGCGGAAAGAAGGTGGTCTGCGGCTGCCAAGTCTTGCCGCCATCCGTGGAAAAACTCTGCGCGATTTCCTTCATGCAGCGCGAGAGCATCCACAGCGTGCCATCCTGTTTTTCAACAACAGAATGTTCATTGAAACAGCTGTCCTTGAAAATGTTTCCGCCCCGGTAGCGCCAGTGACCGCCTTCGTCATCGGAAACGAAGACGCTTGAACCGCGCACGCCGTCAAGCTCGTGGTAGCAATCCGCAAAAGGCTTGTCGATGTGCCAGCGCTCCCACAACGACACAGGCAAAATCCACTCGCCGTTTTTACGCACCATGGGTTTGTTCAGCGACGCACCGAACCCAATGTAAACCGGTTGCGTCCACACGGGCTTCTCCGCATCGGGATCATCGCAGCGGACAAACCAGTTGCTGCAACTGCCATCAAACATGCCGACGGACTGATGGAAGAACAGCCAGAGCCGCCCCCTCGGATCGCACCAGAAGGAGCCGAGCCGCGTACCCATCTTAAAACCGTGCGCCTGCGGATCGATCACGAATACCGGATCACGCCACGACTTGCCCTGGTCATCGCTGTAACTCGCGAGAAGATAGGCGTTCGGTCCATCCTGCCCGCCAGCCCAGCAAGTCCAGAGCCGCCCTTTGCTCGTGGACTCCATGCTCGCCGCCATCGCGAAGGGCAGATACTTTTGCCCATAGGCGGGCATTGGATCGAAGATGAGCTTCGGCGTGACGTGGATGCTGTTGAGAAGCTCCTGCGTGACTTTGACGGCGGGCTTCGGCAGATCCTCCAGTTTGCCGAACATGATGCGCTCTTTGCGGCTCGGGTCCGTGTCGCCTTGGGTAACGCAGAGCCAGATCGCGCCCTCGTGCCCGTGAAACGCGGGGTATTGAAAGGACTGCGGCGTCTCGAAGCGGTATTTGCGTTCCCAGGATTTACCATCGCGAGAGATGTCCACATTGAACACGCTTCGGTTCGCGTCCTGGATGCTCGTCGCCTCCTGCCAGCCGAGGTAGTAGATGTCGCCAAACTTCTCGAAGGTGGGCTTCGAGTTCAAGCCGTTCGGCACAAAAGGCTTGGGCGCGCCGATGGTCCATGTCTTGCCGTCCTTGCTGGTGGTGAAGTGGTAGTTGCCCTTGTCGTTGCGGCAGATCGCCATCCAGGTGCCGTCGGGCAAACGGTTCACGGCGGACTCGCTCAGCGCGGCGGATTGCGGCTCGTTGTAGTGGCCGATGACCTCGAAGGTCTCCAGATCGTCATGCACGAGCGCCAGCGCATTCTGCTGGCCAGTGAAATTGTTCAGTGCGACATAGAGTTTGCCATCGAACTTCTTGAAGGAATCGAAAACGAAGAAGAAGGAGTCGGACGCTTTCTTTTTAAAACCGCGAGTCACCGCATCGGCGTGAAAGTGCTGCGGCTGGAAATCGAAGGTGCCCGCAGCAGTCTTTAGCTTCGCCTTGTGGATCGTCGGTGTGAACTCGTTCCGGGCCAAGTCGAAGTCGCGATACCACATTTGTGACTGCCTTTTACCCGGGTCCTGGCTCACGAAGTAGCAGCGCAGCGCGTTCGCCTCTTTTTGGATGATCCGGGGCACCCAGCACGCGCCGACTGCGAGTGTCTCGTTCGCAAACGCCTGCTCTCCCTTCGCGAAGTCGATGACTCGTTCCGTCTTCAGCGTCTCCAAGTTCACGATGGATAGCGTGGAGTAAATGAAGGGCCAGCCGCCGTCTTCACCTCCCTTGAGATCGTTCACCTCGGAGACGACGTAAGCGCGATCTCCAACGCAGACAAACTCTGCATCATGCGCTCCTTTGACCTGCGGCGCGGTGACTTTGACCAACCCGGCCATCACCTTGTCAGCTGCCGCCTTGGGGTTCCAGTTGGCATGAAGGATCGTGGGCTTCTTGAGCTTGTTCGCCACCTGCCTCAGGCTCACTGCGCCGGAAGCGTTCGTGCCTGCGGCTACGTCTTCTTCCTTAAACTTCGCCAGCAAGATCTCGCCGGCGCCACCGCGATCGCGATCATAGGTGATCCAGATGAGGCCGTCCTTGTCTTGCACGCCGTCGGGATACGAGACGCCGCTGCGCTCATCGAGCAGCAGGCCGTCATTCCACGTCGCGCCGTCGTCGGTGGAGAGTTGCGCGGTGAGATGGCTTCGAGCGGTGAACTTGTAATGATTCACCAGCAGCAGATTTCCCGATGACAGGCGCCGGATGAAGAAACGCGAGTGCGGCGTGGCAATGCTGCTGGGTTTGCCTTCCGTCCAGGTTCGGCCTTTGTCGGAGGAATAGCTTTCCCACAATACCTTCTCGGTGCGAATGAGCATCCACAGACGGCCATCCTTCAACTCCACTATCATGTTCTCGAGTCCCGCCTTCGCCGTCTTCACCGCTCCTTGCAGTTTCCATGACTTGCCTTCGTCAGTGGAGATTGCCGCGCCAAAGACTTGTTTCGGATCAAATCCCGCCCACCCCGCCAAGGGTTCCAGTGCGTACACCACTGGCAGCACCCATTCACCGCTCGAAAGCACGACCGGCTTGTTCATCCGGAAGCTGAACGGAGCGTCAAAGCCGACGCGGAACTCCGCGCCCCAGATGGGCGGCGAGGCATCCGGGGCATCACAGATGCGTGCATAAACCCCGTGCCGGGTGCTGTCCTTGATGCTGCGGTTAAAGAGATACCAGAGCCGCCCTTTCGGGTCGAGCCACAGGCACGGGTCGTAGCAGCGTGTGCCATCGTTGAGCGGCAGGCCCATGGCCTGCGCCGCGGAAAAGGTCTTGCCGCCATCGTCGCTTTGCGAGAGCACGACCGTGTTCTCCGGTTGTGGCTCATGCGTTCCACCCGTGAACCACGAAACAAACACGCGTCCCTTCGCCGTGCGTTCGAGGCCGGGGATGCCCTGCCAAGTGCGCTTGGCGAGGTCGACGGTGACAGGTTCAGCGGCGTGCAGCGCGGCCAGCGGAGCAAGCAGGGCGGTGAGGAGGGAGAGGAGGGTCAGCGCGGATTTCATAGTGATTAAAGACGAGTGATTTCAGCTTCGGCCAACTCGATGAGCATGCAGATGCAGCCAGATGGGGGCAGATGCGTGCAGGCGGAGTTCATTGATTGCGCATCGTGGGTGGCAGTGGCGGCTTGTCCGACGGCTTGAGGTAACCCAGCGAAACGAAGAAGTCATCCAACTCGCGGATGGTGCGGTGAAAGCAGCGGCTGGCCTCCTCTCTCGCCGGACCTTGGCCCCGACCAGGATTGAAGAAGCCGTGCGGCTGGCCTTCGTTGGCTTTCAGTTCGCAGCGATTGCCTGCGGCGAGCATCGCCTTTGCAAAGAGTTCTGCCGTGGAAAATGGCACCGCCTCGTCCTTTGTGCCGTGGAAGAGAATGCTCGGAGGCAGCCCGGCGCGGACGAAGTGATAAGGCGATATCTCCTCCGGGCGGCCGTCGGTGCGGGAGCGGATATCGGCGATTTTTTCGTCTGAAAGCAGCCGAGGCTGGCCTTCCACCGCGGACAGCACAACGGCGGGATTGAACAATGCGAGGGCATTCGGCATGGAGCTGACTTCGATGTGGGCTCCGTCCTCGAACCCCGGCACCAGCGCAACCGCAGCAGCGAGATGACCGCCGGCGGATTCACCTCCGGCCACGATGCAGTTGGGGTCGATGCCGAGACGGTCGGCATTTGCACGTGCCCAACGTATCGCCGCCTTCGCATCACTCAGGCAATCCTGTGGGATAACCCCGTGGCGGCTCAGCACCCGGTAGTCGCAAGGGATGGCAACCATGCCCCGCTGGACCAAGTAAAGCGACTGCGGCAGGAATTGTCCCGGCGATCCACCTTTCCATCCGCCGCCAAAGAAAAACAACACCGCCGGGCGGCGAGCCGAGGCCCGATGATTCGGCGGGGTGAAGATGTAGGCATTGAGCTTCACGCCGTTTACCTCCCGATAGACCTCCACGCTGGCCCCAGGCATTTCCGGCGGGTATTTCCAACTCACGGGGGGCTCTGGAAGATCATCAGCGGCGCGCAGCGCTGGCAGCGGCGCGAGCAGCAGGGCGGTGACGAGAATGAGTGTGTATTTCACGGTTGGTTTTTAAGAGTGAGCTTCCCAAAGCGGATCGAACGCCGGCTGCGTTTTTCGTCGCCGCTGTCCCACACGGCGCGGAACTCGCCGGGCGCGGTTTCGATCAGCGTGGGATAAGAGTTATGGATGCCTGTGTCAAAGAACGTTCGCTCGTCGCTCCATGCGCCGCTCGCGGGCTTTACTTTGTATCGAAGCGCCATGCGGCTCCATGCCGGGCCGTCGTTGTAAACGTAAAGCTGTGTGCCGGTGCGCGACTGGCCGAACCAGCCTTCCGATACGGTGTTCCATAGTTCAGGCTCTTCCTGGGCGATGCTCCATGTCTTGCCGCCATCGGTGCTGGCGCTGGACCAGGCGCGGGGCGGATTGAGCGCGCCGCCCTCCGCCCGTCCCTCGGCGGTCCGCATCACGATCTTGAGGTGCTGCTGCTCGTTGAGCACAGCGATCTGGCCCTCGTGCAGGAAAATTTTTCCCGGTTCCGGCTGCGGCACATAACCGCCGAGGCTCCAATCAAGCAGGCTGGTGCTGCGCAGCACAAACTGTTCGCGCTGGCCGAGCGGATCGGCACGCTTCGTGTTGCGATGTGCGGGCAGGAGATACACAGGCTGCCCGTTTTCGGTGATGCGCTGAATTTCACCGAGGATCACAAGTGGTCCGGTGTAATGCATGGCCAGTTCCACGGGATTCCACGAGCGGCCACCATCACCACTGTAGGCAGCAGCGAGATGCGAGTCCTCGCTGTCGGCATAGTTCAATGGGCAGCGCATGGCAAAGCACCACAGCACGTCCTGCCCTGGAGGATGGTAGAGCACGGCATTGCAGTAGGCGAACTGCAATGCACCATGCCGCTGCTCGTGGTCAAAGATCGTGCTCGGGATACTCCAAGAGTCGCCGTCGTTGGAAGAAACAACGGCATCAATGCTGCCCATGTCTCCCTTGCCCGCGATGCCTTTCTGATACGCCACGACGAGGTGCTTCTCTTTCCACAAAGCGATGCTCGGCTGTCCAAGCAAGGAAGCGCGCAGCTCTTGGTCGGCGGTGCGGACGACGCGCACGTCACGGACATCGCCGGTGGCGGCGGCGGCGGAGACTTGGTCTTTGGCGTGCAGCGCTGGAAGCGCCGCGAATAACAAAGCCATCAGGAGGGCGCAGGTGTTTTTCATATGTTTTATTGCCGCTGCTATTTCAGGTGCATTTCAACTTTCTCGACCTTTACAAATGTGGAGGGTGGGAACGGGCCTTTACGGTTCACGGCGATGGCGATCTGGTTTTCGCCGCGTTTCATGATTTCGGTCGGGACGAGAAATTCCAAACGCGTGAGCTTTTGCGTGGCTGGGTTCTTGACAAGTGCACCCGGTGTCACTGTGGCAGGCTGGCTGTCAGGAGAAAAGATCCGCGGGTCTTTCCACTGCGCATCCGCGAGGTCTTGCTTCAAGGCGGCGCCATTGATTTGCACGGTGAATTCATCGCTCTCGACGTGTTGAAACAAAACAAGTCGCAGTCGCGCGGCAGTGCCAGATTTCACCTGCTCCCAGATAGGGATTGTAAGCGTGGACGGCACTTGATCGTTCCGCAGTAAGATGGGCAAGGGTGCGTGGTGGTTGGATGAACCATGCCCTTCGTTGTGGGCGTAGCCGCCGCGCCTCTCAATGGGGTAATACCTTGCTTTGCCACTCATCGTCGTGAGACTGCCGATGGTAGAGAAGACCTCCAGATCCCTCGTATCCGTCTGCGTCAGGCCGAGTTTCTCGGCCTGCTCAGGTGAACCAATGATCCCATTGAAAGTGCCCACGCCGTCCGCGCCCTGGTGGAGATAGTTCCCAAAGACTCCGCGCACGAGATCAAGCGACTGGTCTCCGTGGTAGCCGTCCGTGGCATGATAGCAATCGAAGCTTGGCAGCAGTTTCACGTGCGCGCCTGCCATCGCTTTGCGAAAAGATGCGACATCCACGTTAATCGTGCGTGTGCCCAGGATAAGCACATCAACGAGAGCTTCACGCGCCCATGTCTCGATATCGAGACCGTCCGCATGACATCCCTCAACCGAATCCGGCACCCGGGCCGCTAGCAGGAATGGACGGCCGCGTCTGGCAGCCTGCGACAGAAGCGTGGAGCGAACCTCGCGCATGAAACTGGTCAGATGCTCGCGATTCTCCCACTGCTTGCCCGGCGGGAGAAACGGCGTGTGACGGAGGAAATCGAGGTGCACACCATCGAAGTCATATTGCTCCGCCACCTCGCGAACGATCGACAGACGATAGTCGCGCACCTCCCTCACCGCGTAATTCCAAAACCCCTGCCACCACCAGGCGCGGATGAGCCAATCGGGATGCGCCGCTTTGACCGGATTACGCTCCTTCATCTCAGCGAAGGCCTTTATGTCATAAACAGCCAAATGACCGCGCTCGACCTCATTCATGCGCAGACCCCACCAAATTTCTTTGCCGCGCTTGTGCCCTTGTTTGATCAGCTCATCGAAATAGTCGAGGCCCTGCTCGCGCCATCGCATCAGGCCCGGATGCTGAATCGCCAGAAGAATCTTGCTGCGGTAATGCGCCACGCCCTCGTTTGAGACATCAATGCAGATCGCATCGAGCTGGCTCCCGGGCTGGCAGGCGGCATCGAACACATAACTCATCACCGCATCCATGTCCGCGCCGAACCCGCCTTTGCGTTGAATGTCAGCTGCGGGATCGTACTGGAAAAAGATGCGCCGCTGGCGATCCACGGCGGCGGCATGGTTGGCGGAGAGGTGAACCGAATCAGCGGCCTGCGATGCGACCAACGGTGCGAGCACCAGTGAACCAAGCAACAAGGCTGGGATGAGGGAAGTGATAACTCTCATTTGTGAATGGATCACGGAAGTCAACAGAGTTCTACACATGTGATTCGCATTGCTTAGGGTACAGTTTTGAGAAAAGAAGCCTCGCTGCTCTCGCGTAAATCGCTTCGTTCCAGGAGGAGTGCGAGGGCGAGCATGCCAGGGTCATGGGCTCCGGTGCTTTTTTCGGGGAAGAGGCGTGCTCGGCCGATTTTGCACGGGAGTGGCTTGAATTGCTCCAGCGCAGCGCGTGCGCCGGCCTCGGCGGCGCAGGCGGCGTCGCCGGCGGTGGATGCGTCGGTGATCCCGGCGAGGCTTTGGGCAACGCGATGCAGGGCGTCCAAGATGGTCTTGTCTCCGAGGCTGGCTCCTCCGCGGGCGCGCATGGCTTCGATGGCTTGCCCGATGAGGCTGGAGAGTTCGGGCCACGGAATTTCACTACGGCCTTTGGTGGCCTTGGCAAGGGCATGCAGCGCGGTGGCGAGCAAGGTGCCGAGACTGGAGCCGGTGGCTGACATGATGGCGCGGGCGAGGGCGTTGAAGGCGGCACCGATATCGCTCATAGCCGACAAATCGGTGGCGGCCATTTTTTCGATGACCCGCGCGAGCATGGAGCCAGTGTCCCCATCGCCGAGAAGGGCGTCGGCTGCATTAAGCTGGTCCTCGAGCTGCTCCATGCGTGTATGAGAGCGGGCGACAGCGTCGCTCAAGGTCTGGACGGTGATGGGCATGGCTCAGACTTTCCAAAATGGGCAGGACGCAGGGGCGAGCAGCAGTTGCTCCAGTTCCGCATCGAGCAGGTGCAGCGAGATGGACGCGCCAGCCATCTCCATGGAAGTGACATAGTTTCCGACGAGCGGCTGGACGATCGCGATACCACGCTCGCTGAGGATTTGATGCGTGCGGCGGTAAAGGATGAACAGCTCCTCCAGCGGCGTGGCGCCGAGTCCATTCACGAGCACGGAGACGCGGCTGCCGATGGCGATGGGGCGGTCGGCGAGCAGGCGCTCGAGCATTTCATCGGCGATGGCGTCGGCGGGTTTCAGCTTCGCCCGCCAGATGCCGGGCTCGCCGTGGATGCCCATGCCCATTTCGATTTCGTCCGGGGCGATTGCGAAGTTCGGTGCGCTCGCGGTGGGCACGCGGCAGGGCGAGAGCGCGACGCCGATGGTGCGCGTGGCGTCCACAGCCTTTTGCGCGACGCGGGCGACTTCCTCGAGGCTCGCGCCGCTCTCGGCGAGTGCTCCGGCGGCTTTGTAGGCGTAAAGAATGCCCGCGACGCCCCGACGCTTGTTCGCCTCGTCGGGTGCTGCGCTGGCGATGTCATCGGTGCCGAGCACGGTGCGCGTGACGATGCCTTCTGCTTCGAGAAACTCGCAGGCCATATCGAAGTTCATGCGATCTCCGCCATAGTTGCCGTAAAGGCAGAGCACCCCCGCGCCGCCGTGCGCGAGGCGGATGGCGTCCTCGCAGCTCTCGACGTTCGGGCCTTCAAAGACATTGCCGATGGAGCAGGTGTCGAGAAGTCCCTCGCCGACATAACCGGTGAAAAGCGGCAGATGCCCGCTGCCGCCGCCGGATGCGATGCCGACCTTGCCCGATCTCACACCGTTCGCGCGACGAATGACGCGCTTGCTACCGCCGTCAAGCTTCAGGCTGGGATTGGCAAGGAGGAGACCGGCGAGCATCTCGTCCACATAATGGGTGGACTGATTGATGAGCTTTTTCATGAAAAAATAGCGACGCAGGTGGTTCACGGCACGATGCGTACGCTCAAAGACGTGACAGTAACATTGGCTGCTGACGTAAAGGTGAAGTCGTTTGTGCCGGTCTTAAGCGCTGTCCTCAGACCAGCGAAGGAATGCGTAAGGGTGCAGCCCGACTCGGTGCGTGTAGCTTTTAGTTCCTTGATCTGTTGACCGTTTAGGGTGATGGCGGGGGGGCCGGCCTCGCCTTCGTCTTTGAAAATAATCTCCAGAGTGGCCTCCCTGGCCTTCGCAGGATCATCGGCAATAACCAAATGCACGGTGGCGGGAGTCCCGGGCTTCACCTGCAACAGCTGTGCATCGCCGAGAGAACTCCATGGGCCGTTACGCATGTCCATGTCGCAAAAATATTCCTTGGGCAGTTCCGCCAGCCTCGCGCGGTCGCCCAACTCATCAAACATCGGCATCTCGTCGCGATGGTAGAAGTTGAAGAAATACAACCCATCCGCTCCCTTCTCCCAGAGCGTTGCGGCAGCGGCGCGCAGGGTTTCCGGCGTGCCATACCGACTAAAGCTCTTGCGAATTTTCATGCGCTCCAACGATCCATACACCGGCGTCTGATAGCGATGCGCGAGTGCGACCCATGCCTCGAGATCGAGGCCGGAGAACATGACGCCATTCCCTGCGATAACGGCATCGAGCAGGCCTTGCTTCAACCACGCTTCGACGTCGAGCCCTATGGAACGCGCGCCCTCAGGCGAGTCCGGCACACGCGACACCAAGCGCAGCGGGCGCCCACGGGTTTTCGCCGAGGCATCAAGAATAGCCCGCGCCTCGGTGACAAACGCCGTGATGGTGGCAGGGTCCACCTCCCGAGGCCGAAAGAGTTTTGGGGATCGCAGCCAGTCCAGCTCGACGCCGTCCAAATCGTAGCGGCGGCAAGCTTCACGCAGCGTGTTGAGGTAATGCTCCCTGACCTGCGGCTTCGAGTAATCCAGTCGAATATCCCGAGCAGGGGAAAACACAGGCTTGGGTCCAGTGCCATTGAGCCACGGAAGGAACTGGGTTCGCCACTCCTCGGCCGTCGGAGGATCGATCCAAAGGTCGCGGTGCTTGCGACGAAAATCATCCCAGAGGTGCTCCCAGTTGAAGATATCATGATGGGCGTCATTCATGCGCATCGAGAAGAGGAAGGTACGGCCATCACGCTTCCAAAACTGAAGAATCGGCTGGAGCGGATCGTCCCCGAGCGCGGCGATATGATCGCGCTTCAATTCCCAGATGGGCAGGCCGAAGTTGCCACAATAAGATAAGCCCTGCGTTTTGGTTTTAGCCAGCGGCCCGATGCGCGGCGCAAGCGCATCATCAAGCGAGCTGATCGTCGGGAGCGGCAGGTACTTGCCCGTCGGAACCCAGAGGCCGTTGGCATGACACTCCGGGTAAGCAGGCCACTTCAGGTCATCGCTGTCGTTGTTGAACAGGATACGCGGTAGGCCGCGACTTTCGAGCGACGCGCCCAGGGGTGCGTCAGCAGCGACCGACAAGCTGGCGATAGGAATCACCGCCAGCTCCGCGCTGTTGTTGTTCCAGAGTTCACGACCGGTGCCGACCCGGGTGGACTTGTCGCCGCTGTTCGAGTAGCCGACGTACAGCTTGCCGTCGTGTTCCACCGCATACGGGTAGGAGAGTGCGGCACTTTTGTTTGACTCACCAGGGCCGCTGGGAAACTCAGCGTGTCGGATGACAAAGACTTTGCTGAACACGGTCTCGCCCGGCCTGCTGACGGCGATGGTCAAAGGCGAGCGCCTTTTGCCGCTGTCAGCGGTGGTGGTGCACACGAGATAACGCTGGCCGGAGCTCAAGGTGCCAGCGATGGGCTTGCTCGTGGTCATCGGCAGGTTGCCCGGTCGCATCTCGCTCCAAGTGCGACCGTAGTCCCCGCTTGTGGCGACCAGCGCATCCGCTGCGTCCCCGTAGCGGGAGATGCTCGTGACATGCTTGCCATTCACGATGACAGTGGACTCGCCCCACATTTTCTTCAGGTCCTTCGCTTGAGGGATCGGCACCACATCCCACTTGGTGAAATCTTCGCCGTGACTGATAGCAACGATGGCAGGGTCGCCCGCGCCGACTTTCAGCCCGGCCATGATCCAATTGCCATCTTCCATCTTCTGCGGCTCCTGCATGGGCCAGAACCCGCCATCGATCACGGTGCCCTTCGGTTGCCATTGCCCCGTGGTTTCATTGAGAACATAGGCCCGCGTGTGAACGCCCTGCATCGTGCCGGTGTAGGCTCCATGAAAAGCCCAGAGCGTTCCCTTGTGCGAAAGGAATGCGCCGTGGCTCACTCCGACAGGGCCATCGCCTGAGTCGATGGTACGCACCCCACCCCAGGTCTTGCCATCGTCGTCGCTCACGCAAAACCGCGCTTCTTCCGTATCGGTGTTTTCACCGCCTTTGTTATGACCGAAGGAGGCGTAAAGCCGACCCTTGTGAAAACAAAGTGCAACGCCATGCAGGAAACGGTAGCCGTCCTTGTTGAACTCGTAGGGCTTGATCACAGAAAAACGTGCGTCTTGCAGAACCGGAATTTCAACGGCTTTGAGCAAAGGCGCACGCTCATCCCAGAGTTGCGCGGCAGGTTCTGCGGTCAACAAAGAGGCGGCGGCGAGGAATAGCGTGAGGGCGAGTTTCATTCAGTTCAAGTTGTTACGGTTTTGTCGCAGCCACCTTTTGTCGCCGCCACCTTTTGTCGCAGCCACCAAGAGGCGAGCGCTGAACTTGTGATGGCGCTCCATGGGCCGAATACCGCTGCGCCGAGAGCCGCAGCCGGGCTTTGCAGCACATTAAATGCGAGGCCGGTGGCCATGCCGCCGTTCTGGATGCCGACTTCGAGAGCGCAGGTTCGGGCATCTGTTTGATTGAGTCCGCACAAGCGTCCGCCCCAGTAGCCGAGCACGTAACCAGTGGCATTGTGGCAAGCGGCCGCGGCAAAGACGGCTAGGCCGACGGAGAGCAGTTGCTCACGCGAAAGCGCGATGGTAACGCCGATGATGGTGCAGATGGCAAACATCGCCACATTCGGCAGTACGCGCACGAGACGCTGCGCGATTTCGGGCAGGAAACGCTGCACGCTGAGTCCGATGAGCAGCGGGACAATGACCATTTTCAAAATGGAATACATCATCGCACCGGCATCGATGGGCACTTCCGCGCCGGCGAGCCACTTCATCGCAAACGGGGTGACCAGAGGCGAGATCAGCGTGGACACCGCCGTGACCGTCACGGAGAGCGGCACATTCACACGGGCAAGCAGTGAGATGACGTTCGACGAAGTGCCGCTCGGCACCGACCCGATGAGCACGAGCCCCGTCGCGACTGCTCCGTGCAGACCGAACAACTGCGCGAAACACCAACCGCCGAGCGGCATGATGGTGTAATGAAGCACACAGCAGAAAACGACTCCACGCGGCATCGTGAAGACACGGCGGAAGTCATCCAGGGTCAGCGTGAGCCCCATGCCGAGCAGGATGACCTGCACGAGCGGCGTGATGGCAAATTTCAACTCAAAGCCGCCCCATGAGATGAAGGCGGCGGGAAACGTGATCGCCCCCGCCCCCGTCGCAAGCACCACAAAGGTGAACCCAAGTCCGTTCATCACGCGCACCGAGCGTGACGCCACGGCGAGCACAATGAACAAAAGGCTGAGCGTTATGCCGGCAAGGGGGGGCATGCGTGGCGAGCAGGAGGCGGTTTAGCTCAGCGAGTTTGCAAGCTTCAGCACCGCCTCGAGCGCGGGCTTGATCTTCGCCCGCTGCGCCTCGGTGGCGGGGCGCATTGGCATCCGGGGAAAGCCTGCATCGACGCCCTGGAGCGACTGGGCGTAGCGGATGCAGGCGGGCAGATTGTAGTGATCCGTGGCGTTCCAAAAGCGCAGAATGGCCTCGTGCAGGCGCAGGGCATTTGCGTGATCGCCCTTGGCTACTGCGTCGCGCAACAGCGCCGTCGCCCGCGGGATGCCGGAGGGCGTGGCCGCAATCACGCCTGGCGTACCGAGGCAGAAAGAGGGATACATCAGGGCATCAACTGCGCTGTAAATCTTCCGGCCTTTCGGCGCGTTGATCATGAGATCGGCGAAGAGTTTCAAATCACCCGCGCTTTGCTTGATACCCATCACACCCGGCACCTCGTTCATGAGCCGCACGGTCAATTCCGGCGAGAGATAGCACCAGTGCACGACATTGTAGATGATCAACGGCATGCCTGTCTCCTCATGGATCACGCGGAAGTGCTCGATCATCATCTCGTCATCCGGACGAAAAAGGTAATGCACCGGCGTGAGCTGGATCGCATCCACGCCGAGGCCTTCCACCGCTTTGATGCTGCGGATCGCCTGGCGGGTGCTGTCGCAAATGGTGCTCGCGATTAGCGGCATATCCGCCGGCATCGCCTCGCGCACTTCGCTTACGCAGGCGCGGAGTTCATCCGCGTCCAGCGTCTGCCCCTCGCCCGTCGAGCCGCCGACTGCAAGGCTGTCGGCCCGTTCACGAACGAGGAACTCCACCTGGCTGCGGATGGACTTGGCGTTCAGTTCGCCGGAGGAGGAAAAAGGTGTCGTCATCGGAGCGATGACCCCAAATGGGATTTTGTCGGGCATGATCATGGGTGGTTGCGGTGAGATGTTTGATTTGGCATAAGCACGTGCCGTATAGATGATCAAATGCATCGAGAATTGCGTTTACAACAATGATCCCTAGAGGTGCACACCTTTGACTTCTGCCGCATAGCTTGAAGCCTGATTTCGCATATTACCGCCATGACCACCATCGAACTGCGCCGGCTTTCTGAACTCCGCTCCGTGCTAGAAGGCTTCGCCGCCCGCCACGCTGCCACGCATGCCACGGCTTCACCCGGAACACTCAAGCAGCTACGCTCCATCTTAAAACGGCTTACCAACGCCCTGCTTGCGAAGAACTACAGCGCCTTTCGTCAAGCGGACCTTGAACTCCACGAAACCATCGTAAACCTCGCCAACATTCCCCTGCTCCAGGAAACTTGGCGCTCGGTCTGGGACAATCTCGGAGCGCTGCACAAGCAGGGTTTTGACGACTGCTTCCCAGACCCCCGCACCATCGCAGAGGAGCACGAGCACCTCGTTGAAACCATCGCCCTCGGTGATCCCGCTGCCGCCGAGGACGCCGCCCGCACCCACATCGAGGCTGTTTGGTTCGGTCTCGCTGAGCAAAGCAATTTCACCACCGAGCCCGAAGGTGATCCACTCAAGCGAGCCGTAGCGCATCTCGTCTTCCGGTTGCATTGCCCGCTAAAGCTCACGCACGTTGCCAACAAGATTGCCTTCACCAGCCCGGGCAATCTCTCCCGCCTATTCCGCCAACAACACGGACTCAGCTTCCAAGCCTACCTACAAAGGCTACGCTTGGAAAAGGCCGCCGAACTTCTACACACCACCCGGCTTCCGATTACCCGTATCGCCAAACGCGTCGGCTACCGCGACGTCTCCCGCTTTGGCCAGCATTTCAAGCGCGTGTTTAAAGCGACGCCAGCCGCGTATCGAGGGGCAGACCAACGATGAGGCAGAGCACCCGCACTTAGGCCTATTTTGAGGCACAATTTTAGACAGCTGACTGTCACAGCGAATAAAGCTTCCCGATCTTGTGGCGGCCAGATTGAGCGCCACACTCAAACGCAGCGCGAAGGTTCTTGCTTTTGATCTGCACAGCATGGGGTCGCCCTTGAAAAACACAGAGCCATCATCCAAAAAATCTTGGAGTGGAAAATTCCAACTTCGCCGAAGGTGGAATCGAAGCCGCCAGCCCCCCTCATGTGCAGCCTTATTAACCCTGATTTTTGTCTCCAACTTCCGAGCTCGGGTTAAAGAAGTTTCCAGTGTGCCCGGTGTCACGTTCCGCGCCATGCGAAGCAAGGCTCATGCGGGAGAAAAAATCCACACCCCGCCGATCGCCTAGCAGATTGAAGAGAACGGCCACCATTCCGCACTTGCCGTTGTCGTCGTGTGTCTGCGTCCAGGGATGGTGGTCGCCATAAGGGATCGCGCCCTTGCCGATGTAAAAGCTGAGCAGACGCACGCTGCGCTCGATGGCAAGGTCGAGTGCGGGCTCTTTCAAACCGGCCTCCCTAGCGAGCACAAGACCGATAGTGAGCGGTATTCCGGGGGAATTCATCATTCCGTAGCCAAACAACCTCCCGTCGGGTCTGGCAAACTTGTGGCCCCAAGACCCCACAGCGCTTTGCCCCTTCGCGGTGTTGAGGGCGAGCCGGGACAAGCCCAGCATGACGCTCGTGTCACCGGTGGCTAGCACGTATTCAGACAGCAGCGTCATCACGTAACCGTACAGCCACGACTGCATGTCAGTTGCGGAAAACTCGGCCGCCCATTGTGCCTCCCGTTTCACCAACGGAAGAAAGTCCGCATCGCCCGTCGCCAGCAATGCCAGGGCATTGAGTGAGCGGGTGATGGGGTTCTGTCTTTTTCCATAGTCTGCCGCGGCCATCCGGCCCGCCAGCAGGCTGCATCCTTTCTTCAAAATAGAAGCTGATTTCTGGCAGCCGAAAGGAGCTGTAGCAGAATAACCGCCAAGCAGAGAGAGTGCGAGTGTGACTTCCTCCGTGGCCCCTGCACGCCAGCGTGTGAGGGTCAGTTTGCCGCCGCCTGCCACGGATTCCGCAGCGGTAAGCGCCCTTCCAAGTTCCGTGCGCGGATCGAAGGAGAAAAGGTTTCCGCCAGCGCCCAGCAGCACGTCTCCCCTCACAAGAATTCCGTCCGCGGGCGAGCCCGCGTCAACGCTGGTGACGGCGATCTGCCGGGCGTCCGTTGTGCCCATCTTCTCGCAGTACATCCAACCGCGGGCCCCGGTGGCGCCAAGGTTCCAGTCGTGTCCAGCTCCGCCGGGTATTGGGTCGCCCTTTGTAAAATCGGGTACCGTGATTCCTCCGCCAGCGGGGGCGGCTTCAACTGAGAATGGCACCGACAGTGCTGCTACAACGGCGCAAAACAGCAATGTGAGTTTTTTCATGGGAGGGGTGGCGACCGATTTTAAACTGATTGATGGTATGGGATTGTCGAGCGGAGCCAGACCCGCGATCTTGAGGGTCTGACAACCGCCAATCCACCACGACCAGCCGTCTGCCACGAACCTATCAAGCGCGGCATTGACCACACCCCAAATATTACTGAGTAAGCCGTCGGGGCTACGGGGCGAATCTACAGCCCGCGCAGAAGATGACCTATGAGGAGCGTATGCTCTTCGTGATTGAAGTGCAGAAGCTCTCGCGCGCCTCACGACGATGGCGCGCGCGCTGCGGAAACGGAGCGAAAAGCGAATTCGCGTCCCTCACAAATCCACACGCTGTATGAAACACAGAAATAAGCTGCTGAGCATGCTGCTACTGCCATCTCTTGCGTCGCTAAATGCCGCGGAGGCACCAAAACCGGAATCGCCTGCCGCCGGTGCAATCACCTATTCGCCACATCCTCACTTCCGGTGGCAGCGCGAGGAGGATGTAGGGATTGATGAGGTACACCGCATTCAAGTCGCGCGAGATGAGGCCTTCGCAGAGATGGTTTGCGATGACCGGCTCGAAGTCGTATCGCGTTTTGTGTCAGTGAGGCCTTTGCCCCCATGGAAGTATTGGTGGCGTGTGCGGCGTGGTGATGGCGAGTGGTCGCAGGCCGCTGCATTTGAAGTGCGTGCTCCAGAGAAGGCCTTTTCCATCCGTGCTGGAAGCGATGAGGAGACCGTGGCGCGGGTGCTGCGGGAGGCGGCGGTGAGTGGTCCGGCACGAGTAGATTTTGAGCCGGGGAAATATGCACTCTCCGTGCATGATCGCACCGGGCTGGCAGCCTTGGAGAAAGCGCATGATCTGATCATCGACGGCAACGGCGCCGAGTTGGTGCTCGCAGGCGAAACGTGCCTCCTCAGTCTGCGGGACTGTCAGCGTGTGACGGTCCAGAACTTTGAAGCACGTAGCAGCCAGCCTGGTCACACCCTGGTGCGCGTGCTGGCGGTCGATCAACCCAACGCACGACTTGTGGTGAAGCCTGAACCTGGCTACGACCCCGACGTGGCGCGTTTCTTTGTGGGTGAAGGGAATGGTGGCAGCTTCCTCAATCGCGTGGACCCCGCGCATCATGGGCGGCATCTGAGCCGCGGATTTGTCTCCGCAAGGGACGCCAAGGCTGTATCAGTGCCGCATTCGGACGGACAGTTTTACATTGCTCCGGTCAAGGCGGGTGCTTTGTCCCATCACGAACCGGGCGCACTGGCAGTCGTCACGGAATATCGATCGCCCTTTGTCCGTATGGATGGCACAGAGCAATGCACACTCAGCAACATCAGACTCGTCGATCACCCCGGCGGCCCCTGCCTCGGCAATGACAATTCCGCGCAGAGCTTGCTCGCCGTGAAAGCGGTGCGCCGCGCGCCTGCCGACTACCAGGGAGGCCACTCGGGTGTGAACAACGGACGCATCGGCGCATGGGTGGAAGCCTGTGAATACGAATGCCTGGCCGATGACGGTGGCCCAGCGCATCAGGCTCTGCGCATGAAGGCCGACCGCGCCGACGGCCCTGACTCGATCATTTTGGCGGATTCATGGACCAACAGTGAACTGCGGCCTGCGGACCGCGTCGTCTTCGTGGACCCGCTCAGCGGGCATTTTGCCATTACCACGGTGCGAACGGTTTCGGAGGGCCGGAAAGCCATGCGCATTCAACTCGGCGCTGACCTCGCCCAGCTTGCAAGCAAACTCGGACGCGAATCAAGGCAGTCTTGG
This sequence comes from Chthoniobacteraceae bacterium, assembly GCA_044376395.1. Taxonomy (GTDB): domain Bacteria; phylum Verrucomicrobiota; class Verrucomicrobiia; order Chthoniobacterales; family Chthoniobacteraceae; genus Chth-196. Next base: position 153 of record JBILKY010000016.1, on the reverse strand, counting down.
AGCGGCGTTTTGGTTTATCGTTATGCACCGAGCAACGAAGACTTCGTCTATCGCCACAACCGGCATGTCGGCGGACGTGGCCATGGCGTGAAGTTCAACGGCTCTCGTGGATGGATCGCAGATAACCACTTCGAGAATGTCACAGGCAACCCT
>JBILKY010000141.1:0-9184 GCA_044376395.1 Chthoniobacteraceae bacterium | reverse complement strand
GATGATCTGCGCAACATCGAGATCGCCGGACGCACCGACTCCGGCATCGCACGGCAGATGCTTGCTTATCACAACATCGCCGTAACCGCTGAAACGCTTGAGCAATTTTACCAAGGCTACCTGCGGAACCTGAAACTCGAATTGCCAAGGCGCACGGGCACCCTGCTTCCCGGCATCGAACCGCTGCTTCAGGACCTCCACGCGCGTCAGCATGTCGCACTTGGCTTACTGACTGGCAACTTGGAACGCGGCGCGCAACTCAAGCTGACCCACTACGGCGTGGACCATTTTTTCCCGTTCGGCGCGTTTGCCGACGATCACCACGACCGGAATGCGCTCGGCCAGTTTGCGCAGCAACGCGCCACCGCGCTCCACGGCGTGCGCTTCGAGCCGGGGCGCACGACAATCATCGGCGACACGCCTCACGACGTCTCCTGCGCGCGGGCCATCGGCGCACGTGTTCTTGCCGTTGCGACTGGTGCGTTCAACGCCGAAGCGCTCGCTGCGTGCAATCCTGACGCCGTGCTGGAAAACCTGTCGGACTTGCAGCGAGTTCTTGACGCCCTCAACGCCCTCAACGCCGATCCACGCTGAGCCGGGCGGACAGCGCCTTCCGACAGCTCCCGCGAGCTACTGTCGCGAAAGACCTTTCCCATTGGCGATGCTTCTGCAAAATCGCGATCCGTTTACAACCCCTGGGACCGCGCAGCCCCAGCTGCGCTTCGACGTTGAGCCCGCCAAAGATATCGCACAGCAATCCAGCGTTCGAACCCTTGCAATCCACCCCGTTATGATGCCGCCCAAACGCAAGCTGTGCCCAGACGCACCCAGATACTGATCGCACTTGCTCCGGTCTAAAACAACCCCTGCAACGGTCAATCTCCGCGCGCGGTTGCTCAACCCTCCCCGCGCAAATACGCGAGCAGATCCGCCAACTCCTGCTTCTTGAGCGCGGCCTCAAAACCCTGTGGCATCAGCGAGAGCGGGCTCGCCTGCAGGCTTTTGATTTGAGCGCGCAGGATGGTGTCCTCCTGCCCTCCGGGCTGGCGCAGCGTGACGCTCTCAGGCGTCTCGGAACTCATCACTCCTAGCAACGTGCGACCGTCCTGCGCCTCCACCAGATACGAGGTGAACCCCGGGGCGATTTCGAATTCAGGCACCACGATATGCAGCAGGATGTTTTCCTTGGTCTGCCGGCGGATATCGAAAAGATCAGGCCCGACGGGATGCCCTTCGCGGTCCATCCTGTGACAAGTGGCGCACGCGCGCCGGAAAACTTCGCGCCCGTCACCAGGGTGAGCCACGAGCGCCAGCACTTCTTTGGAAGACTCAAACGCCTTCATGCGATCCCCGGAAGCGACTTGTGAAAACAATTTCGCCGCGCGCTCCTTCAACCGGGTATCACGACTCGCGAGCAGCAATTGCCGCCTGCGCGAATCAATGCTGCTGGCCATGATTTTCTGCGCCTCGATATGATCCAGTAACACCTCCGCAAGCGGAGGCCTCGACACCATGGCGTTCAGCACGCTGTCGCGCAGCGCCGGAGCAAGAGCAGCCCAGCGTTTCGACTCCAAAAGCGCATTCGCAGTCTCCTTATCGCCGAACCGCGCAAGCGCTGAAACGCTCGCAGACTGTATCTGCGCCTCGGTTCCTGACAACAATCCGAGCAGCAGTTCTCCGGCAGTTTGGAAGTTGGTGCCGCCCAGCAGATCGATGGCTAGTAATCGGTCAGGCCCCAGTTCGCGCGCCGTGCGCTTGGCCGCTTCAATGGTGTTTGCAAGCAGCGAGCCGGGCTGAAACGCCGGCAGTGCATCGGAAAATCCGGCTGCTATGGCGAGGCGCTGCGCCTCCGAACGCGATGCCCGCTCAAGCAGCGCGGTCATCAACGCGGGGCGTTTCGACGCTTCAGTCGCCTTCGCGATGAGCTTTGCAAGATTTGCGACAAACTCGTGCGGAACGCCGGTGGTTGAATCCAGCAGCAACTCGAGCAGTTTCGATTCAAGACCCCCCGCACTTCCAAGCACCGCTGCACGCGTCCATTTATCCGCGCCATCGCGCTGCGCGATTTCCGCCAAAGCAGATTCAACACCAGCACCAAGCCCGCCGAGCGCAAGCGCGCAATGGAAACGCACCCTCGGGTCGTTGTCACCTGCAAGAGACTGCACGGCTTCCAGCAGTTTGAAATCCAACTTCTCTGGCAGGCTGGTGAGCGCGACCTCGCGCACCTCTGGATCACGGTGGCGCAGCGCTTGCAGCAGGAGATCTTTGCTAAGCGTTCCCGAGAAGCTGGCCAGGCGCAGCAGCGACACCACTGTGTCGGGCCGCAGTCCGCGTTCAAACGCGGATTTGAGCAGGTCCGCAAAAGACTCCGGCTTCTGCTCCACCAGTTTGCGGAATGCGATCTGCCGCTCCCATGCATTGACGCTGCCAAGTCGCGCCACCCATTGCTCGGTGGTCTGTTTTTCTGGGATCACAGCCGGTGCCGGTGCGCCTTTTTTTCGGATCACGCGCCAAATGCGCCCCAGTTTGCGGCCGCTCTCGAAGTCCGTGTGTTTGCGAACTTCTTCGGGAAGATAATCCGGATGCTCGATGACCTTCCGCGTCATATCACACACGTAGAGCGCGCCGTCCGGGCCGCTTGCGAGAAACACAGGTCTGAACCAGTCGTCCCGGGACGCGAGGAATTCGCGTCCGTTCAAAAGCGGGACCGCGGCAAATGACGCACCGCGGGGCTCGAGCCGATCCACATGGATGAGGTTCCCGGTTGGGTCGCACGAAAACACCGCGCCGAAAAATTCGGGAGTCAAACTGCCCCCCTCCCAAACCGTCACCGCGCACGCTGCGCTGAATGTTCCGGCATGCGAATCCGCCGTGGTGATGTTCTTGCTGATCGGAAAAATCCTTGCCGCCCCGGAGCCTCCGCGCAGCAAATGATTGTGCGCCGGCTCGGGACAATTCTGGACAGCGTCCGAGAAAGCGAAGTTCGGATTGTGACGCAGCGCGTTGAAGGGCATGACAACGTGCTGCACCTGGACGCGGTTCATGCAGATGAAACGCCGCCCAACCCAGTCGATGGAGTGCCCGTACTGGCTGCGGCCTGAGATCGCCTGAAACCGCCCGGTGCGCGGATCGTAGCGGAGGTCGCCCTTCAGCTCCAGTGAGCCGAATTCGGGATGTGCGGGGTTGCTGACAGTGCCGCCGCTCAGCCCGCTTGCGAGCCATATCTGGCCGTCCGGACCCACTGTGGGCCCATTGACACGAAGCTGGGTGCTTTTCTGCGTGTCAAATCCGGTGAGCAGGACGCGCTTTTCATCGGCGCGCCCGTCTCCATCCGTGTCGCGCAGGAATAGAAGATCCGGCGAACAGGTCACAATGAGCCCGTCTTTCCAAGGCAGTACGCCGTTCGGAAAGGAGAGGCCGTCCGCAAAAACCGTGCGTTTGTCCATCCGCCCGTCGTGATCCAAGTCTTCAAGCATGGCAACCACACCCATGGGAGCTTCGCCCTCCGCAGGGCCTCGCGGGTACCCACGGTTTTCCGCGACGAAAAGACGGCCGCGCTCATCAAACGCCATCGCGCACGGGGAGGCGGTGAGCGGCTCGGATGCCACCAACTCGACTTTAAGCGAATCCTGAATCTGGAAAGACGCAAGCGCCTCCGCAGGCGTCGGGCCTTCGGCCGACTGAGCGGTTGCGGAAACCAAAGAGACGAGGCTTAGAGTGAGTGTCAGGCGGTTCATAAGGAGGGGGGCGGATCGAACCTTCAACGCGCTGCGAAACGTTGATCCAAGAGTAGATCGTTTTTATGCCGCCGCCTAGCTCCAACCGCTTGATTGGCGCCTCCGATTGTTACAGGTTTAAGGGATGTCGCACCGCCGCCCACCTCAGGTTTCTCCCCAGAACCCCGCAGAGTTGGCACCGCTGGACACTTTCGCCCGAAGACACATCGGCCCGGGGCGCGACGACAAGGCTGCCATGCTTGCGCTTCTCGGCCTACCTTCCATCGAGGCACTCGAAGACGCGGCCGTACCGGAGAACATCAGATTGCGGCGCCCCCTCGACCTGCCGGATGCAAGCGGGGAGCGAGAAGCTCTCGCTGAGCTCCGAGAGATCGCCGCGCAAAACACCGTAGCAAAAAGTTTTATCGGCCAAGGTTACTACGGATGCATCACGCCGCCGGTGATCCAGCGCAACATCCTTGAGAATCCGGCCTGGTACACCGCTTACACGCCCTACCAAGCGGAGATCGCCCAAGGCAGACTGGAGGCTCTCGTGAATTTCCAGACCATGGTCACGGATCTCACGGGCATGGAGATTGCAAACGCCTCGCTGCTCGATGAAGGCACGGCCGTCGCGGAGGCGGTTTCCATGGCCATCGCCCTCCATAAAGGGCGGAACGCCATGACACTTCTTGTCGACGAGGGCTGCCATCCCCAGACGCAGGCTGTGGTCGCGACGCGCGCAGAGGCTTTGGGGTTGACTGTCCGCTTCTGCCCGGTCGAGCCAGGTGCCGTCACGGCGGACACTGTCGCCATCGTCGTGCAGGTGCCTGACACATTCGGACGCATCGGCTCCCACACGGAGCTCGCAAAGGCTGCGCACGCCGCCGGCGCTCTCGTAATTGCCGCAGCAGATCCGCTCGCGCTGACGCTTATCGAGCCTCCCGGCGCCTGGGGCGCCGACATCGCGGTCGGGTCCACGCAGCGTTTCGGCGTGCCCATGGGATTCGGCGGCCCTCATGCCGCGTACATCGCGACCCGCGACGCCTTCAAGCGCGTGCTGCCGGGCCGTCTGGTCGGCCTTTCACACGATGCGACTGGACGCCCCGCGTACCGGCTTGCTCTTCAAACACGGGAACAACACATCCGGCGGGACAAAGCCACGAGCAACATCTGCACGGCACAGGTGCTGCTCGCCGTGATGGCGTCGATGTACGCGGTTTACCACGGGCCGGAGGGCCTGCGTGAGATCGCACAACGCGTTCACCGGCTCGCAAGTGTTCTTGCGAAAGGTCTCAGTAACCTTGGCTTCAAGCTGTGCAGCTCCCGCTTTTTTGACACGCTCACGGTCCTTTTGCCAAACGCTGAACGCGAAGCGTGGATCCGCCGCGCGGACGCGGCCGGCCTGAACCTGCGGCCGTTGGCGGAGGGCATCGGCATCAGCGTGGATGAGACGGTGAACGCCGCGGATCTGCTGTCCATTTTTGAAGTGGCTCTTCCCGGTGCCAAGGTCGATCTGGCCGCGCTTTGCAGCGAAGTGGCGGCTTCGTGTGCAGACATTGAAACACGCACTTCGCCGTTTTTGACTCATCAGGTTTTTCACTCGCACCATTCGGAAACGCAAATGCTGCGCTACATCCGAAGCCTCGAAGCGAAGGATCTTTCGCTTGTGCATTCGATGATTCCGCTCGGCTCGTGCACGATGAAGCTCAACGCGACGAGCGAGATGCTCGGCGTCACGTGGTCCGAGTTTGCAAACATGCATCCGTTCTGTCCGCCGGAACAGGCCCGCGGCTACGCGAAGCTGTGCACGCAACTCAAGAAGTGGCTTGCAGAAATCACAGGGTTCAGCGGTATTTCCCTGCAGCCCAATGCCGGATCGCAAGGTGAATACGCGGGGCTTCTCGTGATTCGCGCGTACCACAGGGCGCGCGGCGACCTGCACCGCGATGTTTGTTTGATACCCACCAGCGCGCATGGCACCAACCCGGCGAGCGCCGTCATGGTGGGCATGCGCGTGGTGACCGTGGCGTGCCAGGAAAACGGCGACGTGGACATGAACGATCTGCGAGCTAAGGCGGCAGCGCATGCCGGACAACTCGCCGCGCTGATGGTCACGTATCCAAGCACGCACGGCGTGTTCGAAGCAGGAATCCGCGAAATTTGCGAATGCATCCACGCCCACGGCGGGCAGGTCTACATGGACGGCGCGAACTTGAACGCACAGGTCGCCCTCTGCCGGCCCGCGGATTTCGGCGCCGACGTCTGCCATCTGAACCTGCACAAAACGTTCTGCATTCCGCACGGCGGCGGCGGACCTGGCGTCGGCCCGATCGGCGTGGCACAACATTTGGTTGCGTTTCTCCCGACCGAGCGCGCTGGCGGTCTGCCCGACGGTCAACGCATCGGTGCGGTTTCCGCAGCACCGGAGGGCAGCGCGGGGATTCTAGTGATTCCCTGGATGTACCTCCGAATGATGGGGGCGCTTGGTCTACGGGAAGCCACGGCGACGGCAATTCTGAACGCCAACTACATTGCCCGCAGGCTGGATCCCTACTTTCCCATCCTTTTCCGCGGATCCAATGGCTGGGTCGCGCATGAGTGCATTCTCGATTTGCGCGGATTCAAGCTCACCACCGCCGAGGACGTGGCGAAAAGATTAATGGATTACGGGTTCCATGCCCCGACGCTCAGCTGGCCCGTGCCCGGCACGCTCATGGTTGAACCAACGGAGAGCGAATCCAAGCAGGAGTTAGACCGGTTTTGCGAAGCAATGATTTCCATCCACGCTGAAATGACCGAAATCGAAAACGGCAGGAGCGACCCGTCAAACAACCTTCTCAAGCACGCGCCGCACACGGCCTACGTCATCGCATCAGACGACTGGAACCGCCCGTACACCCGCGAACAAGCTGCTTTCCCGGCGCCGTGGGTGCGGGAAAACAAATTCTGGCCCGCCGTGTCACGCATCGACAACGTCTGGGGCGACCGGAATTTATTCTGCGCCTGCGCCCCGGAACCAGCATCGTAAGCGGCAGCGCCCTCCGCTCGACCACCGTTCACCTCAGCGCTGGTAGATCGGCAAAAAATGGTACTTCACACTGAGACTCAACAGCGCCATTGCGGTGCGATAAATCCGGTTGCTCTCGGATCCGGCGCCCGGTTTCCATGATCCGTCGGCTTCCTGCATCGGGAGAAGCACCTCGGCGACGCGCTCCGCCGCCTCCGCCGCGTAAGTTTCGCCGCGCTGGTACATGCCCTGCGCGTAGTAGTAAGTGCCGTAATAAAACCAGCTGTTTCCCTTCACTTTTGGCGGGTTCTTCATGAGCCAGTCTGCGGTCGCGATTACTTCCGGCGCCTCGTAATGTCCACACACCTGCATTGCGAGCAGCCCCTCCGTTGCGGTCGACCACACCGGCACCGTGGTATACGTGTAACCGAACCCGACGGTTCCGGTTCCCTTCGTCGCACCCTTGAAGCAACGCCGGATGTAGGCCACTGCATCGTCGATCGAGGCCTTGGGCACATCTAATCCTGCGTTTTTCGCAGACCGGAGCGCCATCAGCTGCCAGATGCTCACGGACAAATCCGAGTCGGTCGCAAGCGGCGTGTACCGCCAACCGCCCCTGTGCCCCTCGCTCTTCGACACAGCTTGCGCCCGCAAGATCAGCGAGATCGCGCGCGTGCAAGCGGCTTGCAGGGCAGCGTCCTGCTTTGCGTCCGCGCCCATACCAAGCATCTCCGCGAGAAACAACGTGGTGATCCCATGCCCGTACATCCGCGAATTGTCCTTCGCTCCAAAATACCCCTCGTTGTCCTGACGCTCAGGGGCCAGCAGAAAATCCATCGCCCTGCGCATCGCTAAGCCCTCTGGATTGAGGTCGGACGGCAAGTGTCCAACGGCGGCCATCGCAAGGCACGAGAGCGCGGTCATCGCCGTATCGTACGAACCATGCTCGCGGATCGCTCCGCGCGCATCCTGTTCCCCGAGCAGGAACGCAACGCCTTTTTTCGCGGCCTCATCGATCGCCTCCACCGGTGCGCCAGACGCCGGGGCCGAGCTGAATGAGATCCACGCGGCTAATAGCGCAAAGGGCGCAAAGGCTGCGAAGGCCGTCAACTTGCGAAGCGATAACGGCTTCATGTTTGCCGGCTCATTCATCCGCCACCACCCCTGAAAATTTTCCGAGCCCTGCGCACTCCGGGCAAACCGTCGCACGTGCGATTTTCAAGCGCCGAAATTCCATGGTGCCAAGATCCATCGACAACAACACGCCAGCAAGCGTCTTGCCCACTCCGGTGAGCAGCTTGACCACCTCCACGGCCGCCATACAACCGACGGTACCGGAGACTGCGCCAAGCACAGGGAACTTGCGGGTCCAGTGCGCGGGCGCCTCGCGCACAAAACAGCGCAGGCACGGCGTGGTGCCGGGAAGGATGGTCGTGAGCTGCGCCTCGAACGCATACATCGCGGATTCGACCATCGGCTTGCGCTGTTGCACCGCGGCCCTGTTCAAAGCAAAACGCTCTGCGAAAAGCGGCGCAGCATCCACCACGACATCAGCCTGCCGCACAAGATCGGAGGCATTGTCTGCTGATACATTTTCGCGCACAGCAACCACCTCCAACCGCGGGTTCAACGCCTTTAATTGCTCCAAGATTGAATCCATCCGGGGCAGCCCGATCCGCGCATGCCGCTGCAAAAGCTGCCTGTTCAAGTCGCTCGGCTTTAAATCACCGGCGTGCGCGAGCACCAACCGCCCGATCCCTGCCGCAGCAAGCTGCAGAGCGACGGCACCACCCACACCGCCCACACGCGAAATCAGCACCGACGCAGCCTTGAGCCTGCGCTGAGCCGTGTCACCAAAGTTCGGAAGCAGCATCTGCCACTCGTAAACGGCGCGTTCTTCATCTGTGAGCTCGGGGGATTTCATCGGTGTCATCCGTTTGATTGCAAAACAGGATCACATGCGACGGATCCGTGTTCGAGCCGCAGAACATGGTCCGCCAACTGGGCGGCCTCCTGCCTATGATGCGTAACGTGGAGCGTTGTGAGTTTCAGGTCACGCTGGATCTCCTTCAAAAGACGCGCCAGATCCTCGCGCAACTCCTCGTCCAGCGCACTGAGCGGCTCGTCCAACACCAGCACGGTCGGTTTCGCTGCCAGCGCCCGCGCCAAGGCAACGCGCTGCCGCTCACCTCCGGAAAGATGCTGCGGTTTTCGATCCAACACCCCCGCGATTCCAAGCCGCTCCGCAAGCGACTCCACCGCAGCGCGCGAACCCGGGCCTGATTCCCCGCGGATCCGTAGCGCAAACCCGATGTTCTCGCGCACGGTCAGCGTAGGAAAAAGCGCACCGTCCTGCGGCACATAACCGATGCCCCGCTCGCCCGGCGTGAGGTTTGTGATTTCACGATCCCCAATCCAGATGGCGCCGGAGGAAGGAAAACGCAGCCCGCACAGGAGT
>JBILKY010000015.1:0-25768 GCA_044376395.1 Chthoniobacteraceae bacterium | reverse complement strand
GCTAGATACGCTAGGTGTCCCCAATTGCCTGTCCCCGGTAGGTGTCCCCTGCCTGTTCCCAATTGCCTGTCCCCAGTGCACCGCCAGTGCACCTAGTGCAGGGCGCGCCACTCGGCTGGGCCCACTCAATTCGTAACAGCACGAAGGAAGGCGTGACACTCGGGCGGGCGCGAAAAAAGCGATCTCCCGGCGGTTGCTCCGGAACCGGACACCTCGGACGCCCCCTCGCAATCCTTGCAGCATCCCTGTCCCTGTCGCCCGAGAGAGCGGAGCGGCCAGCTCTCCCTGATCCGACCGTCGCCAGCGAGGCCTGCTCGCATTCCTTGTAAATCAACCAAGGCACGGATAATATGCAAGGATGATCGCCCGCTCAATTCTCGCTGACTTGCAGCGTGCCTTATGCCGCCAGCCGGCCGCCGCTCTTCTTGGCCCCAGGCAAGTCGGTAAAACCACTCTCGCCCGGCAATTCGCTCAATCCTTCGACGGCCTCTACCTCGATCTGGAAAACTTCCGGGATCGCGAAAAGCTGACTGATCCCCGGCTTTTCCTCGCTCCTCATGAAAACCGGTTTGTAGTTTTTGACGAGATTCAACGCTCTCCCGGCCTCTTTGAGGCGCTTCGGGGAATCATCGACGAGGGGCGGGCCAAGGGGCTGAAGACCGGACGCTTTCTGCTTCTCGGCTCCGCATCGCTGGAACTCCTTCGGCAAAGTGGAGAAACTCTCGCAGGACGGATTGCATTTCTTGAGATGACTCCATTGCACGCATTGGAGGTGCCGGAAGACCCCCTTGAGTCGCTGTGGACAAGGGGCGGCTTCCCGGAAAGTTACCTATCCAAGACTGACGAGTTGAGTTTGGAATGGCGGGTGGATCTCATCCGCACCTACTTGGAGCGGGATATTCCCCAGTTTGGACCACGCATTCCGGCCGAAACACTGCGCCGCTTTTGGACCATGCTTGCCCATAATCAGGGAGGCCTGCACAACGCCTCAAAAGTCGCGGCAGGGCTGGAAATCAGCCCTCAAACTGCAAGCCGCTACACCGATCTTCTGGTGGATTTGTTGTTGGTGAGACGCCTCCAACCCTACCACGTCAATGTGGGAAAACGGCTGGTGAAATCTCCGAAACTTTACATCCGGGACAGCGGTTTACTCCATGCCCTGTTGAATCTTCGCGACCGAGACTCGCTGCTCGGGCACCCCGTCGCGGGAGGAAGCTGGGAGGGGTATGTCATTGAAAATCTGCTTTCCGCGGGCCCGGCAAGAGCTGTTCCGGGATTTTACCGCACCAGCGGCGGTGCCGGGGTGGATCTTGTGCTTGAGCTTCCCGGCGGGGAGAGATGGGCGATCGAGATCAAACGGGGGCATAGCAGCAATCTTTCGCGTGGTTTTTATGAAGCCTGCCAAGATCTCAAGCCTGCTCGGAAATTTGTGGTGTACGCCGGTGCGGACCGGTTTCCTTTGGGAGCCGGTGTCGAAGCGATCGGGCTGAGAGCCTTGATGGAGGTTTTGTCAGAAGCAGGGAACTAGAGGGCACTGTTTTGGGGTCTTTTGATGGGTGCCGGAGCTTTGCGAATGGGAGCGGGCCCTTCAGTTCGCAATGCCGATTCTCAGGAGTCGTGCGCGCGAGTTTCGAACTATTTGGACTTTTCCTTCGCAGATCACAGGGCCCGTCCGGTCTGGCTGCATTCAAAAAAAACAATTTATGGGTTCTTCGTTTGATACGACTCCAGCACGTCTGTGCGAGTCCACTTTTTGAGCAGCGCGCAGCTCTCCGCCGGATGAAACGGCAGCACATCGGAGTAGCTGGGGACAATGACCTGGACCACTGGAAAATCATGTTCCGGATCGGAAAGGTCGACCACAAGGCAGTCTTTCCCAAGTGTCTCGCAAACCGAACAGACTTGCGCGATGTCATCAAGGCAGTCTTCTTGGACAGGTGCAGCGTTGAGCGATACCTCTGCGCCTTCGCGCAAAAAATCCCCGTCCCGGTAAGGAACAAAGCCAAACATGAAAGCAGACATGAAATTGTCACAGTCGTCGGGTTGTGCGGGCAGCCTGCGAAAATCGTAATCCAACAACGCACCTACTTCGGCGTCGATTTGCGCGGATTGCGGATCCAAAAATTCGTGCTTTCGACGACCCTGCGCGTATTCCGTAAAAATGCGCTGCAACGCCTCATGCGTATCGAAGGATGCGCCAACCTTGAAAAAGTGCCGGAACTGGTATTGTTCGGGAATATTTCGGTCCACAAAGTACGCTCCGATGCAGGGTAAGGCACCGTCAAAACCCAGATCTTTGAACACAACCTCGATTCCGTGTTTTTGTAAAAACGAAATTTGTCGGTGCACAAATGGATCTGTGATTGTTGATGCATCAATAGTCGGCACAACCATGCGGTTGCGAAGCACCGCGATTTGAGCGCGCCTTTCGAAAATTTCAAGGGCAGCGTGCAGTATCGCTTCTTCAAGGTTGTTCCCTGCCGCCCGCCCGTTGGGTCCGCTGATAAAGCGAACATATTCAATAGGGACTTTTCTGGTTGTTTGATGGATGAGCGAATAACCGTCCACCCAGTGATAGGCTTCATCGAGCGCGCTGATGCGTTCCAATACCGGCGGGGTTGCGGACGCCACATGCTCGAGCAGCGATGCAATCGAAAGAGCATTGCTCACATCCTTTTCGCGCGCTCCCAAATAGCCGGCAAGCTCACCTGTCTCGCGCGAAAGAAGTGACTCCGCGCCCTCCGCGAGAGCGCCAGCCTTGCTTCCCTCCGGCGTCAGGCCTTTTCCCATCGCCCGAAAATCGAGTTCCTCGATGAACATCGCAGACCAGTGCAGCTCCTCTGAAAGTGTTTCCTCATGCAACCAATAATCATACCGAGAGCCAAAAATTTTCTCCAATCGGGCAATGGTTTTGGCAGGGTGCACACACCTGTCATGAGCCAGTTTTTTTCGCGACTGTAATTTCATTTTGAAAGCTCCTCATGAATTGCCTCTGCAGCAGCATAGCCCTCCGCGATGCAGTGCCCAACCGACGCTCCCCCATTCACCATAGCGCCCGCGGTGTGGAAGCGGCCCGGACTTTTTGCAATTTCTGCTCTCACATTTTCGGACATCTCTAGTCCCATTGCTTCGACCACAAAATCTACTGACTGGGTCACCTCGACCCCGAGCATCGAGTGCCGTAACCGGAGGCCGGCCACTCGCCCCTCGCCATCACATTCGTAGCCGAGCGGCTGCCAGTTCATCATCGCATGAACACCCTGCCTGCTGAACCAGCTTTCCGGCATGTGCCAGTGGAGCTCGGAACGCGGTCCGGAAAAGACCACATAGATTTCAACTTCACCACAGCCTTCCAGGGCGCGGCACGCGTCCATAGCGCTGTCGCCCCCCGCAAGTACGGCGACGCGTTTTAGGTCCGCTGGCGCACCCGATTCAATCAGATCCAAAGCCCCCACGACTCCGCGCGCCTTGCCTAAGGAACGCTCCCGCCATAACCCTACAGCCACAAGCACAGAGTCATATTCGGCTGCCAAACCGGACACGGAAATATCCGTCCCCAGAGTTTTCCGAAAAAACATCTCAAGCCGTCCCGCCGCCACCCCGGGCTGCAGCAGCGCATCAATCTCCTCTTTGAAATTCGAAATGGATCGGTTTTTGCAAAGTAGACGCACGGGAACTCCCCCAAGATCCGGCGAGGCCTCATAAATGTGGACTCTGTGTCCTAGCTCAAGAAGGCGTGCGGCGGCCGCGATTCCCGTGGGACCACCCCCTACGATGGCTACGCGTTTTTCATCGCAGTGCGCTGGAAGCTGAACCCCGCTCTCGCCGCGCTGACGTGCCCGCCATCCCACCGTGTATTGCAAATCCATGATCGGAACGGGCACGCCTGTGAGCGTTGTTTCAATACAGGCTCCCTCCTCCTCAAGCCACCCTGGGCTTGTTTGCGCAGTCATCTCGGGAAGCGGATTTCCGCGTCGAAGCACCTGGTAGGCGTCCTGTTCGCGCCCCTCTCTGAAGGCTTTGATGAAAGACGCGACATCTGTTCGTGTCGGTGATTTTTGGGTGCACGGAGCAGCCTCGCAAAGATGACAGCGCGCAGCCCCCGCCAGCAAACTGTCCGCGTCAAAACGTCGCATTTCGCGGAAGACATTTCCGTAAACCTCGGAGTCACGAAGGACGCAGCCCACCTCTTTGCCTGCTTCTGCCAGAAGGGAGCAGACGGCGCAAACCATGCAAGTCGAGCCTGCGTTCACGACGCCACTGCGCAGCACCCGAGCCGGCAGGTCCGGACAAGCCAGGGCGCTCCTTCCTAATCCGGCAAAGTCCATCCATCCGGAACGCAAAGCGCCGGCGGCGAAATGCGGGAGAAACTGCCGCAGCCAACTCAGACCGCTCCCAACCATCGGGACCCCCGGGAAATGCTCGCGCAGAGCGCGAACCAACCCCATCTGCCTCGCGATAGTCATCAGCGGATGTTCGTCTCCATGCTCGAAATCTGCAATCGCCCGGCTTCCCCGCAACGCACCCACCAGACACGGGCTTGCCGAAGTGACATTCAGCATCTGGAGTCCACCCTCGACCAGCCGCATCACTAATTCAATCGGGGCGCTCAGCTCGTTCTTTCGAAAGTCGCTCACGTGGACACCGAATCCGCCACGAACCGCATCATAAACACGAAGTCTCGTGCTCAAAACAATCCCTGGCGCGGCTGCTCTGACCCGCGCAAAAGTTTGAGGCAATGTCGCGTATTCGCCCTGGATATCGACGCCGTCAAAGCCGGCATCCCTTGCGAGTTGTGCCGCAGACACAATCGCATCAGGGTGTTTCGAATCAAGTTGGAGCACCACAATGGGCGGCGCCGTTGCGGCAGCACGCATCTCTTCGAGCATCGCAGCGAAGTGGTGAACTGTCGCAGGAGAAAGGCACAGCCCCCTGTTCTCTTGATTTTTAATCGCCGCAGTGCGCTCAATCCAGATCAGTCCAAAGGCGCCTCTGGCGTACGCACGGTAGCGTCTTCTGGTCAGCGCGCTTGGCGAACCATCGGGCTGCGCGTCGCCACCCGAGATTGGCTGCGCGCAAAACCGGTTCTGGATTATTTTACCTTGAATGTGCAGGGGCTGTCCCAAGGGCGACAAGTCCTCGTCGACGTGTGCTTCAAGGCCAAGACGCGTAACCTCGGCGCGCAACTCGGCGAGCGAATGCAGGTAGAAAGGCTCGTAGTTTGGAATCTCCATCGTGTTTGTAGTGTCTCCGCCTCATGCGCTCTTAAAGCGAACGCGATGGAAAATGCGTCATAACACTTTACTCAGCGCAACGCGTCCGTTTGGGTTCACGCACGAGATTCGGCGGCGTCTTTAAGCCCCGGCTCATAGGGCGCCATTCAGTGCTTTGTAGTACTCTGCAACCTTGCCCCGGTATTTGGGCGGAGCCTGATCCGGACCGCTTTCGATCATGCTCTCAAGAGCTCCAGTGTTGCCTTTGGCCTCCATTCCACCGGAAGGGGCGGCGGACAAATTGGCGGCTGCTCGTGTCAGCGAGGAAATCGCCATCTTCCGAAATTCGCGCATCTGCTCGATATTCCCCTTGGCGATGGCGTCTGCAGCTTGCCGTAACTCGTGCGAAGCGTTCTTGAGGGAGTCTACGCGGACGTTCTTCATCGAGGCCTTTGCGTAAAGGGCATCTGCTTGCCGCGCCATGAGCGCGGCCATGCCCTCGTCGGATCCCGCCTCCATCGAGTCCACCCGCTCAACGCCTCCGCCCATGCCCTTGGCATCTGCCTTTCCGGTACCAAGCTTGCCCCCGCCAGTCGCCTTTGTATCCGCTTCGCCCGCGAGATCCACTTTTCCACTTTGAATCGGCTCCTCAGTCCGGCGCGCCTCGATGTTCTTGTCGCCTTCTCCGATGGTTCCGGATCCGGCAGCGGTCTCGCCCACCGACATTCCCTGGCGGCCCACGTTAGAGCGCCCGTCCTGCTCCTTGTGGTCGGGGGCCTGGTTGCCTGATTTACCTTGCGCCGCGAACGATGCGATCTCCCCCTCTGCCACCTCCGCGCCTGCCGGAGTATCAGACATCGCCTGATTGGTGGCGCTGTCATCGGCTTTCTCCGCCATCTCTTGCTCCTCCTTCAAAAGGTCACCGAGAAGGTCCTGTGCGGCCGCGGCTAGTTCACCGAGAGCGATACCGGACTCGGGCATCTCCGCCTTATCAAAGGCCTCGGCGGTGATCTTCATTTCGTCTGGCTTTTCAGCCAGCCACATTTCCATGGCATCCAAACGCTTCTGAGCCTCGCCCATCAACGCTAGAAGCTTTTCATCTTTGGCTGCGCCTCTCTCCTGCACCTTGTCGGCGCCATCATTTTCAGAGCCCTGTTTCTGTTCAATTTCTTGAAACACTGAAAAAACGTCTTCGACTAGGTCATTGGCCACATTCAATTCTGTAAAAATGTGAAGATCATTGGGGATTTCAAGAAGCGCCTGCTTGATGTTTTCCTTCATGGCAGCGAAGTCCTCGCTCATTTCGTCCATGGCCTGGTCGTTCTTGTCCTTCTGACCTTTGACCATTTCCATGGCCTCGTTTATTTTGCCATTCAGAGCTTCAATCTTCTGGAGCTTCTCCTTTGCCTGATTGACAGCATCCGTCAACATTTCACGCTTCTCGGCCTCCTCCTGCATCTTGATCTCATCGAGGATGGACTGGAGCATCTTCAGGCCCGTGACAATTCGCTCCTGAATCGGGACTGCCTCCGTACACTGGTTTTGATCGAGTCGCTCTGCCGCTATCACCATGTCGCTTCGGATTTTTAGTTCGTTGGCTTTTGCGCTTACCCGCTCGATCGTCCCGGCAAGAGCGGCATCGGTTTGCGCAGCCTGGGCGGCTTCCTCTTTGCACGCGGCAAGGAAGGTGTTCATTTCATTGCTGATTTCATCCTGAGAATCCACAAGCTGCCTGGTGGGCTTTGCTTTGGTTTCAACCACTGCAACCGTCTGCTTCAAAGTGGAGCTCTGGTTGCGAATCAGGGTTTCCAAATGCGCGCCAAGACCGTTCACGCTCCGCTCAAGCTTCGCCTCACCTGTTGTAGAAACTGCAGAAATGAGATGTTTCAGAATGGTTGATTCCAACACCACAGCTTCAGCTGCAAGCGAGCGCTTACGTGTGTCGTCAGCTGCGGGAATTGAGCGCAGCGCGTCCACAGCGAGCACCATTTCGTTGACGTAAAGTTTCTGGGCCGCAGGGATCAGGCTGCCGAGAGGCTTTAGCGGATTGACGAGCAAATCGTGTACGATGGTACGAACCTGTGTTTGAGCGTCTGCGGCGGCTTTCCATTTCGCCGCAGGGGTTGACTTCATTGCTTCCTTGTAACGGGTGGTGTCGGCGAGATTCTGTTTTTGCAACGCGATTACCGCTTCAACGTTACGCTTTGCTTCCGCTTCAAATAAGTCGCGTTGTTTTGCAACCTCGGCTGCCGGTGGGGCATTGAAGATGATGTTCGCAGAAACGGATTGGTTGGGCGTGTTCGGCTTGTTGTCGATCGCCACAATTCGGAAACCGACATCGACGCCCTGAGCGGGCATGGTTTCGCTGCGCCACACTTGCATGAATTCCCTGATGCCGCCAACGTGCCATCGTTTTAGTTCAGTCCCTTTGTCTTCCTGTGCCGCGTCGGGTTTAACCTCCTCGATGTACACCTCCGAAATTCCGAAGTCATCGGCGACACGAAATGCAATTTGTGGTCGTTCGCCCGGTGGCAGCACTGTGCGGCTATTTGGTGAAACAATTTCAATCCCGGCCGCCTTGTCAGGGTCCAGGGTGTAAGCGATGTTTTCTTGGAATTCCACGCCCGAGGTATCTTCGCCATGCAGCGTGAAAGAGGTCCCTGTCGAGAGCAGCAGACCGGCGGTCCATACATTTGAATCCCCATTCACGGTCGCAAACGCGACCAGTTCATTTGCGGAAGGGGCCGTTTTGATTCCCTTCAGGGGCATATTTGCTGTGGCGGTTAGCCGCACCGATGAACCGGATGGAATGGTCAAACGGCCCTCGCGGGCGTCGAGGGTGGTCGCGGGAATCTTCATGTAGAGGGGGGGGACGACGACGATGGAAATGCCCGTGAAAGCTGGCGGCGGGCGGGTCGTGATCGTGAACCACTCGGACTCCTGAGCATCGCCCGCCTTAAACCGATACCGCAGACCCGTCGTCACTTTCGGCAGTTTGTAACTGAAGTCCTGCACCGCGCCGCCGTGGACATGACCTATGGAGTAGATGCTTTTAACGGTGTCGTTCGGCTGGATCTCTACCCGCACTTCGTGTCCGTCGGCGCCTTTGACGGAACAGCTCAGCGACTGGGGTTCACCCTGAATCACCGTTGAATCACCAGGAGTGACGGTGATGATTTTAGTCAGACTTGGCGGTGCAGTATTTGTGAATGGATTCACCGTACGCCACACTGCAACGGCCCAGGCCTGTCCAAACACAAAGAGTGGGCACAGTAGCAGCAATCCCGCAGAGGTTACGGCGACCCAGTTCCGGCGGTGTTCTGCAGCGTCGCGCATCTGGCGCAAATCCAGACTATGAAGCGCGGGCACGCCTGCTCTTACGTAAGCGGCCTTGAACGGATCCGCCTCGGGGTTGCGGGAAAGCTGCAGATAGTTGATCAGACGATTATCGAGGTGCGGAAAAGCCTTTTCGAGAGTGGCGGCGATGCTCTCGAGCGTGAATCGCTTCGTGAGCGCGCTGCGCACCAACCACACTGTCGCACTGACGAGCCCGAGAAGAATTGTCCATGTCGCCAAGCGCGCCGGCTTTCCTATGCGCAGCCACACGTCCAGCAGTCCGAGCGCCCAAATCCAGCCGCCAATCACCGTGAGTCCAAGCGTAAGCTTTAGTTCCGCGCACCAGAGATTCAGGCTGCGGCCGATCCGTTCAAGTTTCGCGGCATAGTGGGAGGACATGACTGGCTGATGATTTAGAAGTTCATTGCCGGATCCGCCGCTTTTGTGACGACCACATTGTCCACAAACCCAGGCTTAGCCATCCAGATGTAGACCGTGAGGTATCGCACTTTTTTGAGATGCTCGATCGCCTGCTTGGAGAGATTCACTCCGGGCAGCTCGAACTTCTCCTGTTTCCATTCCGCACTGGAGCCCGTGGTTGCCTTGCTCTGGTAAATCATCCTGAGCTCGCCAAGCTCCGGGTTTTCATGGGGGCGAACCCCCGGGGCGAATTGATAACCGGCGAAATAAACCCGGTAGCCGCCTCCTTTGATGTCGAGCGAGCAGGTGTACTTAAAGCCCGGTTCAAGCGGGAAGGCGAGACTCTCCATCTTAACTCCCGGGTCGCCTGCCGAGGCAAACTGCACGACATTCTTGCGGGCACCCTCCGTGGCTATCGATACCCGCGATTTATTTTCAACGTAGTTCGAGTTACCGGTGAAAGCGTAGTCGACTATCCATCCCTTGAGAGGGGCGGCAGGATCGTCAAAATTGCCGTTCTCAATGACGGAACGACGCACCGGTCCGGGAGGAGCCGCGTGAACCAGGAGCGCGGAGAGCGCGAAAACAAGGAGGGAAGGACGCATGGGATGGACAGAATTCTTCTACTCGGAAACGCCACCCTTATCACGGCATATTTTGGCTTTTCCTTAAGCCCCATGAGATTGCGAGCAGCGACATCAATGCGATGATGGCGGGCCAGTCTCGCCATAATGTTTTATAATCTGAGAGTTTTTCTTCGCTGGTGTGGAACTGGAGTTTTAAAAGCGCCTCGTCCAACGATTCCACCGATTCAAAAAAGCGTCCACTGCTTGCAGCGGAAAGCGTTTGCAAGACCTCCACTTTCGCAGGGCGAGTCACCGTTTCCGGAGAGTGCGGCTTCACAAAAAAGCTGAATGGCTCGCTCGAGTATGTGTGGTCATTGAGCTTCGCAGAACCAACTACGTTGTAGAGCCCGGGTTGCGTCGCAGAAAATGCGGTGCTGAACCCGGAGAAGCTTTTACCCGAAGAGAGGCTCACAAGTCTTGGCTCCATGCGGTAGGGCACCTCGCGCTTGTCGGGCAATGTGATTCTCGCCTCGATGCTGTCCGGCTTGAGCGAGTCCTCGCCGCCAAAACGCGCGCTCAACTCGATGGATTCACCAAGAAAAACCTGGTCGCGATCTGCGAAGAACTCGAGTCGCATGCTGTCGATCGCTTCCTGACGCGGGAGCAGCCATGAAATCATCTGGGTCCAAAAGCGTTCGTAGAGCCTTGCTCTGCCTGATTCCGGGCCGAGCTGCCAGCGCCAGAGTGAATCGGTGAGGATGGCCGTCACCTTGCCCTGTCCAAAGCGCTGGGTTGCCACAACCGGCTGCGGACCCGAGGGGGTATCCGCAGACACCAGCGTTTCGGCGCCAGGCGAAAGGGTAAAGCCGGTAAATATCGAGAGCACCGGGGGGATATTCTGCCAAAGCGCCGCGTCCCCGGCAAAAGCCGGATGACTTCGCGCAGCCTCGCTGAGCTTCACCGGATACGGCCTGTCTCCTTCCAGCGTCCTAACGTCGCTGCCGCGAACCGGCAAGATCTTGCCGAGATCCGTTTCCGCCAACCCGCCCGCGGTCCAACCCCTCGCGCCTCCGAGCAGGATGAGGCTTCCTCCTTGTTCGACAAACTTCACAAGGTTGTTTGCCCGGGCGGCGCCAAGCTCCTTGGCGTCTATGTTGCCGAGCATGATAATTTTGAAGTAAGCCAGTTGCTGCGGCGTCATGTCGGCCGTCACGTTGCCCACCGGAGTTCCGCCCTGCGGCGTGCCGTCGGAGCCGGTGAAAAAGATGACAGGAGAGATCTGGCGTTCGGAAAGCAAGGTTCGGCGCAGGTACTTGTATTCCCAGCGCGGAACGCCCTCCAGATAGAGAAGACGGTTGCGTGCGTCCACCACCTCGACATTTACCACTTCATCATTGTCGTCTTTGTTTTTCTCATCGGCGAATGGAGACACAAACACGCGGTACTTGAACATCCCCATCTTGGGATGGTCCAACTCGAAGGTGACCTCGCGCTCACCGCCTTCATCTGGAATCTGTGTTGGTATCTCGCCGACTAACTCGCCATTTTCGAAAAGCTGAACAGTGACCGGGGCACCGCGCGTTCCCTGCGCGGAGAGCTTCACTTTTAATTCTGATTTCCATCCCACAGTGACGCGAAGCGAAGTGGTGACAGCGTCGATGCGTAGATCGGGGTCCAGCTTCCAACCGCCTGGAGGCTCGGGTCGCAGGGTGTAGATCGGGAAGGGTTGCGGCCCAGCCGCCCAACCATCGGAGCCTTCGCCCGTGTCGGCTCCGTCGCTCAGCAGCAGCATCCCGGCGACATTGAGGCCGGCAGAATGGTCGGCAATTTTTTTGAGCGTACTGCGCAGTCGAGTCGAAGCACCATCCGGCGCAAGCGTCCGCGCCTCTGAAATCATAGTGTTTTCGGATAACTCCGCGTTGAAGTGGAAAAACTCGACGTCACACTCGCTCGCGACCTTCGCAAGCCAAGGCCAGGCGAGCGCCTCTTGCGCCGTGCTCCAGCGGCTTGGAATATTCGGCCCTGGCGTTAATGCCATACTTTGGGAGGTATCCAGCGCGACAATAAAGCGCGGCTTGCGGACCTGCGTGAAGGTATTGCGAATCCCGGGAAGCAAAATGCACCAAGCCGTGCCCGCGAGAACAAGGATGTATGCAAACACAAATACGCCGCTAACAACGCGGCGCTGTAGACAAAGCGCGGCGCTTAAGACTCCCAACAACAGCGCCGCGCCGATGCCAGAGATAATCACCCAGAGTGGAAAAGTGTGCTCGAAAACAATCATTGCTACACGATCAGCTCAAGCATCCGCGGGAATGGAGCCACTTTTTGAGAGTCTAATTCCAAGTCGATCATCGAGTGCCACTCCCGATTTTCCCCGAACCGCACCGGGTTCCTTTGCGCGGCCAAGAAAGTTTGCGTAAACAAACTCAATCGCTATCAGCCCGAGGGCGAGCCAAAGCAGATGCTCGCCGAACGTACGTCCGATCCGGTGCTCGGAGATCAGATTCCAAAGAGCATCCAAGTCGTGCGCGATCGCTGCTTTTTCAACTCCCAGCTGCTTTGGAATCTCAGCTTCAACCACGGGCGTGAGGTCGGATTCTCGCCGCAATAAATTTACGGCGATGGCGGGCTTGCCCTCGGGCTGATCGGATGAAGTCAGTGAGTAAAACCCCGGGACGGTCAGCTTCTCCGCGTCGAGCATGGACCGTCCTTCCAGCACTGACGATCTTATTGAAATGGGCAGCCCGTCCGGACCGCTCAAGCTGGGTGGGGCTTTCCACTCCGGAAACCGGTCGCTCAGCGGCAGCCATTCCGTTGCCCATTCAAACGGCGCCTTCGGGCCGGCACCGACACCTAGGTCGGCGCATTGGAGTAGTAGCGGAAGAAAGAACGGCGAGAGCGGAAAATCACTCCACGTGCGATCGGCAGACACGGCAAACAACACCACATGGCCAAAGCCGAATTGCCTGCTCAGAAGAAAAGGCTGGTTTGGACCCATCGAAACAATCCGCTGGCCGCCCTCGTGCAGCCCGCTGAAAGTTAGTTTGCGCCGAATCGCAATTGTTGGGATTCCAATGCCCTCGCGCAGGGTCCGGACCAGTGGGTTTTGAGGTTGCTCCCACGTGAGCGTCCGGTTCCGCTGTGCCAGAGGGAGCTCGTCAGTCGACTGGGGAAGCCCCGGAAGGCAGCTCCAGGGCGCGTACGCGTCGGGCTTGGCGGCGGTTCCCGGAAAAATCACGAGCACGCCTCCAGCTTTCACGTATGATTCGATGGCCGTGATAGCCTGTCCAAAAAGCGGAAGCGCGTTAGACAAAATAACGGTTCCGTAACGTGACAACGGTTGGGCCATCACCTTATCGGGACTGACCGATTCAACAGCGTTTGCACTCCCGAAACCGGCACGCAGCGCGGTGCGGAGAAAAAGCGTCTCACTTTCAGCGCCCACTACAAGCGTGGGCATTTGCTCCTGGACCCGCACGAGAAAATAGAAGGCGTTGTCCGCCGAAAGATTGTCCTCTGGCGTTTGGATCCTCGCCGTATGCACCCCGACGCTGAGCGCTGGAATGGTAATGCTGGGCTCGGAAGAGTCCAGCTCGGCTGCGGGTACGTGTTTGCGGCTGACCTCACGGTCATCGATAAACAGCGACAAGGTTGAGTCTGTCGCGGGGCCGGTGTGGTGCAGTTTGAAAAGCGCCCGCATTTCGGACCCCTGCCTCGCCACGGGTGGCTGCAGATCAAAGGAGACGACGCCCGTGTTTTCCGGTGCTGAGACGCCAAGAAGTGAGACGAACAACGCCGTCTTTGGCTCAACCTCCGCTTCCACCCCGCCGGAGGCGAGCGGTCGCCACGGCAATGCCTGGTTGTCTGTAATGACGTGTATCTCGCGCTCGCGCTGTGCGTCCGCTTTGAGGAGTGCTTTCATCGCTGCATTTACCGCTGGGACAAGCCGCGATTCAGAGTATCCAAGCTGAAGTGCGCGCAGTTTAGCGACGCCCTCGAGCTTGTCTGCGATCGGTTCGGCGATGATTGCTTCGGGTTGCTCACGCGCTAGAAAAATGCAGAACCGATCCGGCTCGCGCAGTCCCTCGACGACTGCCACCGCGGATTCAATGGCCTTGTCCCAGACGGCAACCCTGTCCGACTGGTAGCCCATGCTGTAGGAGGCATCGAGCACAATGGCCACGTCGCGCGGGGTGTCGCCAAGCCAAGCCACGCCTCCGGTCCGGAGCATTGGCATCGCGAAGGCAAAACCAAGCGACAACATGATAAGCGTGCGAAGCAGCCACAGCAGGAAATTCTCGAGGCGGATTCTGCGCGACGTGTTTTTCTCTGCCTTTTTAAGGAAACGCACCGTCGGAAACGGCAGCCTGGAGCGCTTCTGATTCTGCATCAGGTGCAGAATGAACGGAATCGATGCGCCGATGCCTGCTGCGATTAAAAAGGGCGGTGCGAGAAACATGGATTGTGATCAGCGTGAGAGCCGGCGCCGTTCGGAGAGGTATACGCGCACAAAAGATTCAAGCTGCTGATTAGTTGGCACTACTCTGTAGTCGATGTTCATGCCTGCGCACGCTCTCTTGTAGTGTTCCAAAAACTTGCCGAATACCTCCTGGTATTCATCAGCAAGCGTGCGCGGGTTGACTGACAATGCCTCGCCTGTTTCCAGATCCTGCAGTTCACAGGGTTTGGTCAGATTCAGGTCCAGCTCGGCAGGATCAAGCGTCTGGAATACGACGACATCATGCCTTTGTTTGCGCAGATGCGCCAACGCTTGGACAATCTCGTCCTCGTCACCCAACAAGTCGGATAGCACCACCACGAGAGCACCTCTGCGCACGGAGGCAGCGATTTCATGCAGCGCTTTCGAGATGTCTGATCCCCCGCCGGGCGGCTTAGACTGCACGTGTTTCAGAAGGTTATTGAGGTGCAAAAAGGAATTGCCCGTGTCCATCCGCACATCGACTTTTTCGCCGCACATGAACAACCCGATCGAGTCGCGCGCCTTTACCACGACATACCCAATCGCCGCGCATAGATGGCAGGCAAATTGAAACTTTGTGAGCCCTTGGCCAGAAGCGTAGTTCATCGACGCACTGCGATCGAGCACAAGGTAAACGCGGAGGTTTGTCTCGTCCTCGTAGCGCTTGATGAAATACCGGTCCGTGCGTGCGAATACCCGCCAGTCGATGTGTTTGGTATCATCGCCTATCCCGTAACTTTTGTGGTCGGCAAATTCCGAGCTGGGACCGCGCAATGGACTGCGGTGCGCGCCCGCAAGGTTTCCCTCAACCTTGTTGCGTGACAGCAGCAAGAGGCGACCAAGTTTGTGCATTTCCGAAGGATTCAAAAATGCCGCGATACCCTCTTTTTCCGGGTCTCCTGCGCTCGAAGCTGGTTTTGAATTGGGACTCGCGGCCATCAGGGGCGTGGTAAGATTTTCCAATGCGTGTGGTCGCACACGACGATGAATTTGTTGCCAACAAATGCGAGATGCAGGTCGCCGGCCCCGGGCCCGACCATGCTGAGCAAAACGCCCGATCCCACATTAAAACTAATGCCCAGCGTGTTGTTTGGCAGCGTAACGACACGCTGAGGCACGGCGATGATCTTTGATCCGTAAGCGAGCTTTTCTGCTGCATTTAATTCTGAAAGATCCCCAAGCACGGCGCTGCGCAGCGAGTATTTCTGGTCTTTGAACCCTTTTGTTTTTTCAAACCCCGTGAGCGTGTAGCTCCATGGTTTTCCAAATCGGTCAGTCTCGGGAGGCTTCGGTCCGTTTTTGAGTCCGGGATGGATTGAGATCTGGGATAGCTCCTTTGGGTAGGCGACCTCCTTTTTGTAATACGCCTGCAGGGCCTCCACTACTTTTTCTCTGTCGAACCGGGACATCCATCCAAAGGCGAGGCGACGTGCACAGTCATTGAGCGCAGAAGAGGGCAGAGACAGATCAGCTTCCCATATCGCGGATGCCTCCGACCGTCTGCCATCGCGAAGCTTGTGCCACGCCTCGATTCCACGCGCAACGGGGACCAAAGGGTCGGCTGGATGCGCCGCGACAAATGCCTCGCAGGCTTTAATCGCCACCGCGTGGTCATCAGGAGCTATCAGATGTTGTCGCCACACGCTGATGAGGCCTTCTTCATCAGCTGCGCGCGCAGTGCTGACGCTGACAAAAACGAGCAGCAGTGCGCCGCGAAACATGGATTCCAGCGATCCGATTGTTTTTGCGAGCCCCCGTTGTTTCAAGGTTTGCCACCCTCCTTCTTGGGGGAAGCGCGCTGCTGCTTGCGTTTGGCAATTTCAGCTTCCAAAAATTCCACCCATCCCTTGGGGCCGGCCGTTCCAAGAATGCGGTCGCGGTGCTGCAGCAAGTCACGATCGCGCGCCTCCAGATTCACGGGTCTCGGCCCCTCGGTGTAGCTGTAAAAGGTCGCCCCGGGATCAACTTCACTGAGCAACTCTTTGCCGATTTTCGGGCTCAGGCGGTCCTTGTGCCGCACGATTGGTTCAGCGAGCTGAATTGCGTTTTTGCTTGAGTCAACGCCGATCACTTTTCCTGTTACCGCAATGGCATCGCCGATTTTCGAAACTGGATCCGCTTTGAGAATCGAGAGCGAAACCGGCATTGAAACTGCAAAAACAACGTCCATGTAGGAAGAGGGCTCAAACGCTGTGATCAGCAGAGATTCACGCCCGTTTTCGGATGTTGCCCGCATTTCCATCACCTGAAGGTACCGGAAGAAGTGTGGTCGCCCCTTCGCGCTCTCGAAGACGCTTGCACGGGCTTTGGGTGATTTTGCCTCGGAGAGCGCCAGCGCGAATTCGTTTCCGTTCGAGGTCGCCGCTTTCGCAGCGCCGCACAGCGCAAGCCACAGAAGGCAGACGAGGCACCAGTTGTTTTTCATAGAGCGAGGTGGCGGCAAAATCAGTGAGTGATGGAATACAACATGATGTTTTGCCCGATCTGCGTGGCGCTTACATCGTTGATGCCGCGCGCGTAGGGTGACTGACTCATTTCCCATCCGCCCGAGAGTCCAAACGGGCTGTATATCAAGCCGAGGTTCCCGTTGAACTGCATTCCAAACAGCGTGGGTTCGGCGCGCGCCTGGCCGCTTTCCTGCATCAGGCCGGGTGTTACGCCGACTGCCGTAATCTTGTTGGGTTCCTTGAAAAGCTGCGCGGTCAAGGGAATGCGCTCCAATTGCTGGTTTGGAAGCATGGAACGGAGCATGTCGCGAAAGGATTTGTCAAAGCCCTTGCGGCCGCAGCACGCCTCCGCGAACAGGAAGCCGCCGTTTTCCAGAAAACGTTTCAGCGCTGCTTTTTCTTCCTGCTTTAATTCGAAGGACTCGTGGCCTGTCATGTAAATCACCGGAGAGTTGAAAATCGCGGGGTCGCTTAACCGCAATTCCTTCAGATGAAACTTCACTGGGATACCCGTGCGTGCGTTGAAAGTCTGCAGCATCACGGCAAGCCCGGCATGCCGCGTTTTCCAAATGCCGTCGTAGACAACCTGAGCCACCGACACCGAGTCAGAATACGACTTGAGCTTGTCCACAAAACGCATCGACTGTGCGGCGTTCTTCGCCCAAGCCCGCATTGCCGACGCGTAGGAAAGAATGTTCACCCCGAGTTTGAAGGCGGAGTCAGGCTGGTACGCCTGCCAGTCGTCTTGCACGTCGCCCTGCCAGCCTGCGGCCAGGCACCAGCGCGACACAAGAGCGACCACCCGGCAGTTCACCTCGATGCCGTCAAACCAAGGTTCGTTTCCACGAAAACCGGAAGCACCAACCGCTTTTGTGTATTCGACGCGGTCCAGATCGTAGTGGGAATGGAAAATGGGGTGATCCGGCGCGAGCTTCTGAAGCGGTTGCTCCGGGAATATTTTTTTGAGTTCCTCCACCACGGAGTCGTAGAAGGGCTTTGAGCCGAGTCCCGTGTTGAAAATGATCATGCCCCCGTTCAGCAAATATTTGCGGAGCTTCTCCCGCTCCTGCGGAGTGTAGGAAAAGTGATAGTGCCCGGAGCGGAACAGGACGGGGTTTTGCTCCGGATTTTCACTGATCTGACCCAATGTGCGGATTTCCATCTGGAAGTTCGCATCCGTCTGCGACTTCATTTTCTTGAGCAGGTTGTGTACATCGCTCGGCGTCGCGTTCCAGTAGACGTCCGCCCCGTAGAGTTCTTTGCCGGTCTGCGCCAAGCCGCTTGCGGTGAAAAAAAGAAGGAAAGCCGCGAGCAAACCAACCAAGACAGCGGGCGGCAGCATGGCGGGGCGCCACGGTTTTCCACGGGGACCGTAAAAAAGCGCGGACTCCGGGTAATTAGTTAGCATGTGAACTCGTTTGCACTGAAAGATTAGCTAGCAAATGCGTACGCTAAAAGAATTGACCTCAAGCTGGGTTATAGCAAGTCTTTAGCCTTTAGCTCCGCGAGTTGCCCCAGCCGACTAACCAAGATTCGTTTGCTCAAGGAAAATGAAATCTAACACCCCCAGAAAAGTGATGACTGCGGCGCTGGCGACAACGCTGTGCACCGGCACTTTGATTTCTGGTGACGGGACAGGTGAACCGGGGTTTGTGGCGCCGCCGCGTGAGCTGATACAGAAAAAGCCCCCGGCCCCGCCGCGCGTGGCGTCTTCGGCCGAGACGACAGGTTGCTGCTGTTGCCCAGTCGCTCCAATGTCACGCACCGAAGCTAAGAAGCCGCCTCAACCTCCCGTGCTGTTGGTCAAGATTCGCGAGGACAATCCTGGGACTGGGAAAAATTAAAGAGCCCTACGTTGGCTCACTCTCAAATTGCGAAGAATTGCCGCCGTCCCGTTTCTACTTCTCGCTGGAGTAGCGTTCTTGCTGGTGGCTTCAAAGGTTCGAGCCGCCGGCGAATGGCAGGTTGCCGAGTCGCTGTTGCGCTACAGGCTGGATCTCCTTCAAAAGCCCTCCCACGCCAGCGCGGGCTACTTGGCGTTTTTGCCCGACGGCGGAGTCTTGCGCGGCAACAAGCCCGCGACAACCGTGGTCACCGAGGACGGAAAAGTCCTGGCAAGTTATGTGTTGTGGCAAAATACCGAGAACGGATTCGCTTTGGTGTTTGCAGCTCCCGAGGGCGATGCAAAGTCCGTTTCTGTTTACATCCACACAGGCGCGGCGGCGCGGGTGTGGAATCCCCGCACGGGCCTGACGCCGGGACCGATTTTGTGCGTGTCTCCGGGCCGCGACACTCTTGTTGCCGCGCAGGCGATGGCGGGACTCGGACGTGTTGAAGGGAACGTTCATTGGTTTGAGAACCCCGGCCATCCGTGGTCGCCTTTTAGCATCAGCGGAGATCTCACCGGTCGCCCCAAGCCCGCCGCATTTTATCAACTCTCGCACGTGGATGCTCCTGTTGCGGGCGAGTACTGGATGGCTCCGCTCTTCCATACCGGGCAGGGAGAGATCCGTGTGGATGGAGTCAAAGTTGTGGTGAAGGAGAAAAGTAAAAAGTGGGCGGGTTCCGGCGCCTCCTTAAAGCTTGCCAAGGGCCTACACAGAGTTGAAGTGCTGCAAACTGCCCCGGGCACCGGCCCGTATTCGAGCGCCATGATGTACCTGACGTGGCGTACGCCGAACGAGCAGCTCAAGAACGAGAAAAACGATGAAGCGCGCATTTTCAAAGCTTCGGAGATCGCCCGCTCCGGTTCTTGCAAACTTGCGGCGTTGGAATCCCGCGACGGGGCCCCACTGGCGGCCGCGCGAATCACCCCGGGACTCCCTTATTGGTTTGGAGACGAGGAGCCCTTGGTCCTAATGGATTTCAAATCTCTCGGCGCCGGACAGTCGCCGGACACCAAGGTGAGCTGGACCTTCCCCGAGGGGGCGACCATTGAAGGCGAGCGCGTGAGGTGGCTCGTACCCGGTTTCCGTGAGGGCCGCGTGAAGATGACAGTCAAATCCGGAAAGTCGGTTTCTTCGGCAATCGTTCCCTACTTTGGATTCAGTACAGAAAGAGCGAGCTTGGAGCGGGCGGACCATCGCGAAGCGTTTCGCGAAACGCTTGGTGACATGCTCTCTGTTTTTCCAAAAGGCTCGGAAACAGTCGCAGCGTGGAGCGACGCTTGGTGGAACAACATCTTTCGAACCGTCGAAGGCGGCGAGGGCGAAAAACTCCTCGGGCACCTGTTTGGCGCGCAATTCGACTCTGTTAAAAAACGTCTCGCACCCGCGCAGATGACCATTCTGGAGGATGTCTTCCTGGATGCAACCGTGCGCGGGCATCCGGATGAAAATCTCAATTGGCTCAAAAGATTTTTTAGCGGCACCTCGGATATTGGGAGACAGAACGACCTTCGTTTCCGTGAAGGCGAACTGTTCATGTACTACCTCAATGACCGTAAAAGGGCTGAAATTCTCTTCACCACTCTTTCGTCCACCCGAGGAGAAATCGGCGAGCGGGCTAAAATCAGGCTCGGTGACATCGCGTTGCTTGGCGGCGATCTGAACAAGGCGACAAGTTTTTATGCGGATATTCAAAATCGCGCGCGGACGGCACGCAACACATCCGCGCCTCCCTTCGGAGCGCTTGTTACCAAACAGCTTCTTTCCGGCGGCTCCGCCAGCACATCTGCCGCCGCCCCCGGCGCTCCGCCTTCGCTGAAAGGAGGCGCCTTGCAAGAGGTCTCGCTCGCAGAAAACGTGCGCACCCTCACCGAGAGTGGATTTTTATTGGAAGCGCTCCGCTCGCTCGAAGCTTGGGAAGCAGAATTTCCTCTCAGCAAAATCAGCGGAGACTTCATTCTTCGCGAAGCAAGTATTTATATGAAGATGAAGGACTGGAAGCATGCCAGGCCCATGCTTGAGGCTTATTGCCGGGAAATCGACGCGTCCAGCTACCTTCCCGAAGCCGTGTCGACGCTCATTCTTTGCGTTCAATCCTCCAAGGCGGATCCCTCCGCCATTCGTGAAATTGTAGAGAAGGTGAGGGACCGTTTGAAATTCCATCCTGTCGCGGCGCAACTCGACAAGTTTCTGGCCTCGGCTGGTCCGTCCCCGAAGTAGCTGCTTATGACACTCCGCCTCATCCTTCTTTTGATTTGCTGTCTCGGCGGGATCGTTTTTGGACAAAATGCGCCCGAGCGCATCCGGCTCTACAAGAAATCTGATCCCGCCAACACCGGAGGAATCAAGGGAAGCATTGGTTCACCTTCGCTTCCCATCGAGGAAATCCTCGCTGTGTCCGCTGACGATGTGGAGCAGGTGTACGAGGGCGAGATTCGTGGACCACAACGGAATGAATTCCAATTTACGGGCCTGCCGGTCGGCAAATACGACCTGATGGTGATATACAATTCAGAGTTCCATGAGGGCCTGCATTTGAACCGGGAGGCCAGCTCCCTACTGCCGGAGGACCTCAAAAAAATCAACGAATCGATCCAGAGATCGGAGCCTTTCTTCACGAATAAAATCATACACCGCGTTGAGGGCGAGACAGGCCGCGGTCAGGGAGCTCGGGCCGTGTGCACTTACGTTCGCGACAAAGGCCCTGAAGTCGCAACCGCCCAAAGCGAGGCAAACTCCGGCCAACCCAAAGGCCGTCGGACCTTCAAGCTGGTGTTGCTAAAGGATGTTGGGCCCGGCTGGCAGATCGTGCGCGCGCGCGACCTATACCCTGTGTGGATGAATCCAAGCGCACCGCTGCCCGTGCAAAAGTTCAGCCCGGTTTTACGTCAAATTCGCGTGGCAGACCAGATGAAGGACGTTGGTATCCTTCAGCTCTCCAAGTAAGGACGCTTCGCCAAATTCCGCCGCTTTTTATGACCGAAATTGAATTCACATCCGGACCGATTTCCGGCCGCCGACTGCCCTTGATCGCGCAGAAGTACACTCTGGGACGCAAGCCGGACCTTGATATCTACCTCGACGACCATGCTTGTTCCGGAGATCACGCCGAACTGCGTTTAGAGGACGGACAATGGATGATTATCGATCATCACAGCTCCAACGGGACTTGGCTCAACGGCAAAAAAATTTCTGCGTCGCCTCTGACGCCGGGAGACAAGGTTCAAATCGGGGACACAAAGTTTGTGTTTCGGGCGCCAGCGCAGGAAGCGGTGCCAGCCCCCCAGCCTGGACGCCCAGAGCCGACTGCGAGTGACAACGAGCTTGCGCTTGTCGAAAAAATGCGCGCGCACGCCGACAGCATCCGTCGTGAAGTGGGCAAAGTCATCGTAGGCCAAACGGACGTTTTGGATCAGATTCTCATGTGCATTCTGGCGGGCGGGCACGCTCTCCTGATAGGCCTTCCGGGAATGGCTAAAACACTCACGGTGCGCACCATTGCCCAGGTGCTCAATCTCAAGTTCAAGCGCGTCCAGTTCACGCCCGATCTCATGCCAGGAGACATCATCGGCACGGATGTGTTGGAAACGAATCCGAACACCGGAGAAAAAGAGTTTCGCTTCATACGGGGACCGATTTTTTGCAACCTTCTACTCGCAGACGAAATCAACCGGACTCCTCCGAAAACACAAGCTGCGTTGCTCGAAGCGATGCAGGAGAAAATGGTCACAGCAGGGAATACCTCCTACACACTCGAAGAACCGTTTTTTGTGCTGGCAACGCAAAATCCAATCGAACAGGAAGGCACCTACCCGCTCCCGGAGGCGCAGCTTGACCGTTTCATGTTTAACATTTGGGTGGACTATCCGCTGCCTCACGAAGAAGAGGAGATTCTGCGTGCAACCACTGGCGGCGTGCGTATTGAGCCGAAACCGGTGCTCACTCAACAAGAGTTGCTGCAGCTTCAATCCGTCGTGCGCAAGGTTCCAGTGTCTGATCACGTGATCAAATATGTGACGCGTTTGGTCGGTGCAACGCGCCGACAAAATCCTGACGCGCCGCAGGTTACTAGAACCTTTGTGAGCACGGGCGCAGGACCTCGCGCCGGCCAGTATCTGATTCTCGCAGCAAAAGCCATGGCCATTCTCGACGGCCGGATTCATGTCAGCTGCGCCGATATTCGGAGAGCTGCTCCGCCGGTTTTGAGGCACCGCATTCTCACCAACTTTGCAGCGGATTCGGAGGGGCTGACACCACTGGATATCGTGAAAAAGCTGCTGCAAGAGGTCCCCGAGCCGGATGCGGAGGCATACGCAGAAAAAGCAGACAAGCCCAAGCGCTGACAGGCCTAGTCACTGGTCGCCTCCCTCGGGGCTTCCATGAAGGTGTTCAGTAAAATGATCCGCCGGGGACGGTGACAATTTATCTCATGATACACGCTCCCCAGCTCCTCCGAATCGTCCTCGTCACCCTCTTCATCAACCGCTCTGCTTGCGCTTGGACACGCCAAAGTCGGGTGAGTTCATCCAGAATCTGGCGAACGCGCTCGCGTTCCGGCTCGCGGAAACCTTGGAGCGGCTCGGCCATGAAATCATCACAGATACCGGAGACTGCGAGCGCGCCCTTGATGCCCTTGATGATGGCGGAGCTGTGCTTGCCGATGCGGTAGAGTGTTTCGCTCACGCGCATCACAAGCGCATGCAACTCGCGAACGCGTGCCATGTCGGCTGATTTGGCGGCTTCGTAGAGCTTCACGTAGAGTTTTGGGAAAATGTTCGCGCCGCCGTTCACCCCGCCGTGAGCGCCTGCGAGCACGGCATCGGCGAGCATTTCCTCCGGGCCGACGAGTACGGGCCAGTCCGGGCGATGCGGCAGCAGTGCGAGGATGCGGTGCAGGTGGATCATGCTGCACGAGCTGTCCTTCAAACCGATGATGCGCGGCTCATCCATCGCACGGCGCACGGTCTCCGGCTCCATCACGACTTTGGTCAACGCAGGCATGTTGTAGAGGAACAGAGGGAGCGGCAGCGAGGGCACAAGGTGGTCAAGGTATTCCTGCAGCTCCGGCTGGCTCTCGGGGAGATAATACGGCGGCGCGACCACGAGCGAGTCCGCGCCGGCACCGGCGGACCATCGCGCGACGTTGAGCGACTCCTGAAATGCCGTGTCGGTAATGCCGACGAGCACGGGCACTCGGCCTTTCACTTGGCGGCAGGTGCGTTCGATGAGTTCCTTGCGCAGCCGGTAGCTGAGGCCCGGGCCTTCGCCGGTGGTCCCGAGGATAAAAAGCCCATGCACGCCGCCGTCGAGGATGTGCTCGATGAGTCGTTCGAGACCGGCCACGTCCAGAGTGTCGCGCCCCGACAAAGGCGTGACGACGGGCGGGATGATGCCGGAATACTTTTGGCGGTTCATGGGTGCACGCTGAAGGCATTCGAGGCATTTGTCTTGTCTGATTGCCAACCAGACAATATTACACAACATGCCCCGCCCGACAGACAACCATCAGCAGATCAGCGGCAGAGAGATTGGCCTCCCGTTGGTGGCAGTCGTCGGCAGCATCCGCACCCGCAGTGCGCAGCGCATCGCGTGGCACTCGCATGAGGGGTTGGAACTCATCTTCCTGATCGACGGCGGCACGGCCTATCAATTTCAAGAGCACGGCATGCTCTCGTTGAACGGCGGCCAATTTCTGCTGGTCCCTGCCGGAGCCCCGCATCGCGGCAAGCAGGACATCCGCATGCCTTCCACACTATGCGGATTCGTCTTCCAGTCGCTCGGCAAATTGTCAGTCAAAAACAGCATCTTCACCGCCAGCGACCTTCGCCGTCTGGGCAAAGAGATGGGCGCGTCGCCACCGGCGGTGCGATCGATGAGCCGCGATCTGCGCAAACTTGTCACGCGTCTCGCCGAGCTCCTGCAGCAATACAAACAAGGCGACACCAGCGCCGAGATCAAGGCCTCCCTGCGCGCAATGATTTGCCTCATCGTCGTCGAAGCATCCCGCCTGCTGAAAAGCCGCCAGAAAGCCGACGCCACGCAGGTCGCCGCCGCCGCGCAAGCCTTCCTCCGAGCCCATCACGCCGATCCTGTCCAGATCCCCGACCTTGCCGCCCATCTCGGCCTCAGCCGGGCGCGAATGCATGAAGTGTTCAAAGCCGCGACCGGCCTCTCGCCGAATGATTTTCTCCAGCGCTACCGCATCGAGGTTGCGCGTGAACAGCTCGCCAATCCACGGCGCGCCATCACCAACATCGCAATGTCGACCGGATTCAATTCGAGCCAATACTTCAGCAAAGTCTTTCAAAAATACTGCGGCATGACCCCGAGTGAATACCGCACCCAGCTTTGTCGCTGATTGCAAGCGACGGTGGTTGCCGGGGACGGGCAATTGGTGCCGCAACTGCAAACAAGCGGCTTCCATCCTCATCTCGTGACCAGCCGCTCTCCGTAAACCGATCACACCCTCAGTCCAGTACCCGACGCTCATCAGCCAACGCTTTGGCGCGCTCCGCGACGACACCGCGCGTGCAAGTTGTGGAGACGTGATTTACTAGCACTGCCAATTCATCGGGCGTTTTCGCTCTTTTTCCACCGTGGCAATACGCACCGTACTGAACGCCTTTTTGTTTCCACGCTCATTGCGATCCAGACGCTGGCACAACGCTGCGGCATCGAGCCAGTCATTCTTCACTCCTTTGCCACGCTCATCCCAGTCCTGCGATTGCACCACGTAGTTCTTGATGCCCAGTTTCTCCAACCGACGGTGCAAGTGGAACCCGAACGCGCCAGGGTTTTTCGTTGAGTGTAATTTTCCTCACATTTGGCACGGATGCTTTTTACGGTATGGTCCCACGATTCCGCTGTTCTTTTGAATTGTGGGGTGGTCCACCAAATCTTTCATGCGGAGGCATCCCAAAGTGCTTCAGGTTCGAAACAAATTGCCTGCCACCGGCCTCACCGCAAGTACCTCTTTTACGGGCATCGCAAACTAGCGCGTGGCATTCGAGCCGCCGTCCGCCCAGCTCATGAGCGTCTTGCCCTCCATGAGCATCTCCCTCGCCGCGCTCTGAATTAGCACAACCTCCGCAACGGCAAAGCCGATAATAAATAATCCCTGCGCCATGCCCAACGCTAGGTGTCAACAGATGACCACAAATCAAATGGGTTCAAGACTCTTACTCCCGAGCGTTCAAAATCTCCTGCGTTCCGAGTTACGACAGTCAAATCGTGCACACTTGCTGTCGCTGCCAAAAGCCCATCAATGACCGGCAAAGGTTGCTGTGGTGATAATCGAGCCCAGCATTCAGCGACCTCATGGTCCACCGAGA
This sequence comes from Chthoniobacteraceae bacterium, assembly GCA_044376395.1. Lineage (GTDB taxonomy): Bacteria > Verrucomicrobiota > Verrucomicrobiia > Chthoniobacterales > Chthoniobacteraceae > Chth-196. The sequence continues at coordinate 86 of JBILKY010000015.1, read as the reverse complement.
GAATACGCTCAGCGAAATTCAGCCGTACCTCCGCGATCCAATGATCTAATGCGATCGCTGAGCGGGCGTCTTTGCGCCGCAAAAGC
>JBILKY010000140.1:0-9245 GCA_044376395.1 Chthoniobacteraceae bacterium | reverse complement strand
CGACGAGTTGCTGAAGCGAACGGAGTTCGTGGATCTCTGGACTTTGAAATGGGCGGATCTTTTGCAGATTCGGACCATTCCGAACGTCACGTACAACAAGAACGTGCAGATGTATCACGACTGGCTGAGGGATCAGATTCTCGCCGGTGTCCCGCTGAACCAACTTGCTGCGCAATTGATCACTTCGAGCGGTTCAAATTTTGACAACCCCGCGGCGAATTTTTATTCGATGCAAACCGATCCGATCCGCGTCACGGAGGACGCAGTGCAGGCGTTTTTCGGGATCCGTATCCAGTGCGCGCAGTGCCATAATCATCCGTTCGACCGCTGGACGATGGCGGATTATCGCGGATTCATGGCGTTCTTCATGCAGGTGGGCCGCAAGCGCGGCGAAGATCCCCGGGAGAAGATCATCTACAATCAGGGGAGCGGGGAGGCGCTTCACCCGGTCGGAGGCAAGGCGGTGCCGCCGCGTTTCCTCGGCGGGGTCGAGCCGGACGTGAAGGGGCGTGACCGGCGCGAGGTTCTTGCCGAGTGGCTCGCAGATCCTAAAAACCCTTGGTTTTCTCAGCACATCAGCAATTTGGTGTGGGCTCAGTTGGTCGGGGTCGGCGTGATCAACCCGGTTGATGACATTCGAATCTCTAATCCGCCCTCGAATCTGCCGCTGCTGGAGCACCTCTCGAAGCGTTTGGTGGAGCACAATTTTGACATCCGCAAACTTGCGAAGGAGATTTGCATGTCCGCGACCTACCAGCGTTCCACCCGTTCGAATGAAACGAACCAGCAGGATGATAAAAACTTTGCGAAGGCGACGATCCGGCGGATGCGCTCGGAGGTTTTGCTGGACGCAATCGCGGACGCAACTGGCACGACTGGCAAACAGCAAGGCCTTCCGCAGGGGATGCGTTCAGTGGAGGTGGCGGACGCCAAGCGGACGAATTACTTCCTGACCACCTTCGGGCGCTCGACTCGTGAAAACGTGTGCGCCCGCGACGAATGCGGCCCGACGTTGTCGCAGGCTTTGCACCTGCTCACCGGCGATTCCGTCGATGGGAACATCAAGGCCGGGGCATTGGTCACGAAGCTTCTGGCTGCGGGTAAAAAGCCGAATGAGATCATGATCGAGCTGTATTTGCGTTGTTTGGGCCGTCCACCGACCCCGGAGGAGTCTGCTTCCTTGGAAGCGCTATTCAGTGACCCCGAGCAGACCAAAGCGACTCTCGAGGATGTCCAGTGGGCCCTGCTGAATTCGAAGGAATTTATCTTCAACCATTAAAACAAATGCGCCGCATTCTTCTCGGTTTCCTTGGAACAAGTGTGACGGTGGGGTCTGCGCTGGGTGCGTTGCCCGAGAAAGTGACGTTCGAGGACCATATCCTGCCGGTGTTCCAGAACGCGTGTAACAACTGCCACAATCCGGACAAAAAGAAGGCTGGATTGGATCTGACCACTTACGGCGCAACGATGCAGGGTTCGGATGGGGGCAAGGTGGTGAAAGCGGGCGATGCCGGGAGCAGCATGCTACTCAAATGCATCAACGGGACCGAGGAGCCCGTGATGCCGCCGAAGGGTGACCGGTTGACTGCGGATCAGATCGCGCTTGTGGAGCGCTGGATTGCCACGCGTGCGCTTGAATCAATGACGAGCAAGGCTGCGGCGCTGCCTAACGCCGTTGGTGTGGCCACGGTCACGATGAAGCGGCCGGATGGGCCCGCGCCGATGCCCGGCGTCCTGAAAGTGAACGAACCGGTGCTGCCCACGCCCCGTGCGAATGCGCTGGTGGCCTTGGCGGCCAGTCCTTGGTCGCCCCTGACAGCGGTGGGAGGACAGAAGCAGGTGCAGCTGTATCACTCCGACACTCTGGAACTGCTCGGGGTGCTGCCATTCGCGGAGGGGATGCCCACGATTTTGCGATTTTCGAGAAACGGCCAGCTGTTGATGGCGGGTGGCGGGATCGGTGCGAAGTCGGGGCGCGTGGCGATTTGGAATGTGACCACGGGCGACCGGGTGGCAACCGTCGGTACCGAGGTGGATCAAGTGTTGAGCGCTGACTTGAGCCCGGACCAGTCGACCATCGCGCTCGGGGGGCCAAACCGTCTTGTGAAGTTTTACAACACAAAGGATGGATCGCTTAAAAAATCCATCAAGAAGCACACCGACTGGGTGACAGCTGTGGCGTACTCTTCCGATGGAGCCTATGTGGCGAGTGCCGATCGGGCCGGTGGCATCACCGTGTGGGAAGCCGCTTCAGGCGAGGAGGCGATCACGCTTACTGGTCACAAGTCTGCTGTGAGTGCTCTTGCTTTCCTCCCTGGTTTGCTTGCGTCTGCGAGTCTCGATGGGAATGTCGTCCTGTGGGATATCAGCGATGGAAAGGAACTTAAGAAGTGGGCGGCACACCCCGGAGGTGCCGAGTTCGTTGACTTCACTCCGGATGGGCGGATTGTCAGCTGCGGGCGGGATCGCACGGCGAAGGTGTGGAATCAGGGGGGAAAAGCACTGCTGACGACCGCGCCGATGGGTGAAATCACGCTCCGCGCGGTGCTTGCCGGCGACACGGTGGTTGCCGGCGACTGGACCGGGAAGGTTCAGGCATATGGGATTTCCGATGGCGGCAAACCCTTCGGTGAAATAGCCGTTACTCCCGCCCTTGCCTCCAAACCCTGATGCACAGCCAATCCCCGGATCGCGGCACTCTCTTTGGAGTGGAGAGCATCGGGAGAGAGTGAAGGTTGCTGACTGAAGGATGCTCTGGTTCTTTCGATGAACTCCCACGTGCTCTATTACCAATCGCGTGGCTCATGGGGCGTGCAGCAGGAGCCTGTCGTCCTTTGTGTCGGACCTTTGAAGCGTTGTGAGCAGGTCCGAAACGCGATTTTGAAAGATCCCGAATTTGCTGTGATTCAGTCGCGAGAAAGGGGAGGAGCGCTTCAAATCGCGCCGCTCTCGAGGGGGCGGTCGGTGGTCGCGCGATCCGTGCCTTTCCAGAGGGGTGTGACCGAGGTGGGCGGTGTCTCTAAGATCTAGCCGCTTAAAACTATCACTTCGTGCCGTCATACAACCAAGCGTTTCCCGACATCACCAGTAAGGACATCAACGCGACCCCGTCCTCGTAGTAGCCGTCCGAATTGGTGATGCACCACGAGAAAGTCTGGTTGAGCCAAGTCTGATTCGAGGTCACCATTGCGGCAATCCCGGTCGGTGCAATGAAACAGCCAGATTCATACCCGTTGCCGTTGACGTTGCTACCATCCAATGCGTAGCCGGCTCTGAATTTCTCCGGCGCAGTGTGATTAGCCACCACCCAATTCATAAACTTCGTCATGAGGTTCCTCGCGGCGGCCTCGTTATGGTAGACCGCTGAGAGCCCGATCCGCCACGGGACTCGGCAAGAGTTGTAAAAGTAATTGCCGTCTTCAGGCCCTTCGAGGAAGCGCGGCGCGGCCGGCACCCACTTGCCCTCGCTGATGACTGTGAAATCCGGTGCCAAGCCAGTGCTCGGCGCATAATCAGCCTGCAACTGTGTCAGTATGGAATAACACTTTGTCTCGACATTTTTCCACAGGAAGTTGCCGGTGGCTTGATGAAAACTGCGGTACTGCGCCGTGGCAAAGTCCGAGGGTCGCGTCTGACCGTCGGCCAAATTCCAGTCGCCCAAGCGCAGCGAGAAGTCTGCGCGTACGAGCGACAATTCGATCGCGTTGATGATCGTTGTTGCTTCGGCGAGATACGCAGGATTGTTCCACTGAACACTCGCCATCAGCAGTGCCATCGCCATATCGACATCTCCGTCAGTGGCACAACCATCGTTTGGCTCCTCTTCTACTCTCTCAACCTTCCAATCCATAAGAGCCTTATTTTTCTTGGACGGGTAACGTTTTCTGAAGCGATTCAAACCATCGAAGTACGTCTTCGCCTTCGGGTCGGCACCGGCCATCATGACCGTGAGGAGCATCCCGTAACCCATGGCTTCGGAGACAGTCGCGCCAGTGTTGTCAAAGTTGACCTTGTAGTCGTCAGGAACTTTGACAGACTCCATCATAAACCTGGAAGTCCATCTATTGTAACACTTAAGAACGGCCCGATTCATGGCCTGCTGTGTGCGATCGTTCGGCTTCAGTCCATAACAAGGCACGCTGCCAGCCTGAGGAAACGGACGTGCTTCAGCGCCCTGCGATATCGAATTCAGCCCCGTCGCCGTCAACAACGGCAACAGAAGAACAGTTGCAACACGTGCTTTGAACATAGACAGAATCCTGGGCCGCTCGACTGTACTTTAGGCTGATGAACGGATTGGGGCGCGAGAAGAATCACACCGAGAGCAATCCTTCCCTCCGTGGAAACCACCCTGCGATGCCAGCAACGGGGGGCGATCTCATTGAGGTCATTTCCCTTGAGCGTGCGCAGGTCGCTCGCCTTCAAATGGACGATAGTAGCCTCGTGCCGAACGAACATTTTCTCGGCCATGAAGAGGATGGGATGCCGGATTTAGCGAGCCCCCCGATCATATACTGCGCGCGAGTTGCAGAAATGCGGCGAAAAAGCGAATTGGGGTTGTACTACGGAATGGTTGATGCCGAGTTTGATCGATTCGTTGGAGACGCTTGATTGGGGTGGAGTTGAGGTTGTTATGGCCTTTAAGATCGTGGCATCGCGCGCCGCGCGACAACCTGGTGTCATCTATTTCCGCATGCAAACAATTCTAAAACGTGCCCTTGCGTGGATCTTGGTTTCTCTCGGCGCTGCGGCTGCAGCGCCCGCCGTTGAAGGCAAGCGGCCGAATGTGGTGATCATTTTTACAGATGATCAGGGTTATGGAGATCTTGGATGCCAGGGGTCGACGACTTTGAAGACCCCCAATATTGATGCATTGGCTGCCTCCGGGGTCCGGTTGACCAATTTTCACGTCGCCCAACCGGTCTGTTCGGCCTCGCGCGCGGCGCTCCTGACGGGTTGTTATCCGAATCGGATCGGCATTCACGGCGCCCTTGGGCCGGGAGCGAAGGTGGGGTTGAACCCAAGCGAGGTCACGATTGCCCGCATGCTCAAAAACAAGGGGTATCGAACCGCGCAGTTTGGAAAGTGGCACCTCGGCGATAGCCCGGAATTCCTGCCGTCCGCGCACGGCTTTGATGTTTCCTTCGGAATTCCTTACTCCGGCGACATGTGGCCCCATCATCCGGAGGCGCGTCCAGGGTCATATCCGCCGCTGCCGCTGATTGAAAATGGAAAGGTTATCCAAGAGGGATTGGATGCGGCGGCGCAGGAGACTCTCACCACCCGTTACGCAGAGGGTGCGGTCAAGTTCATCCGCGAAAACAAAGCGCAGCCGTTTTTCCTGTATGTCGCTCCGAACCAACCGCACGTGCCGCTTTTTGTGAGTGACAAGCATCGTGGAAAATCTGCTGCCGGACTTTATGGGGATGTGATTCAGGAGATTGACTGGGCGGTTGGCGAAATCATGCGGGAGATCAAAAGCTGCGGCTTGGAGGAGGACACGATCATCATGTTTTCGTCCGACAACGGTCCCTGGCTGTCGTATGGGGAGCACAGCGGATCTGCTGGGGTCTTGAGGGAGGGCAAGGGGACTGTGTACGAGGGGGGAGTGCGGGTGCCGTGCATTTTCTCGTGGCCCGGAACTCTCCCCGCCAAACGCGTGTGCGACGAGTTTTTGATGACCATCGACGTACTGCCGACGGTTGCGCAGATCACCGGAGTTGATGTGCCGGATGCGATTGACGGTAAAAATGTCTGGCCCTTGATCGAGGGGCGCGCGGGAGCGAAGAACCCGCATGAAGCGTATTATTTTTACTACCTTCAAAACCAGTTGCAGGCGGTGGTTTCGTGGCCTTGGAAGCTATTGTTTCCACATCAAAGTCGTTCCATGGGTTCGCAACCAAAAGCAACCGGAGGGATTCCGAGGAAATACGAGGTGGTTAAAATTCTCGAGCCGGAACTGTATGATTTGTCCAAAGACATTTCGGAGACGCGCAACCAGTATTCCGCCGTGCAAACGAGCGATCCCGAGGTCTTACGCAGACTCAATGGTCTGGCGGAAAGCGCGCGCGCTCGGATGGGAGACGCGCTGCAAAACCGCGAGTCCGGTCCGGAGACCCGCCCACCTGGACAGAGGGCCAAGCAGAACTGATTCGAGCTGGGCTGCTAGTGGCCCAGCAAGCGGGAGCTGAGCAACGTCTGGAAGTGCGAACGCATTTGGGCATCCGGCAACCGGTCGAGAATTTCGTTTAGAAACCCGTGGGTGATCAGTCTGAGTGAGTCCTTTTTCGGAATGCCGCGAGAGTTGAGGTAGAAAAGCTCTTCAGGCTCGATTTCACCGGTTGTGGCGCCGTGTGAGCAGCGTACTTGGTCTGCGAGAATCTCAAGTCCGGGTAGCGAGTTCGACTCCGCTTGATCGCTGAGCAGCAGGTTGCGTACTTTCTGGTACGCGTCCGTTCTGTGGGCATTCGGGTCAACCCGGATGAGGCCTGCAAAGATTGTCTTCGCCTTGTCGTAAAGGGCGTTCTTAAAAAGCAAATCGCTGAAGGTATCGGGGCTTTGATGCTCCTGCAGCGTGCGCTGGTCGAACTCCTGCGTGCTGTCTGCGACTGTGAGGCTCAGCATTTCGCTTTTCGCCCCCGTTCCCGTCAGCCTGGTCAGTCCCTCCGTGCGGCTGTAATTTCCCCCGAAGTTCAAGCCCAGCGTTTTTGCGGAGGCCTGCGAGGAGACAAACGTATTGCAGCTTTGAATGGAAGTGGTGTCGCGGTTCCAGTCCTGTACGGCAACGTAGCGCACTTCCGCGCCCTTCCCCAACCAGATGTCGCTGAACCCACACGCGATGCTGCGAGCATTGTCCGCCGAGCGGAACCAGTCTACAAGAGTGACTTCGCTGCCCTCTTCGGCGATGATGAGAGTGTGAGGAAAGACGGCCTGGTGCGTGCCCTCAAGCCAGTGAAACGCCTGTAGTGGCAGCTCCAGTTTCACGTTTTTTGGAACGTGTAAAAAAGTCCCATTCCGCATCAGCGATTTGTGGAGGGCGGCGAATTTCGGCGCCCCAAGCGAGCTGGTTTCGCGCATGAAATAGGAGCGGATCAACTCCCCGTGCTTGCGCAGTGCATCAGCAAGGGGAAGGAACACGGCGCCCTTGGATGCGGCTTCAGCGGAAGCGCTCGATTTAAGCAGCCTGTCATTCCCAAAAATCAGCGCGCCTCCGGCGGACGGAAGGCCTTGAGAACGCGCGATCAAGTCGTCGGAAACGTCAGTCGCGACAGGTGTCGCAGGCACAAAAGCTGAAAAGTCCACCGCTTTGATATTGGCGAAGCGCCACCGTTCGTCGCGAAGACTCGGGGCGGGTGCGGACCCATGGGTTAAAGCCGCCTCGGCTTGGAGTTTTTCGAACCAATCTGGAGGCGCCTTGGTTGGCGCGGGATTGGCATTCGGCAGTAGAGCGGTGCTCATAAGTTGACGGGGCGGGTGGGCGTTGGGGATGTGTTGAGGTGGGCGCGGTGCCGGGTGGGCGGAATGCGGTGAAGGATGAACCGGCGGATCGGTCAGCCGACAGAGCCCTCCATTTCAAGATCGATAAGGCGCTTGAGTTCCACTGAGTATTCCATCGGAAACTGGCGCACGAGGTCGTTGACGAATCCGTTAACGCTAAGGCTCATCGCCTGCGCCTCGGTGAGACCCCTTTGCATCATGTAGAAGATCTGTTCGGCGCTCACCTGGCTTACCGAGGCCTCGTGTTGCACGGAGTTGCCGGAGCCACGGACGGTGATCGCAGGGTAGGTGTCGGTGCGGCTCGTGGAATTGATCAGTAGGGCATCACACTCTGTGTTGTTTTTACAACCCTTCAGATGCTTTGGAATGTGAACCAAGCCCCGGTAGGACGCGCGTCCTTTGCCGATGGAAATCGATTTCGACACGATGTTGGAGGTCGTCTCGTCTGCAGCGTGAATCATTTTCGCGCCGGTGTCCTGATGCTGGCCATTGTTTGCGAGAGCGATGGAGATGACTTCGCCCCGGGCTTTGCGCCCCTTGAGCACCACCCCCGGGTATTTCATCGTGAGCCTTGAGCCGATGTTGCAATCGATCCATTTCACTTCCGCCTCCTCGTGAGCAACCGCACGCTTGGTGACAAGGTTGAACACGTTGGCGCTCCAGTTTTGAACCGTCACGTATTGGATTTTCGCGCCCTTGAGCGCGACTAGCTCGACGACCGCGGAATGGAGGGTGGCGGTCTCAAACTTGGGAGCTGTGCAACCCTCCATGTACATCACCTCGGAGCCTTCGTCCGCGATGATCAGCGTGCGTTCGAATTGGCCGAAGTTCTCAGCGTTGATCCTGAAATACGCCTGCAGCGGATGCTTCAGCTTCACCCCGGGCGGGACATAGATGAAGGAGCCGCCTGAGAAGACCGCCGAATTTAGCGCGCTGAATTTGTTGTCACCTGTTGGGATAACTTTTCCGAACCATTTGCGGAATATTTCCGGGTGCTCCTTCAGGCCCTCCGTGGATCCGACGAAAATGACCCCCTGGTCACCGAGCGCCTTCTTCATGTTGGAATACACCGCCTCCGAGTCAAACTGCGCTTCCACGCCGGCCAGAAATTTGCGCTCCTGCTCTGGAATGCCGAGGCGCTCGAAAGTGCGTTTGACGTCGTCGGGTACTTCCTCCCAAGACCGCGTGGGCCGCTGCGCGTTGGCGAGATAGTAGCGGATCTGGTCGAAGATGATGTTGTTTAAATCTTCGCTGGCCCAGTTTGTGGGCATCGGTTTCGAGAGAAATACATCGAGCGCCTTGTGCCTGAACTCGCGGATCCAATCCGGTTCGCCCTTGACGTTCGCGATGTAGTCGATGGTCGCATGCGAGAGTCCGATACCCGCGTCGAAGGTGTGCTGTTCTGGGTAATGGAAATCGCCTCGCGTTCTGTCGATTTCTATCTGGTTGATGAGTTCCGTGGACATTTGGGTTTCCCTTGTGCAGGAGTTTGATTGCGAAATTGGCCGAGTATGTCTTTGTGAGGGTTTCCGAGATCGGATCGTCTTTTGCGCTAGGCGGGAATGGGTTCGGCGAGTTCTTCTCGGATCCAGTCGTAACCCTTGGATTCAAGTTCCAGAGCTAGCTCCGGTCCGGCCGTGCGCACGATACGTCCTCCTAAGAGAACGTGGACCACGTCGGGGCGGATGTAGTCTAGCAAGCGCTGATAATGCGTGATCAGAAGGACCCCCAGTTTTGGACCGAGTTGC
>JBILKY010000420.1:0-2873 GCA_044376395.1 Chthoniobacteraceae bacterium | reverse complement strand
TCGCAGGGGCGGAGGTGGGCGTTTATTCCCAGATCACGCGACCCGACATGGATGCGCGCAACAACGCACGCAAAACCGTCTTCACCCCGCCGGCCGCGAAGCAGTAAGCGGGCAAAGACCCGAACAAATCACTCCCGCCACGGCCTCCTTTCGCGAAACGCGTTGGCATGTCGTTCGATGGCCGTCCGCACATCTGCGGACGCATTCGGAATGCTGTTGAAAATCTCGATGGCCGTTTCCGCTGATTCAACCGCCCGGTCAAACTCGCCCGCCGCCGCATAGGCCGCGGCGAGCACGTCGTACATCATCGGCTCCTTGTTCGCGCCGTGCTCTATTGCATAGTTTGCGAGACGCCGCGACTCCACCGGATCCCGCACGGAATCATCCTCCGTTGTCGCAAGAAGCCACGCGAGTTTGTAGAGGGGGCGGATATCCGCGGGCCGCTTTTTTACGGCGTCGCGGAGAACTTCCGCGGCGTCCCGGTGCGCCTTTGATTGGAACAGGACGGCGGTCAAACCATCCACGGCTTCCGCATAGTTCGGGTCGATTTCAATCGCCTTCCTGAAGTGCTCCACCGCTTCTTTCAATTTGCCTACGCGTCCCAGTACAGTTCCGATGTTGTTCGCAGCGCGCGCATGCTTCGGGTCGATTGAAAGCGCACGCTCAAACGCCGCGAGCGATTCTTCCACGCGTTCTGCGCGGTAAAGCGCGTTGCCAAGGCTGAACTGCACCTCGGCTGTTTGCGGGTTGAGTTCGCCTGCGCGGGTCAGCAGGTTCACCGCAGCTGGTAAGTCGCGAAGATTCTCCGCCCCCTCGCTCAGCAGCATGCCGAGTTTGAAGTTGGCGACAAAATTATCAGGCTCCGACTTGAGGATGAGCCGGAATTGCTCGATCGCCTCGGCATGGTTGTTTTTTGTGATAAGAATGTCCGCAAGATCAAACCGAGGATTCACAAACCACGGACTTACCTCAAGCGCCTTGCGCAGGTAGGGCTCGGCATCCAAGGGTTTTCCAAGGCTGCGCAGCACGAAGCCAAGGTTGTTGAGAACACCCGGAAGATTCGGGTTGATTCGAAGCGCCTCCCGGTAGAAAGGCTCCGCCTCTTTTAGCTTTCCCTGCACCGCATAAGAATCTCCCAGCTGACCGTTGCCAAAATCGTTGTTGTTGGTGACGTCCACGGTGTGCCGCCAGAGCTCCTCATCGGAGCGCCAATGGTTGGTTTGCAAATGGGCGGTGACCGCAAGAGCAAGAATCCAGCAAGATACGAGCGCGGTCCCGACTGGGCGCAAACGTTGTGAATTGAAAACGCCCGCCAGACCCCAGATTGCACAAATCGAGAAACCGATCTGGGGAACGTACGTGTACCGGTCGGCGATGATTTGAATCCCTGGAGGAAGAATGCCGATCACCGGCAGCAGCGCGATGACGAACCAACTCCACCCCATCAAAAGCATCGGCGACACTTTGCGGAACAAGACGCACGCGTAGCTGATCAAGCCGACAAGCACCAAGGATTGGACGGCTGTGGACAGCGCGGGTCCGGTCTGGCTGTAGGGGTAGTGCGCGGCGAGGTTGGTGGGAAATAGAAACAAACGCAGATATGTCATCAGCCACACGGGCACGTACTCCATGCGCGCTGCAAAAGGGGGTGGAGTCATCGGCCGGTGATCGTCCATGCTCAGGATCGTTGCCACACAGGAGGCTACCGAAAGCGCGATGAGGGGGAGCTTTTCAATCAGAAGCGCCTGCCAGGAAAGGGCAGCGTTCCGCGCCGCTGGATTTGTGTTCACATCGGGCTCGCCATGCGGCGATGCGCTGGCGCGGTGGCGCCGAAGGGGCCAGAAATCGAGCGCCAGCAACAGCGCCGGAAAAGTCACGAGCATCGACTTGGAAAGCAGTCCACCCGCGTGCAGCAGGCAAACAGCCGTCATCCGCCACCGAGATGGCTGTCTTGCGTACCGGGCGTAAGCCCACAGTGACGCCATGAGAAAAAGCCCGCTGAGCACGTCTTTTCGCTCCGTGATCCACGCCACGGATTCGACCCGGAGCGGGTGGATTGCAAATACCGCTGCGGCAGCGGCGCTCTTCCAAACAGCGCCCGTCATTTCTCGGAGGGCGAAGAAAAAAAACAGCGTTGCGAGCGTGTGCAGCAGGATGTTGTGTGCATGGAATCCAGCGGCCTCTTTTTTAAAAAGCGTGGAATCCAGCATGAATGAGAGCGTGGTGAGCGGATGCCAGTTGCTGTAGTGCGGATGCGTCCAAGCCCAGACGAATCCCTTCCGGCTGAGTCCCGCCGAAACCTCCGGGTAATCGCGGATGTAAATGATGTCATCCCAGTTCAAAAACCCGTAGTGCAGGCTTTGTCCGAAGGCGAGCAGCACAAGCGCGACAAGTGCTGTACACAGCAACCAAGGCAGAAACTTTTCTATCTTGCCGGCCGGTTCTGATGTTGCGGGCTGCATCGGGGTGGGGTTGTGGGTTTCGCGGGAGAGCGCCGCTGATCAATGGAGGGCGCGCTCGTTACGAGCAGGCGCCGGCCGCCGCGGTTTGCTGCGGTTGATTCTGTAAAAACCACTCGTAAGCATTCCTGAGTCCGGCCCTCAAGGGAATGGACGCCTTCCAACCGAGCGCGTTGATTTTCGCAACGTTCAAAAGTTTCCGCGGGGCTCCGTCGGGCTTGGTCGGGTCAAACACGATTCTGCCGGTGAACCCCACCGCGCGCGCAACCTCTTCGGCGATTTCCTTGATCGAATGATCCTCGCCCGAACCCACATTGACATGCGAGAGGCGCGGATCAACCTGCCTGCTCCAAACAGCAGGTTCCAGATTCATCACGTGCAGGCAAGCCTGAGCCATGTCGTCGACGTGCAGGA
>JBILKY010000139.1:0-9295 GCA_044376395.1 Chthoniobacteraceae bacterium | reverse complement strand
ACCCATCGGCGTGGTGCGGGGCGGCGCCGCCAGGGAGGCGAGTAAGTTTAACCTGCTTGCTGACGCAAAAAATCCGGACGGATCGCAGCGTTATCCGCATGACTTGCAGAGCGGCGCGGATGCGCCTGAGGCGGTCGGGTTGATCAAAGACATTCTTAAGAAGGAGCCCGATGGCGGGGTGGTTGTTGTGCAGGTCGGTTTTTTCACCAATCTCGCCCGTTTGCTCGATGACCCAGAAGCCAAGGCACTGGTGGGGAGAAAAGTAAAAATGCTCAGCATCATGGCTGGAGCCTTTCAGACCGTGAACGCTGATACGCGTCACCTCGAATACAATGTTAAGGTGGACGTCCCAGCGGCGCAGAAGCTCGCCGTGGAGTGGCCCACTCCGATGGTGTGGAGCGGCTATGAAATCGGCATCGCTGCGGCTTTCCCGCACGCGGTCATCGAGCATGATCTGGATTACACGGCGCATCATCCGTTGAAGGAAGCCTACTACTTGTACAGCCCGCCGCCCCATGACCGTCCCACGTGGGATCCAACGGCGGTACTGTACGCGGTGCTGCCCGAACGCGGCTATTTTGACTTGTCGCCCTTGGGGATTGTTACCGTCGAAACTGACGGGGCTACTCGTTTTCGCCCGACAAAGGATCCGGCGGGACTGCATCGTTTTCTCATCATGAAACCCGAGCAGGCTGCGAGGGTCCGCGACGCGGTGGTGCAGCTCAGTATCGAGCCATGGCAGGGAAAACGGTGATGGAAAAAACGCTCCCAAAAGTGGTGGTAGTTGGGGCGTTGAATATCGATTACACCCTGCGGGTGCCGAGGATTCCGGCGCCAGGCGAAACATTGACGGCGCGCAGTATGTTCTCTTGTCTTGGCGGGAAGGGTGCTAATCAGGCGATCGCAGCAGCGCGTGCGGGCGCAAGGGCTGCACTGATCGGATGCGTTGGCGAGGATGAATCCGGCACGCGTTACATCGAAGCTCTTAAGAAGGAGGGCATCGATACACGCGGTATGCAGCGTTCATCAACACCTACAGGCGTTGCCTTTATCGTGGTGGATGATGCGGGGGAAAATTCCATTATTGTAAATCTGGGAGCGAATCACGAGGTCACAAAAGCGCAGGTGGAACGGCATGCGGCTTTGATTCGTGAAGCGGATGCACTGCTGTTGCAGTTGGAATGCCCACTGCCCGTGGTGCGTCTTGCCGCAGAGATTGCGCGAGCCGCCGGGGTCAGGGTGATTTTAAATCCGTCGCCCCTGACGGAGGCTTTTTTGGCGGACCCGTTCGAGGTGGACGTGCTGATCGTGAATGAAGGCGAGGCGCAAAAAATGGCGCCGAACCGTAGTTTGCAGGAGGCGAACTGCCGGCAGCTTGTCATCACGCGTGGAGCAGAGAGTACGCTCCATGTCACGGAGGGCGGGCTGGTCGAGTATGTTCCACCGGGAGTGTTGCCAGTCGACACAGTGGGTGCTGGGGACGCTTTCGCGGGTGCGTTTGCGGTGGCAAGTAGCGAGGGGCAAGCGCATGCAGTGAGGTTTGCGAATGCGGCAGGAGCGCTTGCGACGCAAAAAGCCGGAGCCCAGCCTTCGATCCCATGGCGTGAGGCCATTGTTCTGGCTCTCAGAGGGCAAGACTGACTACGGGCTTTTTGAGGCTGCAACGCCACCGATGTGCAAGCCTGCAAGCCACGGCGATGTGATCTGCGGGGGCATGCCACCGAATGGCTGGTAGGCCGGCAGCTGGATCACGCTCATGCTGTGGTTTTGGCTCGCGATGAAAAACAGCGTCTCGGCGCAGTCTTCGCACTGAATCATCGTGCTACGGTGCTCGGCGCTGGGCAGGACCGGCCGCTTGTCGACGATCGGCGTGTTGGCCTCGCCGGGAGCGTACTCGGAAACGATGATTCCCTGCGCGTTCAGCTGGGTGCGCGCCGTGAAAAGAAGGCCGTGCACCGCCCATTTGCTGGCGGTGTAAGGCACGCCAGCATAGCTGTCAAAGCCATGTCCGGCCGTCGAGGATACCACCACGATCTTGCCGTGTCCGCGGGCGGCCATCGGTGTGGAAACCGCGCGGATCATGTTTGCGACGCCTAGGACATTGATGTCCATGACCTCCTGCCATGTGGTTTCCGAGGCGATGCGGGCCGGATCCACATGCGCGATGAAACGGTCCGGCGTGTTGATCCCCGCAGTATGAATCAACACGTCGGGCGTACCTTTTAAAAGAACCTCCCTAATCGCCGACTGCACGCTTGCAGAATCTGCGACATCACAGCACACCGGTAAGATACGCGGTGAAAGTTTTGCTGTCTCCTGCAGGGATGAAATGTTGCGTCCAAACACAAAAGTCCAGGCGCCGGCGGCGGCGAACATTCGTGCGGCTGCTTGCCCCATACCTCCGGCACCGCCGGTGACGATGACGATTTTTCCAGTCCAGTCGGTTTGCATGCCAAAACCCTACCGAAGCAAGGGCCCGAGTCGAGGATCCTTGGGGAAGCGGGAGCCGAGTTACGTGGGGGAGCGCAGCGAGCCCCGATTCGGGCGATATCTGCTAGCGAGAAGCGGCAGTCAGAATTTGATCGAGGAAAGTGCTGATGGCGGCTGTGGCTGAGTCATTTGGCGTTCCCAGCAGGTTGTTGAGTTTCACGTGGTCTGTGTCTTTTCCGGCAAAGAGTGAGACTGGAACGCTGGCTTCCTTGAGGCACGTCGCAAGGCGGGTCGCTTGCGCGGAGTTGTCGGGATGCGCAGCAACGTAGAGAATGAGGAAGGGGGGAATATACTTACCTGGCTTCACGTGGTTGACTGCGGAAAACGCGGCATGTTTTTCAGGGCTGTTTCCAAATTTCTCGCGGTGGCCAAAATTCGGCAGGGGTTGTTGATGAGCGCGGCGGCGTGTTTCTGCGGTTTCGATGATGGCGGGGATATCGTACGTGTCGCCATCAACAGGAATGCAGCCGATGATGTTTTTGAGAGAGACGCCTTCAGCTCCGGCGTAAGATTGGTCACAGCAAAGAAGCGCGGCGAGCTGAGCGCCCGAGGAGTGGCCGCCCACAAGGAGCCGGTCGGGATTGCCGCCGAAATCGCGGATGTGCCTGCGAACCCAGCCGAGCCCTTTTGCCACGTCTCGAATCAGCGATTCCATCTCCACCTCCGGCAGCAGGCGGTGGTTGATGGAGACGAACACGAAGCCTTTTGAGGCGAACCATTCAGGCTTGGAGTGCACGTGGGTTTTGTCGCCGGTTTGCCAGCCGCCGCCGTGGATCCAGAACACGACCGGTTTGCCGGCGCCGGGTTCGGCGGCATGGTGGATGTCGAGGACGTTCCGGGCATGCCCGTTTTCGATGTACGGTATGTTGCTTCGGACCACCTGAGCGGTTGCGGTTTGAGCGAGCAGAGCGAAGGCAGAGCAGGCGAGGAGTAGGCAGTTGCGGCGCATGAATGAATGGAGCGGCTTAATGGACGTTATTTTTGTAAAGGGGCGAGGTGTCGAGGCGCGTGGCGCGTCGGAGCGAGCGATATGTTTTTTGTTACAATTCGCGATTCTGCGTTGCCACCAACATGCCTGGCTCTAAAGGAAAGATTGTAGCCTGATGGCTTCGAAAGGAGGTGATCAAACATGAAATTGTTCCTCTCAGCTTCGTTGGTCTTGGCGGCCGTTCTGATGGTTGGATGCTCGAGCACGGGCTCCACTACCAGCCTCAAGAGCGATGTGCAAAAAAACGGAATCGTTCTTTTCGAGGGTAGCTTTTGACGGGCCGCCCGAGTTGGCGGATGGATAAATGCAGCCCCGGGGAGCCGATCCCAGCTAGTAGCGGGGACATCGGCCCACCCCGGGCGGGTGTGCACGGCGGCGGAAGTGTGGACCTTCAAAAACCGGTAGGGCCGCAGCGCATCCACGGTTGACCGCCCATTCTCCAGCCGTTTGCATAAAGGTTGGTTCGGCTTGTTTTCCGTGCGGAGGGTGATTCGCTGAATGAGCGGTTCCTGCAACTCAAGTCATGCCGATGGAAGAACAGACGCTTTTAATATTCGCGGGCCTCTTTCTCGCGGTGTCGCAGGTGGCACTGCACTATTTTCTTAAGTGGCGTCTGCGAAGCGATCCAGGGATTGAGCAAACCTTGGAGGCTGCTGCTTCTCCGGAGCTCACGCGATGCCGGCAAAGGCTGGCCATGGTCGCAAAGGTGCAGTCTCACATTGGCCTCGTGTTCGGTCTCTGGCTCAGTTTGTTTTTGGCCGCGGTGTCGACGGACTCTCCCGATCATCCCGAGTATGCGCCGGTTCTGGTCGGCTCGGTGGCGGCGCTGGTATCCTATCTTCTTTTTGTTGAGCTCCCGTTGCAGGCGACACGGCAATGGCAGCGCAATCGAACGGTGAGGGGCTTGTGGCTGAGTGCGGCAAACATCGTTCTCAATGTTTGGTGCACCCCCTTCTGGGTCGTGTTGCCGTTCTACATTTACGCCCTCGTGAGTCTTCTGAACGCAGTCAGATCACACGAGCCGTCTGAATCACAAAAGCCGCCGAGTGCCACGGCTCATCCTGCAAGCCAGATTGTAGAGCCCCGCGACTAAACCGGTTGCGGTGCGCCGCCGCAGCGCGCGGATTGCCTGAGCGCGTCGAGCACGCGCTGGGTTTGCAAAGCGATGGTTGGCCAGTGAGTGTCGCGGGCAATCCCGAGCGCGAGCTCTCCAAAACGGCGAAACAGCTTTGCATCGGGCGCTGATCCATGTGCGCTGCCGTGCTCCGCGAACGAATGAGCCGTGTCCTTCGCCTGCATTCTGAACTCGCAGCCTTCGATGGAAAAATGGGGCTTGGAAACCGTCAGCTGACTTTGCTCTCCGTCGAAAGGCAGCACGAAGTCGTCTAGGCGCAACGCTCCAGCTGAGCCGCTGAGAACAGCCCATTGTTGGTTGTGCGCCAGAAACGAGCAGTAAAATGATGCGGTGCACCCGTTCGCGAAAGACAGCGTTCCAGAAAACTCGAGCGGAACGCCTTCGGGTGTCTCACAAGTCGCGCGGCCCGTCACGAAAGCGGGCGTTTCCCAATTCATGGCCCACAACGAAAGCCGGATGTTGTACCAACCCAAGTCGCCGAGGCAACCGAAGGGTTCCATGGCGAGCTGGGAACGAATGTTGGCCCCATTTAAAAAGCTGTCGTCCGCGCGGAAACTGAATTGCGAGCTGATACTCCGCAGCGAACCGATGGTCGTTTCATCGTCCAGAAAAGCTCGGATCGCTGGCAACCGTTCTCCGTGCATGAACATCACCCCGTCCATGAACTGGACTTGGGCTTTTTCACATGCCTTGATCATTTCGGAAAGATCCGAGGCAGAAACCGCGCATGGCTTTTCACAAAGCACGTGTTTCCCGGCGCGCGCCGCCCGGAGCACCCACTCCTTGCGGAGCCCAGTCGGCAGCGGGATGTAGACTGCGTCAACGTCCTTTCGGTCCAGCAGCTCCTGATAATCGCCCACCGCATCGGGCCGGACGGGAAAGGGATGCTGCGTCTGGCATTCTTGTATCCAGGCGTCGGCGCGTGCGGCGTTACGGCTTGCAACGCACGCTACTTCGCCGTTGCCGCTCAGGAGGATCGAAACCCAGTTTCGGCGGGCGATGTTGGCGGTGCCGAGGATGCCCCAGCGGCATTTCCGGGCGGACGTGGGATGGTTCATGTTTTGAGATGCCGCTTGTAATATGCGTCAACGCTTTTATCCGGCAGCGTGCGGATGAGTAAAATAAAAAGCAGTGGATGCTGCACCACCAACGCAGCACGGCTCACTTTCGCTGATTCTTTGCATAATCCGCCGGCCAGAGCGGTGACTCAACGCGCGCTGCGGACATCCATTTCTCCGCCTTGGCCAACAGGTCTGCGTGTTCCGCTCCGATGTCCTTGGACTCCGCTGGGTCTGCTTCCAAGTCGTAAAGTTCAAGCGGACGCGTGGGCCCGCTGCGCACGCCTTTCCATTTCCCAAAACGAATAGCCTGCTGGAAGCGGCCTTCGAGCAATTCCCAGTAAAAATAATCACGTTTTGGTGCGTGGCCGCCCTTCAGGAAAGAGACGAGCGAGAAACCGTCCGTTTCAAATCCCGCCGGGATGCGCGCGCCGCCGAGTTCCGCGGCTGTTGGAAGAAAATCCCAAAACGCCCAAGGCTCGCTCGTCACACGCCCGGCGGGAATCTGGCCGGGCCAACGTGCGACCGACGCTTGCCGGAGACCGCCTTCATACAATTCCCGCTTGAAGCCGCGGAGGCCGTTTGCAGCCTGTTTGAATGCGGCACCAACAGCCGATTTCGGCGGGTACGAGGAGCCGTTGTCGCCCGACATCATCACGAGGGTGCGCTCGTCGATCTGGAGTTCTTTGAGCAGCGAGAGAAGGCGTCCGATGTCTGAATCCAGACGGGTCACCATGGCGGCGTACGTTTTTTGTTCGAGCGTCCAGTCGGTATGGGCGTATGCGCCCAGATCGTCGATCTCCAGTTTTGCGTGGGGTAAGGTGACCGAGTAATACAGGAAAAATGGCTGCTGGGCGTGGGCGCGAACCCACCTCAGCGTTTCGTCCGCAATCAGGTTTTGCGCGTAGGTTTTCGGCGCGTTCGGCGAAGGATCGCTGTTTCCTTTCAACTCGAAACGCTGGTCATCGTTGTACAGGTATTTTGGAAAATACGAGTGCGCATGGCGCTGGCAGTTGTAGCCGAAAAAATGATCGAACCCGACTTTCAACGGACTGCCGGCGGTGTCGAACATGCCCATCCCCCATTTTCCAATGCATGCGGTCGAGTAGCCCACACCCTTCAAAATCTGCGCAACGGTCACCGTGCCCTCTGGCAGCGGCATCTGGCCCTCAGGCTGAAGCTCGCGATTGGCGCGGATCGGGCAATGGCCCATGTGCAGACCGGTGATCAGCGAAGCGCGGGACGGTGCGCACACAGTGGTACCGCTGTATCCCTGCATGTACCGGGTGCCCTCCTGCGCCATCCGGTCGAGATTCGGCGTTTTGATCAGCGTCTGTCCGTAGCATCCGAGGTCGCCTTGGGCGAGGTCGTCGCTGAGGATAAAAATGATGTTCGGCTTTTCCGGCGTCGTGCGCGCCTCGGCGGCGATTCCGAATCCAAAAAGGCATGCGAGAAAAAAAGGGGGGGTCTTCATAGGGGGTGGGTCAAGCCGCAGAACCGCCCGATCATGAACAAACAAGCAGCCTGTGAAAGTCCCAAAAGCCGTCCGTTTAGCCACTCTCCATCTCGTCGCGGCGCCGTCCCGCGCCCCCGCCGGCGCCCTCTGTTTCGGGCGCTTCCGTGAGAGTTGCCTCAGCCATGAGCAGCGTGCCAGCAATCGAAACCGCGTTTTCCAGCGCGACCCTGACGACCTTTGTCGGGTCGATGATGCCCGCCTCCATGAGGTCAACGTATTCGCCGGTGGCCGCGTCGAATCCGAAGTGACCGGTGCCGCCCAGCATCCGGTGCACCACAACGCCTGGATCCGCTGCGGAATTTTCGGCAATCTGCCTTGCGGGCGCCTCGATGGCGCGCCGCAGAATTAGCACGCCAGTGCGTTCGTCTCCCTCAAGTTGGGCAGCCGCGGCATCCAGCGCAGGCGCTGTCCGCAAAAGGGCCAAGCCACCCCCCGGCACAATCCCCTCGCTCATCGCCGCACGGATCGCGCTGATGGCGTCGTCAAACGCTTCCTTGCGGTTCTGCATGTCCGCTTCCGACGGCGCCCCGACCCGGATCACCGCAACCCCTCCCGCGAGCTTTGAGAGGCGCTCCTCGAGTTTTTCCCGATCATAAGCCGAAGTCGTCTCGGCAATGAGCCGCCGGATTTCCGAACAGCGCGCCGTTACGGCATCCGCAGCTCCGGCGCCGCCCACCAGCGTCGTGGAATCCCGCTCTACGACGACGCGCCGGACGTGGCCGAGCTCCTCAAGCCGGATCTTCTCCAGCGACATGCCCAGCTCTTCGGCCACCACTTTCGCGCCGGTCAGGATGGCGATGTCTTGAAGCACCGCTTTCCTTCGATCCCCGAATCCCGGTGCCTTGACGGCTGCCGCGGTGAGAACACCGCGCAGTTTGTTGACGACGAGTGTCGCGAGCGCCTCGGCGTCCACATCCTCGGCGATCACGAGCAGGGGCCGTCCCGACTTGGCGATCTGCTCAAGCAACGGAAGCAGCTCCGCGAGCCGGCTGACCTTTTTTTCCACAAGCAGCACAAACGGATTCTCGAGGATTGCCTGCATTTTCTGGGAGTCGGTGACGAAGTACGGCGAGATGTAGCCGTGCTCGAACTTCATGCCCTCGGTGACCTCCAGAATGGTGTCCGTGGTTTTCGACTCCTCGACTGTGATCGCCCCCTCGGCGCCGACCCGTTCCAAAGCATCCGCAACGAGTTCGCCCATCTTTGCGTCGTTGTGTGCGGAGATCGCGGCGACTTGGGCCTTCTCGCGGCGGCTCTCAAGTTTTCGTGAATTGGTTTGCAGAGCTGCCACCACGGCGGCGAGCCCGCGTTCCAAGCCGCGCCGGATGCCCACCGCGCCGGCGCCAGCGGTCACATTGCGGAGGCCTTCGGTGAAAATGGTGCACGCAAGCAGGGTTGCCGTGCTGGTACCGTCGCCAACGGATTCGCTGGTTTGCTCGGCGGCTTGGCGGATCATTTGAGCGCCAAGATTTTCCACCCCATCCCCGAGCTCGAATTCCTTGGCAATAGTGACACCATCGTTGCAGACCAGCGGCTTGCCCCATTTGCGGGCGATGAGAACGCACTTGGATTTCGGGCCCAGCGTGACTTTCACCGCGTCCCCAAGCGCATTGACTCCTTTCAAAATCCTTCCGCGCGCCTCTTCGCGGAACAACACCAGTTTCGCTCCCATACGTTCCTTTCCCCCGTCCTTTCTCCCCGTGAATCCTCCCGCCTTTTCTGAATCGACTGAAACGGCGCCGTTGCGGCTGTGCGGCGGTGGGCCAAAGTGTGCTGGCATGTTCTGGCATCTGCAGGCGCTCCCATTTCGAGCGTTCTCAATCGCTTGCATGGCGCTGGATGAACCCAAACAACCGAACAGGGGAATCCACTTGCACCCGTTCTCGGCACGTTTGAGGATTTGGCATGTACCGTTTCCGCCAGCTCGGACTGCATCTCCAGGCAATCTGCGTCGCGGTCAGCCTCGCGTTTGCAGCAGGTCCAGCGGCCCGCGCGAGGGCGGCAAGTCCAGCTCAGGGTGAGGTCGCGCGACTGCGCGGATTAAGCCGGACAAACCTGCTCGAACTCAGAACGGGCCAGGCCGCCGCTGCCGCCCAAGCCGCAAGTCC
>JBILKY010000419.1:0-2890 GCA_044376395.1 Chthoniobacteraceae bacterium | reverse complement strand
ATATGGCTGCGCGCACGCAAACGCCACGGCGCCGGCCGCGACCCAGAACCATAGGAACGCAAGCCGGTCCCGGTTCACAAAGACCCGCGTGATCCCGTTGAGTTCGCCCGGCTGCCGGGCAGGGTTTTTATATAAGGTCGGTTGCTGCAGTGAACCGGCGGGTTGCGCGTGGGTGTCTTTCATGGTCGGTTCGACGCTTTGGATTTTGCAGGCACGGTGTCACGAACCTCGTTGTCCCAGGCGGGGTCTTTTGGGTTGAACCCTGCGCCTGCAGCAGGCGGATGTTGTTCCGGAGATCCCTCGGATGATGGGTTGGAGCTGCCGGAACCGCCGCCTGCCTGAATGGGCGCGGATGACCCGGTTCCTGTGCGCGCTCCAGCGCTGACGGACTGAGCTGGTTGGACCGCAGATTTTGCACTTGAGGAAGCCACACCTGCTCCGGCGGCCGCGCCCGCACCAGCTTTCCCCGAGGCTCCCGCGGCGGCGAGGGACGCGCCGACCTTTGCGCCGGTGAGCGCCATGGCTGTTCCGGTGCTCAGCACACCTCCGAGCAGAGCTCCTCCGATCTGTGCGCCGGTGGATACGGCGTGCTGGATGATCACTGGGGCCAGCAGCGTCGACAGAATGATCCAACCGCCGATCGTCGCACCCGCGAGCATGGTTTGCGTCCCGTAAACGTTGCTGATCACCACGAGTCCCTGTTCGGTTGCCACGTCGATCAGGTTGCTCGTGCCGATCGATGCCGCCGCCCAACCCAGCGGCCACGCAAGGATGCCGCAGATGCCCATGATGTACCGGATTCCGATGCCGCATGTCGAACGCAGGGCGAGCAGACCAAGAAAGAGCGGTGCGAATGCGTAGCTCAGTCCCACCAGAAACTGCTGCACGATGTAAGCCGCCCAAATGATGAACTGGGCGATCAGTCCGACAACACTCAGGACAGCCCAAAGCAGCGCTTCGAAAATTTGAGCCAACCCGGGCAGCCCGAACCAGCCCTCCTTTTGCCCTGGAATTTCGCGCGCGGTTAGAACCTCCGAATACCGTTGGGCCGCCCGTTCTGGATTTGCGTCCATTCGGGAGGCGACGCTCTGGAGGGCATCCTTGGCGAGGTCAGTCCATTCTCCAAAAAATGCGATCGTGATGACGATGCACATTGTTCCGCAGAGTGCGCGCAGCATGGAGCGCGGCGACTGGCAGTGCTGGAGCGCTCCGACAAGACCGGCCACCAGTAGTACGATGCTGACTGGCAGAAGCAGCGTGTAGAGGTTGCCGCACTGTTCCTGAAAGCTCGGGAACATTCGGGCGAAAGTGGGAAGGGCCGCGAGGAGCATCGGTTTTTCCTAGTTCGAATGGCTTCTGCCGAAGCGCAGACTGCTGCTGACATCCGGCCTGAGCATGGAGCCGTACTTCAGGACCGCGTCGTGATGGTCTGTTGCAATGGACTCAGCATGTGCGCGCTGCTGTTTGAGCTGGTCGTTGCGGTTTGCGCTCTCCTGAAGGTTGGTTTGAAAACGTGCATCGGCGAGTTCCTGCTCGCAGGAGTGAAGCTGTGCGAGTTGACCCCCGAGTACGCCCTGTAGCTTTTGAGTCTCCGCGTCGGTCGCGGAGTTTTGGATCGCCGCAACAGTGTCCGCGATCTGCGCACGCAGGGCGGTTCTGCGTGTTCTCACCGATTCCTGCACGGTTTCGTAGTTTTCCTGGGCGTTTTCGAATGCCTCGAACGGTTTGTATCCGACTGCCTCCCTCTGGATGGGGATGCCCGACGGGGAGGTGCCTGCGATCGGCGGATACATCCCGCCGCCATCAGAGCCAAGCGCGCCCTGACCCGATGCGCTACGGCGCAGCGCTTGCAGCGGCTGGTTTTCCTCTGAAGCGCGCAGTGCTGAAAACAGTGGCTCCGCGCCTGATAGGTTGACGATCGAAGAGGGGTCTCCGAATGCCTTGTTGTGTTGGCGCAGCTGCTCGAGCTGGCTGGTCAGATGCGTGATCTGTGTGAGCTGATGCTCGATCATTTGCACGTACTTCGCGATTTCCGCCGCCTGATGCGTCGCGCTTTGCGCGATCTGCGCGGTGTCGATGACGGCGAACTGCGCTTGTGCGATGGTCGTGCTGCAAAGCGCAGCAACGACCGATATGGCTGTTCTTTTGATGCTCATGTTCGGGTGATCCGTGTTTATCGCTTGTTTGCTATTCCTCGATCCGCAGGGTTCTTGTGCCCGGTGTCAGGATCACGCCGTCCACCTCGCGTTCGGGGAAGGGGACCTCGTAGAACCGTGCTTCGCCGGATGCCCCGCCGCCGGGCGCCCTGTGTTGATTGACCATGATCCAGTACTGCGCTTTGGCCGCGTCGCTCCTGCCCTTGTCAAACCCGCGGATGTAGGCCTCGCGGGACTTTGCGTCCGCCGCGTACTCAAGCGCCTCGCCAAGAAGCACGCCGGCCCCGGCTCCCGCCGCTGTGCCCAGTGCAGATCCGCCGCTGATACGATGCGCCGCGAGGGCTCCGGCTCCGGCCGCCATGCTGTTGATCGCTATCCGGCGCGCTCCGGCGCCGTTTCCGCGCGTGCCGGCGCAACCCGGGAGGATTAATGCAGCAGCCACGACGGTCACATGAAAGCGCCATTTCATTGTCTTTCGTCCTCGGTTTGGTCTGGCGCGCCTGCGTTCCTTGCGATCGCCTCCACAATATCCGGATGGTTTTTAAGCTCCATCGCCCGCCGCTCAAACCGTCCGCCGCTGGTGCTTCCGCAGTAGAGCATTTCGGCCGAAGCCACGTTGTGGACCGTGCCGCAGACGGGACGTCCTGCGTCGATGTGGTAGTACGTAAACGCAGAGTATTTCCTGCCGGTCTGCTGGTCGGGCAAAGGATAGCCCATGATGTTCTGACGCGTGA
>JBILKY010000418.1:0-2891 GCA_044376395.1 Chthoniobacteraceae bacterium | reverse complement strand
GAGAGTTCGTTGGACTACGAAAAACTTGCGTCAATGCCCGGCACAAAAGTGATGCTCATGGGAGTGGAGCGCATCGGCCCGATCACCGATGAGTTGCAGAAACATGGCTTGAGCGGGGACACGCCGATTGCGCTGGTCCGCTGGGGGACGACGGGTCGGCAGAAGACTCTTACCGCGACGGTGGCGACCGTGGCGGCACGGGTCGCGGAGACGGGGTTTACTGCGCCGGCTGTGGCGGTGATTGGCAAGGTTGCTACGCTTGGCGGACGCCTTGGGTGGTTTGAACGGCGTCCTTTGTGGGGCAAGCGCATTGTGGTGACGCGCACGCGCCAGCAGGCGGGCGTTTTGAGCGCAGGCCTGCGCGGTTTGGGAGGCGATGTGTTTGAACTGCCGACGATCCGCATCGAGCCGCCCGAGGATCTGCGGGCGTTTGGTGAACTTGTGCAGGACGCGCATTCTTACGACTGGCTTGTGTTCACAAGCCCGAACGGAGTGAGCGCGTTCTTCGAGATGTTTTTCAAAATCTACTCGGATGCCCGTGAGTTGGGGGGCGTACGCATCGCCGCGATTGGACCAGCGACCTCCAAGCGCGTGCGTGATTTCCATCTAGCGGTCGACCTGCAGCCACCTGAGTTCATCGCGGAGGCGATCATCAAAGAGTTTCAGGCAAAGGAGGGATCGATTGAAAATCAGCGTTTCCTTCTCGCCCGTGCGGAGCAGGCGCGCGAGGTGCTGCCTGCGGAACTCGCGAAACTGGGAGCGATCGTTGACGAAGCCGTGGCGTATCGTACCGTGCCAGAGACTGAGGACGTTTCGGGGGGTATCGCGCGCTTCCGGGCGGAGGGGGCGGACCTCATCACGTTTACCAGCAGCTCAACCGTGGAGAATTTCATGGCGCTCAAGCTCCCGATTCCACCAGATATGATCACCGCCTCTATTGGCCCGATCACGTCTGAAACCATGCGTAAGCTCGGCTTGCGGGTCGATATCGAGGCCTCGCAGTACGACATTCCCGGTTTGATTTCAGCAATCCGCACCCACTATCAAGTTTAGTGTTGGCGCGGCGAAAAGCTGCAGAGGCAACGTTGGTCTTTACGATCAATTCCTCGGCGTCCTTAAAGTCCAGCGCCAATCCTGTCCACCACCCCCATGAAAATTCTGATTCGATTCGCCCTGAGTTTTTCTTTTCTTTGCGCTGCATTGCACGCCGCCCAGTGGCGGATCGAGACATTTGCCGGCAGCGGTTCGCTGGGTTTCTCGGGAGATGGAGGCCCTGCGACGCTTGCTCAAATTGATAATCCGTTTGGCGTGGTGCGCGGACCCGATGGGGCGATTTGGTTTTGTGAATACACAGGGCAGCGTATCCGCCGCGTCGCGCCTGACGGAAAAATCAGCACGGTGGCTGGGTCTGGAAAGAAGGGGTATTCCGGAGACGGCGGGCCCGCGCTTGAGGCGACTTTCAATCTGCCTCACGAACTGCGATTCGATCGGAAGGGGGATCTGTTCGTGGTGGACATGCAAAATCACGCAGTGCGGAAAATCGATTTGAAGACGGGAATGATCAGCACGATTGCAGGCACGGGTAAGGCGGGTTACTCGGGCGATGGCGGCCCAGCTGATAAGTCGGAGCTCAAGCAACCGCACAGCATTCAATTCGGTCCGGATGGGGATTTGTACATTTGCGATATCGGCAACCACGTGATTCGCAAAGTGTCGATGGAGACAGGGAGGATTTCAACGTTCGCGGGTACGGGGGCGGCTGGAGTGACACCGGATGGTGCGCCCATTCAGGGCACTCCATTAAAGGGGCCTCGCTCTTTGGATTTTGACGCCGCGGGTAATCTCTGGCTCGCCACTAGAGAGGGGAATCAGGTTTTCAAGTTTGATCTGAAGGCAAACCGGATCGTGCATATCGCAGGGACCGGCGCGAGCGGCTTCTCAGGCAACGGAGGGCCAGCCAAGGAGGCCGCGCTCAAGGGACCAAAAGGGATCACGATCGACAAGGAGGGGAATGCCTGGCTCGCTGACACCGAAAGTCACACTGTGCGGATGGTGGAAGTTGCGACTGGAAAGCTGAGGCTCATGGCGGGCACGGGAGAGAAAGGGGATGGCCCAGACGGGGATCCACTGCAGTGCAAAATGGCTCGTTTACACGGCATTTTTGTGGATGCCGACGGCTCGGTTTTCATCGGGGATAGCGAGGCCCACAAAGTTCGTGTCCTCAGGCGCGCTGAATGACTTTCGCGCAGACCACATTTCTTCCTAAGATAAGGTCGAGTCGACTGCTTAAATGTTCGTAGAAAACACATCACAGATGAATCCCTCAGACAATCAGCTCACGCGCCGTAAATTTCTTAAAACCTCGGGTCAGGCGGTCGGTACCTCCGCGCTGGCTTCCGTGGCCCTCCCCATTGTGCACGCTGCCGATGCGAACGAAATCCGCGTAGCCCTAGTTGGTTGTGGCGGCCGCGGTACTGGCGCCGCAGGGGATGCGTTGTTTCAAGGACCACACATGAAGCTTGTGGCGATGGGCGACGTGTTTGAGAACAAGCTTAGCAGCAGCTATGGAAATTTGAGCCGTAAGTACGAGGCTCAGGTCAGTGTGCCCGAGGATCGCAAATTTATCGGTGCGGATGCTTACAAGCATGCGATTGACGCGCTGCGTCCCGGGGACATTGTGATTTTGGCGACACCGCCTGCGTTCCGCTGGGTGCATTTCAAGTACGCTATTGAAAAAGGCGTCAATGTTTTCATGGAAAAGCCTATTTGCGTGGATGCGCAGACGGGGCTCCGAATGATCGAACTTGGTGAGCAGGCCAAGAAAAAGAACCTCAAGGTCGGAGTGGGGTTGATGGTGCGGCACTGCCGCGGGCGGCGTGCGCTGTACGACA
>JBILKY010000417.1:0-2898 GCA_044376395.1 Chthoniobacteraceae bacterium | reverse complement strand
GAGGTGGAGCTGGCAGGGTAATGAGCGGCCCGCACTGCGGCAAGGCTTTCGCTCAAAAACCGGGATCCAGAGTGCGCATTCTCGGAAACCCGCCTCAACCGCGAAAATTTGACCAAGAAAGAGTCCGCCGTTGGCATTTTGAGCGGAAGCCCCCCATAGTGGCGGGGTGAGCTACACGGTTTTCGCCCGAAAATACCGCCCCCAAACGTTTGACGACGTCGTCGGGCAGGATCATATCACCCAGACGCTGAAGAACGCGATCCTGCAAAATCGCCTCGCCCACGCATACCTTTTCGTCGGACCGCGCGGCACGGGAAAGACTTCCTCGGCACGGATTCTTGCCAAGGCGCTCAACTGCCTCAAAAGCGACTCGCCGACCGTGGAGCCCTGCGGGGAATGCGACTCCTGTAAAGAAATCACCGCAGGCAACTCGCTCGATGTTCTGGAGTTTGATGCGGCATCCAACACCCAGGTTGAAAAGGTGCGGGATATCATCATCGACAACGTGAAATTCATGCCAGCCCGCGGCAGGTTTAAAGTTTACCTGGTCGACGAGGTGCACATGCTTTCGACGGGTTCTTTCAACGCTCTCTTAAAGACCCTTGAAGAGCCCCCCAGCCATGTGAAGTTCCTGTTCGCCACAACGGACGTTCAAAAACTCCCAGCAACCATCCTTTCGCGCTGCCAGCGTTTCGATCTGAAGCGGATCGGGGCGCCCGTGATCGCAGGTCATCTTTTGAAGATCGCCGCGAACGAGGGAATCCAGTTGTCGGCCGATGCGGCCCTTGCGATCGCCGTAGGCGCGGATGGAGGAATGCGCGATGCTGAATCGATGCTAGACCAGCTCGTCGCTTTCTGCGGTGGCGCAATCGGTGAAGAGCAGGTGTTATCGGTGTTTGGGTTCAGTTCCCGGCAAAAAATTAGCGACCTGTGCTCCGCATTGATGGCACAGGATGCCCCCCAAGTTTTAACGCTTATTCATGAACAAGCCGATGCTGGGAGAGATTTAACTCAACTGCTTAGTGATGTGATTTCACATCTCAGGAACCTCTTGCTTGCACAAGCCGACCCGGACGGACTCGTTCCCGAACTCGGAGCGGAGCTTGTGGCAGCCCTTCAGAGTCAATGCGCAAACATCGAGAGGGAGCGTCTGCTCGAACTGATCGACCTTTTTGCGTCAGCCGAACAGCGAATGAAGTGGGCCGCCAACAAACAGATGCACCTCGAGGTGGCGATGCTCCGTGCAATTCATGCGGTCAGCCAGGTGACACTGTCAGAGGTGATTGACACGCTTACAGCAATCCGCGAGGGGCGCGAGCCCGCTGCGAAAAAGCCGGCGCCCCACGCTCCCGTTGCCCTGCCGAAACCCAAACCATCGGTCATCCCATCAGAGACGCAACTGGCCAAGTCCCCTGAGCCCGCAACACGTCCACCCGCTAAACCCGCGGCCAAACCGTTGGAAAAAATCCAAACTCCGCCGGACGAATTATTTTCTGGAGTGCAAAAGCAAGAGCGCAAGACGGAAGGAAACCAGACCGTGCCACGGCCACACTCGAAGTCGGAAAATACGACGGTGCAAAATTCGCCTGTTGAGGAGTTGGCGGCTCCGCGCGTGGCTGAGCCTGCTGCCAACAGCGGCGCGCGGGACCCGAGTCGCATCTGGCCGGAACTGGTCACCCTCGTGCGCCAGCGTCGCCCGCTCATCTCAATGTGGATTGAGTCAGGTGCGCTGCTTTCGGTCGGCGCGGGAAAGGCGGTGCTAGGATTTTCGAAAGATCAAAATCTGGCCTTAGATTTCATACAGCAGTCCAACAACAAGATTTTTCTGGAGGAAGTCCTCACGGAAATCGTTGGCGCGCCAACCGCGCTCCTGTGCGAGAAACACGATTCCGTCGAACTGGTGCCTGTAGAGAAACCAGCTGTACCGCAGGCTGAAAAAGCCAGAGACCCGATGGAAGAATTCAAAGACGACCCCCTGATCCGGAAAGCACTTGAATTGTTCAAAGCCCGCTTGGAATCCAATTAAACATCGATACCCATGAACATTAAAAAAATGATGCAGCAGGCCCAGAAAATGCAGGAGCAAATGCTCCAGGCACAGGAGGGGCTCGCAAAACGAACCGTGACAGCGACCGCCGGTGGCGGAAAAATTACGGTCGTTGCAAATGGTGCTGGTGATGTGCTTTCCATCAAGATCGCGAATGAGGTGGTCGATCCGCAAGACGTTGAACTGCTCGAGGAACTGGTGCTCACGGGCGTCAGGAAGGCCATCGAGGAAGGCCGCGCGCTCGCGCAGACCGAAATGGGCAAGCTCACCGGGGGGCTAAACATTCCCGGACTTGGGATGTAGTCTGCGACGACTCTCGAGCCTCGCAGGAAGGTTTTGATGAGCGCTGGGGGCCCAAGGTCAACGCCAGCAACCCGGGGTTACTTCGCTTTTTTGGGGGCAGGCGGCTTAGGCTCGATGTAAGCGGGGTTCACGTGCGCCTCAGGGGCGGCTTTCGACATGTTGGGAGCGGTATCTGCAGCCACATCACCGCAGGCCCATCGAATCCCGCCCACGAGCATGTTTTGAAAAACGGGATTGGTCCATACATCCTCGCGATGCCCCATTGAAGTGTACCAGACACGCCCCTTGCCTTCCCGTCTCGCCCATGTGTTCGGGAAAACTGGTCGAGCATACTCAGGCCCCGCCATTGAAGGAGCATCAATCACCGTGAGCACATGCAAGTCAGGCGTGAAATCCTTCAAGGAGTACCATTCCTCATGGATGGCAAAATCCGCACCTGCGCCCTCAAGGCCAGGAAACTTTGGGTCTATCACAATGTTTTTTGCTGACTGCTGCGCTCCGTGCCGAATGAATTCCGCACCGATAAATCGAACGTACGGGTCGGCCTT
>JBILKY010000416.1:0-2900 GCA_044376395.1 Chthoniobacteraceae bacterium | reverse complement strand
TGGCGTGCGAGGCGGATGCGCGGGATATTCTGCAGGAGACAAGTCTAGCGCTGTATCGGAAGTTTGACGGGTATGATCTATCGCTGCCGTTTTTGCCATGGGCATACCGGTTTGCTTATTTGCAGGTGCAGAAGCATCGCGAGAGGGCTGCTCGCTCGCCGCTGTTATTTTCCGAGGATGTAATCGACTTGCTGGCACACGACTGGGAGCGTATCGAGCCCGAGCTCAATCAGCGGCTCCGGTTTTTGGATGGTTGTCTGGACACCCTGACGGCGCGGGACAAGGAACTCGTCACCAGTCGATATGCGATGCGTCAGGGGGCAGTGGAGATGATGCAGCGGTTCGCAATGAGCCGTCGTACGCTGTTTCGGAATCTGGAACTGTTGCGCCAGCGGCTGCACGAGTGTGTCACACGCCAGCTTCAATCGGAGGGACGCTCATGAATCTTGAATCCCTGATTCATGCCAAGTTTGACGGTGAGATCACGCCGGATCAGCACGCGCAACTCGATGCCCTGCTCCGCAATGACTGGCAGGCGAGACGCCTTTATTTAGAACTTGCCGATCAGCACGCACGATTGCTCCAGCAACCGGCATTGAACACGGGCAGGATCATTCAACCCCCGGTCCGCAACCGGACGGTGCGGTGGCGGGCATCTGCGATTATTGCCTCAGCGGCGGCGATTGTGCTGCTGGCGTTGATGATCTGGCCTCGCAAAGCGGTGGATGAAGAGGCGACGTCCAATGGGGTCGCGGTGTTGAGTCAGACTTTGGATGCTGAGTTTACCGAACCCGCCGTGCGCAGTGGGGACACGATCGCCCCGGGGAAGTTGACCCTGAACAAGGGTGTGGCGCAGATCGAGTTTTTCAGCGGTGCAACGGTTTTGGTCGAAGGTGCCACCGAAATGGAGATCCTCTCGGCATGGGAAGCGCGTTGCGTGAGAGGTCGCGTGCGCGTGCATGTGCCACCAGCCGCAAAGGGCTTTGTCATGCACGCGCCGGACGTGAAGCTCGAGGACCTTGGCACGGAGTTCGCGCTGAATGTAAAGGGCCGGAACAGCGCTGTGCATGTCTTTGAGGGCGAAGTGATCGTTCATACGAAGGACAAGGCTCCAGCGAGTCTGAAAGTGGGCATGTCATTGGCCTCCACTGCGGCGGGGGTGTCGCCGGAAGATTTTCTTCCGATCAGTGAACTGCAGGGTCTCATCCGCCAGCGTGAGCAACGTCGTTTTCAGCAATGGCAGACTTGGTCGGAAGGAGTGAGCAAAGATCCGCGGCTCATCGCCTATTATACCTTCCGGCATGCCCCGGATGACCGGTGGGACAGGTTGGTCAGCAACTTCGCCGACCCACAGGACAAGATACGCGCTGGTGGCGCCGTCGGCGCTCAGTGGACGCAAGGGCGCTGGCCGGGAAAGGAAGCGCTGGAGTTTAAGCGTCCCGGCGACCGTGTGCGCATGAACCTGGATGGAACCTATGCCGCCCTCACTTTTGCCTGCTGGGTGAAAGTTGATTCCGTGGACAAGAAATACAATTCGCTACTGCTCACCGATGGCTACGATTCCGGCGAGCCGCATTGGCAAATCTATGAGGACGGCAGCCTCATGTTTTCAATTGGCTACGCAGCATCGGGTGAGAAGCGCATCACGGCGCGATACAATCAGGTCTACTACTCGAAGCCCGTTGTTACCGCTGACAGTCTCGGTCGCTGGCACCATCTCGCGGTGACTTACGACAATGTTTCGGGCATGGCACTGCAATACTTCGACGGCAAGGAAGTTGGCCGCGAGGTTTCGGCCTTGCATCAGCCGGGCCGCCCTATCATCCTCGGCCCCTGTGAACTGGGCAACTGGGGCCTACCAACCCAAGGTCACCCGTTCCCCATCCGCACCCTTAACGGGGCCATCGACGAGTTCGCGATCTATCATGACGTGCTCAGCCCTTCAGAGATTCAGACGCTCTTTGAACAGGGACAAGTGAAGTGAACCAAATCACCAAACCAACAGCGATTCCATGACATCCCCTTTCCACAACCAAATCGCCCTCGTGACTGGTGCCAATGAGCCGGAGGGCCTTGGCTATGGCATCGCACGCGAGCTCATCGAAGAAGGCGCAACCGTCTACTTCGGCTGCCGTCTCGATGCGCAGGTGCAGGCACTCGCGGAACCTTTGGCAGCGTTTGGTGCTTCCGCACGAGCGGTGCAGCTCAATGTGTCTGACCCAGAGAGCATCGCGCGCGCCTTCGAGCAGATCGAGTCCGAGGCCGGGCGCCTCGACATTCTCGTCAACAACGCAGGCGACGGCGCGAACCGCTCCGCGCTCGACGAGACCGCCGAGCAATGGGACCGCATCATGACCGTGAACGCGCGGGGTCCCTTTCTGTGCTCACAAACCGCCGCGCGCCTGATGGAGCCGCGCAAGTATGGCCGCATAGTGAATATCAGTTCACAGGCCGCCAGCGTCGCGATCTTGAACCATGTGGCCTATTCTTCCTCGAAAGCCGCGCTGAACATGCTCACGAAAAGCATGGCTCTCGAATGGGCGCCGCTGGGCATCACCGTCAATGCCGTGGCACCCACCTATCTCATGACGCCTGGCACCCGTCCGTTTTTGGAGCAATCTGAGTTTCACCAATCCGTGCTCGCCCGCATCCCTGTTGGGCGTGTCGGCAGCATCCACGACATCGCCCACGCCGTGCGGTTTCTCTGCCACCCGGACTCGGGCCTCATCACCGGCGAGGTGCTGATGGTTGATGGCGGTTGGACTCTGGCTTGAGCGATGTGCTGCGAAGACCATGAAACTCACACCCCTCATCCTGCTGTTTGTCGGCGCCGTCTGGCCATTGCGTGCCCAGGACACGGATGCCGAAGTCTTGTTTGTACGGCGCATCTCGCCGCTCTT
>JBILKY010000138.1:0-9344 GCA_044376395.1 Chthoniobacteraceae bacterium | reverse complement strand
CCGAACGGTCGAAACGGCGCACAGTGCCCGTGATGATCTCACCCGCGCGATCCTTAAACTCCTCGTAAATCATGTCTCGCTCGGCATGACGTATGCGCTGCATGATCGCTTGCCTTGCTGTTTGAGCCGCAATCCGGCCAAAATCCTTCGGAGTCACTACAGCGTCGATTTCCTCGCCCACGACGGCGTCTGGTTTGCATCGTTTCACCGCCTCTGTTAAACTGATTTCGTCGTGTTTATTGGTCACCCGCTCAACAACGCACAGTTTTGCGATCGCCTTGATATTTCCCGATTTAGGGTCGATTTCAACCCGAAGGTCTCTGGCCGGTCCGACGGCTTTTCTGGCCGCGGTGAGGAGGGCGGTGTTGATTGCTTCAAGCAAAACCTCGCGCTTGATTCCTCTGTCGCGCTCGAAAAAGTCTAGTAATGCAAGAATTTCGTTGTTCATAGGTGGCATGGTGGCCAAAGACGAAAAAAAGTGGGCTGTGCACCCACTTTCTCTCTTTGACCAGCGGGCAAAGGTACTCTTTTGATGCAGTGGCGTCAAGGAGTGAAAGGCCTGGCCGATCCAGAGCGGATTCGCGCTCCGAGTGCGCTCTTCAGGAGGACTCAAGCGAGCCCAAGCAGTGGAGTGAGCCTTCGGTCTGCGGTGCTGTTTGGCCAGGCCACAAGGATCAGCCGAGGTTCAGGCAGGTGCGTTGCCAAGGCATCAGGCTCTCGAGCGCCTCGGTCTCGTTCCTCGATAGTTGTTCAAGCGTTGCTTTCGGCGCGATCAGCGTCGGGTCTAGTTGCAAGTCGGTAGCCACTGAGTCCCTGATTTTTTTCAACGCTCGAAACCGCATCTCCTGCTCCTGAGTGGTTCGGAGCCTTGGTTTTCGGATCATTTTTGGCCATTCGGTCTCGGGGAGCTGCAGAGCGGTGTTGGCCGCGCCGAAGAAGCGGGCTCGCCGCTCGCCTCTCAAGTGGCGCGGATCCACGGTCTGAGAGGAATCAAATGCCGCCGAGAATGTCAGTAGGAGGTCGTTGTTGAGGATGTGGAACGCGGGCTTGTCCACGGCTTGGGCCTCCTGATCGCGCCAATGCCACAATGCCCGCAGGATCGCTGTGCCTCGCGGTGAAAGGTCGGCATAGCCTGATATTCTCCACAGAGAATCTGGATCGCGCTCTCTCTGGACGGAGGAAGACCGGACAGCGCGATCACACATTTGTTGGAACCATTCCCAGCGCCCTAACTCTCGAAGCCTCGTTTCCTGAATCTCAGCCAATTTGAGCAGATTCAGGGTGTCATTAATCGCGTACTCAAGCATTGTCTGCGAAAGAGGGCGAAGCGCCCAATTTGCCTTCTGTGATGCTTTTGCCAGTGTGACGCCAAAGTGCTGATGGAGCAGGGACGCCAAGCCGAATTCCATCGAGCCGCAAAGCCTGGCGGCGATCATCGTATCGAAGAGGGTGCAGGGCCCCTCGTAACCCGAGCGCCTGAGCAGTCGCAAATCATAGTCAGCGCTGTGGATCACAACGGTCTTGCCCTTCAGTGCATCAAAAAGCGGGGTGAGGGAAATTCCCGACAATGGATCTACTAGCAGGTTTCTACCAGGCACGCTCAACTGGATCAGGCAGAGCTTGTCGAAATAGCAGTGCAGACTGTCGGCTTCGGTGTCCAGAGCGATTCGCGGTTCTGGAGCGAAGCATTGCACCGCCTGTTGCAATTCGTCGGTATCGGCGATCATCGGACAGTCCACTGTAAGAGGCGTATGCGCTTCGATATGCCGTGTACCAATCGCATTTTTTGACTGGTTCCGACGCGGGGTTATCCCTTTTGAGGGCTGGGCCTCGGTTCTGCTGTCTCCGCTTTTTTGACGATGATTTGCACCCGAACTGCGACTGCTCGCTATTTTGTCGGTGTGGATATTCTGACCGCATTCATCATTCGTCGCCTGATCATCACTCCTCAAAAAGCGTGGCAGTAGATTTTTTAGCAGGCGACTGAGCCAAAAACTCGGAGTTGTAGCCGCAACGCCGGCTACGCTTTGGCCGCCGTTCTCATGAGCCAAGGGCCTGTTTTTATTATCCGCGCGCCCGGGGTTCTTTGTGCGATCTGAGTTTGTCTGGGAGCGCCGGTTCATGCCCTCATTCCCTTGAGAAGCAGTTCCGCATTGGATGTTGTGTTCCGTAAAGCCTGGTTCAGAATCTCGGTAGCCTCCATAGCAGGGAGGCCCGCCAACTGCCGACGCAACGTGCTCACCCGCTCAAACTCCTTTGGGTGGTAAAGCAGTTCATCTCGACGCGTACCCGACTGTGGAAGGTTGATCGCCGGGTATACACGTTTTTCGGAAAGGGTGCGATCCAGACGAAGCTCCATATTCCCTGTGCCTTTGAACTCTTCGAAAATCAAGTCGTCCATCTTGCTATGGGTTTCAACCAGAGCGGTTGCGAGGATGGTTAGACTTCCTCCCTCCTCGGTGTTGCGTGCGGCGCCAAAGAATTTCTTGGGTTTGATCAGCGCTTTGCTGTCAACGCCTCCGGACATGATCCGCCCCTTACCGGGTTGCATGTTGTTGTAGCCTCTTGAAAGCCTCGTGATGGAATCCAGCAGGATCACCACGTGATATTGCAGTTCAACGAGCCTTTTCGCGCGCTCCAACACCATCTCGGCGACCTGCGTATGCCTTTGCGCGTTCTCGTCAAACGTGGAGGAATATATCTCGCACTTTAGTGCCCGCCGAAAGTCGGTGACTTCCTCCGGGCGCTCATCGACGAGCAGGAGAATGAGCTTTGTTTCCGGAGAGGTTGTTTGAATCGCCTGCGCAATTTCTTTGAGTAAGATGGTTTTGCCAGTGCGGGGAGGGGCGACCAGAAGCCCGCGCTGCCCGCGTCCGAGCGGTGCGATGAGGTCGACAGCCCTCGGGCTGATCGAGCGGGTCTGCTCATTTTCAAGCACGATGCGAGCATTCGGATGCATCGCAGTGAGCCGTTCGAAATCCTTTGGCTCCCGCCATTGGGCAGCGGGTATTCCCTCGATATTCAAAAATTCGTCAACCTGCAGGAATCTTTCCTTTTCGCGAGGAGCGCGGACGCGCACGGTTGCCTGTAATCCGGGTTGCAGGCGGAATTGGTGGTCGAAATGGTAGGGGACTTGGATGTCTTGTGGCAGTGGGCGGAAATTATAGCGGCCCCAGCGCAGAAACGCACCGCCCTGGGCGTTTACATCCACGATTGCGGTGGCGGTGATTGCGGTTCCGAGCTCCAGGTATCTCTTGCAAAGGTCGAAAACCAAGTGGTGACGGGATTTGTCGGGGTTTACCCGGACATGCAGTAAGTGAGCACGCTGGGTAAGTTCGAGCAGCGTTAAGTCTTGGAGCGAGTCCAGGGTCAGGTTCTCGGGAACTTCGATGGATTCTTGGATGACCCGGGTTTGAGCATCGAGCCTAACAACACTTTCTGCGGATAGGTTTTCCGATGAGTCGGTTGACGTGAGAGCCTCTTCGTTCGGATGCTCAGGCTGCGGATAAGTTGGGTTTTCGTCCTGTAAATCAGGCATAATGATGATTGAGCCAGCCTGCCAAGAGGCTGGTTTGGCGTTCGAGACTCGCGAGCTCGGCGTCATTCCAAACGAGGATGTCTGCCCTGCGGCATTTCTCCTCCAAACTGGATTGTGCGGCGATTATTTTTTGCGCCGTCGACTCCGTCAGCCCTCGTGCTCCGGTTATTCTTCGGATTTGGGTGCGATATGAGCAAGCCACGACGATGACTTTGTCACACAGATCGCTGCCGCCCGTTTCGTACAATAACGGGATCTCGGCAAATAACCACAACTTAGATTTCCGCGCGTTTTCTGCCAGCGCCGTCCAGATGGATCGAACTCTGGGATGCAGAATGGCGTTGAGTCCCTCGAGTTGATCTTTACTC
This sequence comes from Chthoniobacteraceae bacterium, assembly GCA_044376395.1. Lineage (GTDB taxonomy): Bacteria > Verrucomicrobiota > Verrucomicrobiia > Chthoniobacterales > Chthoniobacteraceae > Chth-196. The sequence goes on along the minus strand of JBILKY010000138.1, from coordinate 5,438 downwards.
GAGAAGACCGCACCTCTGAGCATCTCTCGGTTTACTTCTCCGGAGGACGTGAAGAATGAGTCGCCAAACAATTCTCTTATCTGAGATCTTACTGCATCATTTGACGCAGTGAGCTGCCGAACTGCAGAATCCGCATTAAACCACAGCGCTTTGCCCGACGGGATGCACGCTTTGAGTAGCGCGCAAAAACTGGACTTCCCAGTGGCAATGCCACCTGTAATCCCAAGAACCGGCATGGGGTGGTGGGTTCAGGTTAGTTGCCAAATCCGAGGTCTTGAGTGGTGAGAGAGGGGACTTCCTCAGGAGGCTCGGTTTCGGAGTGGGAGGGCTTCACTGGCTGGCCAGTGGCATCGATGATTCGGGCGGATACAAAGATGGTGAGGTTCTTTTTGATCTGCTGGTTGACGTTTGAGCGAAACAGTCTTCCTATCAGGGGGATATCCCCAAGGATCGGGGTGCGATCGTTCACCTTCTGGACGTCCTCGCGGATGAGCCCACCGAGCGTGATGGTCTCTCCATCGAGGATCGTGACGTTCGTGCGTACTTTACGCACCGCAAAGATGGGCTGGTTGATCACGTTGTCCGTGATCGTCACAGCGGTGGGCGTTTGGCTAATCGCCCCGACGCCGGCTAGACTGGCTGCGGTTGACATGCTGACGCTTTTGATCGGGCTTCCGTAGTTGATAAAACCTTCAAATTCAACAACCTCAGGTTCCAGGTCTAGGGAGACCGCATAGTTGTCTCCCATGATTTTCGGGGTGACCTTGAGGGTTACCCCCGTGTTTTTTGTTGCCCATGCAGAAGGAGTGGATGGAGTGACGGGTATGCTTTGGGTAGTCGCAGCCCCCCCGCCTGCACCACCACCTGCCGCGGCTCCGCCCCCGGCTCCAACTTGGGGAAGCTGCGGGGGAGTAAATTCCGACGGATAACGAAATTCACGAGTAATTTCAATCGTAGCCTCCTGATTGTCCTGCGCGGTGATACTTGGACTTGAAAGCAGATCCACTCCTTTGGACTGTTTCATAGCGCGGATAACCAATTGAAACTGGGGATCTGTAAAAGCGCCTGCGATTGAAAAAGCCGCAGCTCCGGCGGCACCGGCTCCACCTGCGGCGCCCCCCATTAGGAGGGAATCGATTGCATTTGAACTCAGAGCCATGCCGCCTGACCTGTTGCCACCCGTGAGCGGGAATGCACCGACTGGCTGTCCTGGGTTCGGCAAAAGAACGGAGTCTCGCGGGGTGTTGAAAGTATAGTCGGCTGAATTGAGGGGCGGCCGATTAGATCCAGGGGTTCCTCCCCCAAAAAACGTCGAGCGGCTCTTGGGGATATTTGACTGCCCGAGCAACCAATCGAACGAGAGTTCATCGAAGTTGGACTGTGTGAACTCAACGAACTTCGCTTGGATGTCAACTTGGACTGGATTGACTCCCTCGGAATCGTCAACGATTCCCGCGACCAAGTCGAGTTGGTCCGGAGTGTTGATGACTGTGAGGGTTTTCGTGCGGGAGTTGTACGTCGCGGTCGCGTCTGGGGCGTCAAACTTAACCCCGTTGTCTTTCAGGAACGCTCTCGCGTCCACCTTAGATTTTCCCGGTTTTGGCGCGTCTGATGATGCGCCTAAGAGACTGCCCACCCCGCTGGTGGAGCTTAGGTCATCAACTTTTGGAGCGGTGGATGTAAAAATGAAAGGGGAGACAGTCCAGCTTCGCGAGGTGGTCACGTCGGTTTTGACGGAGGCTGGCACAATCTCGATGAAATTCTCTCGAGTCACATACTTGGCCTGAACCTGATCAGTAATAAGCTTCAAGATCTGGTCGAGTCCCAGAGATGGCAGCCTCGGGATAGTTACTTTTTTGGACGCGAGCTCTTCGGCGCTGGGGGCGCCCAAGTCCTGAACGCTAGTACCCGGGGCGGCTCCCGACGGGGGTTGAGCCATGGCTCCCCCTGAGGAGCGCGACACGATAATTGTGATTGGTTGATCGCCGGGCGACTTGTCAACCTTGTTCGCGCGCTCCGCGAGATCAACGGCGATTTGAAACAGCGGGGTGTCCACGTATTCGACCTCCCCCAGTTTCAGTTCGCGGATTTTTCGGGTGAGTTTCTCCTGCTTGCTCAGCTCCGTTGCCTGAGAACCTTGCGTGCCAAAACTGGTCTGTGTGTACTTCTTAATCGGACTTGCCCAGGCTTTCTGGACATTCTTGAGAGCTCTCGACCTCGATTCGTTGTAGGCATTTTCAGCATACGAATTTACTGCGGCGTTGATGATCTCTTGGAGCTTGCGGGCGGCGCTGTTATATGGATCTACAGCCAGTACTTGGTCGGTTCGTTTGAGGGCCAGATCGAAGCGTCCAGTATCGTAAAACCCTTGCGCTTCGAGAAGCCACTTCTTGACGTCCTCGATCTCGGCCCGGAAGGCTGGGGTGATTGTTTTATTAAAAAAGCCTGGGGTTTCGAGTTGCGCAAGGAGCCGATTCGCGGCCTTGTTTTGCGGGTCACGAGCGAGAACTCCTTTGATCAACTCCTCGGCACTGGCAACCTGTTGGTTGGGGCGCGGTGTGTACCGGCCTTCACCGATGCGTATGCGCGCTAATTCTAATGAGGAATCACGAAATCCTTCAAGTGCAGCATCCCTCTCAAGCTGTGCATTCTTGGCGAGGGGAAGGTTGTCGAACGCCTTCTGATAGAGTTGAACGGCACCCTCGTAGTCGCGCATTTTCATGCGGGATTTCGCCAAATCTATGTCGCTTTTGGCTTGGGCTCGCTTCTCCTCCAGACTTTTCGAGTATTCCAGAACTGTTTCATCCACTCCATCTGACACTTCAGCGGCGGGTGACCCCGCATTCGATCTCGCGTTGGGCGCCGCTGAGACTCCAGATTGAACAAGTGTTATACAGCATAAAGAAATCTTGATCGAGGTTGATCTAAATCTGTGGCCAACCGATTTTTCCAGATCTGCTGTGAACGTTTGATGCATTTTCAAGAAAGTGTTCTTTAAGGTTTGTCCACACTTGATGAACGGGTTGGGGGAGTTGCCTGCGGGGTCTGATTTTCGCCGGAGACTTGGATTTCAGATCCTTTCGAATCGATCAAAAGCACGCTGGTAGCCGTGGAGTCTTTAATCTTGTAAACCTCTTTCTCACCTGTTTTCGAGGTCAGTTCAATAGACTTTCCAGGCTCAGTGAGATACTCCATCGGATTGGGCGTGTAACGAAAGCTGAGGGATATTGACTTTTCTGCGAAATCCGCCTCCGCAACCAATGTTGGGTCTTTGGAGTCATTTGAGAAGGTTGGTTTGGTGGCGATGCGTTCACGCCCAGACTTCGTGTCCACAAAGCGTACTCGGTCGAGCGGTACTTTGACATCAGTCAGATGTTCTATGGAGAGCAATTTGATGTGCGGATCGCCGATTGAATACGCAGACTCTGGTTTTCCGTCCTCTCTTAAAAGTGTGACCTCTCCGATGCACTGGTCTTTTTTCAGAGTTGGTTGCTGGAACTTGAGCGCGTTGATCTTGTCTGCGTACTTCTTCGGTGTTTGAAGCCAGGGAGGGAGCTTGGCGTCGATGCGCTCTATCGTGATTTGCTCTTCGCCGGAGGCGCTCTTGGCGACTTGTTTGAGTCGAATCCGGTTGTTTACCTCTGTCTGCTTCGCAAAAAAAAGTTTCGACACTAGAAGAGGATGAGATTTCGGGTCCGTCGGGTCGGTTTTTGCTGACCATTCCTCCTCATTCGTGAAGCCGTCATCGTCGGTATCCTGAAGGTGGAGTTTCGGGGTACCCAAAAGCTTCTTGAGGTTCGGAAAACTCAGAAACCATGCGTTGTCGATGAACCTGCCATCCGAGTGGCGGTAGAAACTGGCTGTCTCTGGGTTCCGGAGAACGCCGTCCTCCAGCAAAAAGCGTTCAGAAACAAATAAACTGCCTGCGTGATCCGCACTCCATTTGGCAGGAATTTTGACAGTAGCCTCCGCTTTTTCGAATTCCGAGAAATCAAAGTCAGCAAGTTTGACCAAAGGTGCCTTGGAGGGCTTTTTACGATGGATGGTTTCGCTCAGATCGTCAGTTTCTTGATAGACAAACCATGTTGCGGCAAGGGCGGCCACACCGGCCACGAACGCCGCGAGCCAGTGGATATTTGCTTTGATTTTTGAGTTCAACGCAATCATGGCTGCTTCTGAGGGGAGGGATCCTGAACCGGAGCCAAGGCGACTAAATCAATGCTGATTTTAACATCAATATGCTCCTCCCCAACAATGTAAGGGCTCGCCGCCTCATTAGTCGGCGCAGCGAGGGGGTCGGGTACATTAGGATCAGGGATGTTACCGGGGATTTCGCCGGGTTGGGGTTCTGTGTTTTTGAGGGGCCCTTTCTGCTTGCTATTGGTTACCTTTAAATTGCGAATAATGAAGAAGGCGCCTTGTTCCGAGCTGATTGCGTTCAGGAAAGTTCGGAGCCGTTCCGGACGGGTTGAAAAGGCCAGTTCGAAGCTTTGCGCGGACAAGCTCGCCTTCCTCGGCGCAGACTCCTGTTTTTTTGAGCCTTTTGCACTCGCGTTTGCGGATGACGGCGCGGCTTGCGTTGTAGTTGCTGTATTTGTGGTTGTATCGACGATCGTATAGTCGGGGAGTTTGTCAGCGCTTTTGCGTTCGAATGACTTCAACTCTAACGGCAGTGAGTCCAAAAGAATGTCCAGCAGGAGACCGACTGCGGAAAGTTGGCGCCCCATAAATGGGGTGATTTCCTTGTTTGGGAGTTTTTGGAGGTACTGGTTGAAATCGAGATAAAAATCCGCAGGGATCTGTATGGATTCTTTGGCGGCTTTTTCAGCGATGTTCTGCGCTTTTTGGTTGAGCGCTTTTTGGAAATCCTCGGGCGACATGTCCACCGTGGGAATGTCGATTTTGCGCGCGAGCTGCTGAAGGGATTCGATCTTCTCGGTAATCGCGCTCTTTTGAGACTCCAGAGCCTTCAGATACTCTGTGGTTGGAGGAATCGGAGATTTGTTCAGCTTTTCGATCTTTTGACTGATGGTGCTCACCGACTCTAAGCTTTCCGATTCAAGATTGAGCGCGTCGATTGCGAAGTACAACGAGCCCCCGAATGCTACGACGACTGCGAATGCGCACCCTACAACAAGATTGTACTCTTTTGGAATTGAGTTCATGGCGGGTCTTCCAGTCGTTAGCCTACGGGGCGACTTTCAGAGTTTTATTGGGAGGGTTTTTAAGCTCCACCGGGATCGAAAAATCTTGGGCCCACTCCACGGGGTTCGGTTTGTTGGTGCGAATCCACTGATCTGGGGCAGTCGTGGTAAAAAACGGATTTTCAGCGCTGAGGTTTTTGCCGAAAGTATCCACGACGGCCACCGATTCAGGATTTTCCAAATAGAGTCCCTTGATCACAAGGCGGCTTGTGGGAACCGGAGTGGGTGGTGGCG
>JBILKY010000137.1:0-9361 GCA_044376395.1 Chthoniobacteraceae bacterium | reverse complement strand
GACGTGCGGGAGCCCGCCGCCGATAAAAAAAAGGTCGCCTGCGACAAGGGTCGCCACATTGTCGCCGATCACTCGATACCCGCCGCTTTTGCGTACGAAGGCGAATTCCAGTTCCGGATGAAAATGCCATGGAGTACCGTAGTCATTGCCCTGTATGGACTCACAGAAAACGCGTTGCTCCTCGCTCCAAGGAATCTGTTCGCGAATGGCAAGCCGCCTCATGTCATAAAAGTATCAATACGCTGGCCGGTGCGCGACCAAAAATCGCCAATGTCTCTTTGACGGCGAATGGTACGGCCACCGAGCAGATCACTTTAAAGGTCTTTGATTTGAGATGGTGACATCGGGGGCTTCGATATTTAAGTTTTGGACGCCTCCCGAACCATGAAACTCATTCTCACCATCACTGCTCTTTTGTGTGCCGCCGCGGCAATGACCGGCTCCGCGGAGGAAAAAACTCCAGTATCAACGCCTGTCAGCGCAGCACCGGTGCGCGCTTTCATGGATGATGAGGGCCCCGGTTGGCGCGCTCTCACAGAGGCCGACTTTGCAAAGGTGAATAGTTCAGACGAGACGTGGTCATGGAAGGATGGTGTGCTTCATTGCACTGGGCAGCCTGTGAGCGTGATGAGAACAGCTCAAGAGGTTGCCAACTTTGAGTTGGTTGTTGAGTGGATGCATGAGCGGGCTGCTGGGAACTCGGGGGTGTTCGTGTGGGCGACGCCGGAATCCATCGAGAAACTTGCCACGGCTGGAAAACCCGGTCTGCCCGTTGGCACCGAGGTGCAGATTCTAGATCACGGTTACACTGAACTGATGAAGTCGAAGGGAAAAGCAACCGATTGGTTTGGTACCAACGGTGATGTTTTTCCGGTGGGCGTGAAGATGAAGCCCTTTCCGCCTTTGTCGCCCGATGGCAGACGGAGTTTTCCACGAAAGCATCTGGCAAATGGCCACGGCCAGTGGAATCACTATTACATTCGTGCGATCAACGGCGAAGTGCGCCTTTGGGTGAATGGCGAGGAGGTGTCAGGGGGCACGGCGATCGAGCCTTCAAAAGGGTACTTGTGCTTGGAAAGTGAGGGTTCGCCGATCCAGTTCCGTAAGCTGCGCATCCGCGAGCTACCCTGACTTGCATGAGTGACGCGGGAGGCGTTGGGTTGCCGAAGATGTTATCGACACAGCAAAAGCTAAATCTGCGCTGGAGGCTTTTCGGTTCTTCTCTTAATTTATTGCTTATGAAAATCGCCAGACACGTGTTGATTTTATTTGTTCTTCTTGGATTCACTCACCTCATCGCGGGCGAGCCAGTGCGCGTGCTGGTGTGGGATGAGCAACAACCGCAGCAGAAAGAGGCCTACGGGAGCCAGTTCCTGGGCGAAACCGTCGCAGCTCACCTCAATACAAAACCCGGACTGTTTGTGAAGTCCGTGCGTCTTGACGATCCCGAACAGGGGCTTGGTGAAGACACGCTTGATGCGACTGATGTGTTGGTTCTCTGGTGTCATCGCCGTGTGAGGGACCAAGACGACGCACGTATGGAATCAGTGGTCCAGCGCGTAATCAGCGGTCGACTTGCGCTGATTGCGCTGCACTCAGCACACTGGTCAAAACCATTCGTGAGGCTCATGCAGGAGCGCTCCAAAGCGGATGCGTTCGCGCGAGTTCCCGATGCAGAAAGAAAGACTTCCCAGTGGCTGTTTTTAAACGACAAGCCGTACTACAAAGGTGTCAAATTTGACGCCCCGCTAACGCCGTCCCTCGAGCGCGTTGAAGGCGTTTGGCAGCTCACTCTGCCGCAGTGTGTCTTTCCAGCCTTTCGCGCTGATGGACAGCCCAGCCACGTCAAAACTCTGCTTCTGCAGCATCCTATCGCCGCCGGATTGCCGGATCGATGGGACATTCTGCAAACCGAAATGTACGGGGAACCCTTTCACGTGCCGGACCCTGACGAGGTGGTGTTCGAGGAAACTTGGGACAAGGGAGAGCGTTTCAGAAGCGGTATGGTCTGGAAGGTTGGGAGCGGGCGCGTGTTTTATTTTCGTCCTGGGCATGAGACGTATCCCATTTTCAAGCAAACCGAGCCTCTACGCGTGATCGAAAACGCGGCGCGATGGCTTGCTCCAAGCAACACGCTGCAGCCTAGCCGATAGTTTTTTACAGCGGATTTTCGCGGGGCGCGAGGCTTCTTGCTGGCAAGAATTCCATTGCTTTGGCTGTCTGTTATCGCTTTCAGCCAAGCAAACAAGAATCTCGGCGTCTTACCGTGCACCAAATTCAAGGCGGGTTATTTGCCCGGCTTTTTGCTGCGGCGCGCGCTTAAATTTCTAAGCGTGGAGAGGAGGTCGCTCCCTTCAGGGTAGCGGAAATTTACGAAGACCCAGTTCCCGGACTGCTGCTCGACCTCGGCGATGACCGCCGGTCTCGGCTGTTTATTGCGCTCGATCGCTGCGTGTAAATGAAACAAGTAACAATTGCCTTGTTCGATCACTTTACCGATTTCGTATCGGCCTGCCGGGTCCTGGCTGTTTAGGAAAGGGTCAAAGTCGATTCCCACGATATATCCGGAAACCTTGGGTTGGGCGGCGGCATCAGACATCAAGGCGCTGCGGAGTTCCACGCTGAAAAGCGCCGCGTTGTGCTTGATTGCTAATTCAAATGCAGGACTTTTGTGTTCGGACTGCGCAAACGGCGCGTACCAAGCGTAAAACCGTTGTACAAAATCTACGGTCGAGGATCTCGCGTTCTCGACTTGAGCGTGGATCGGCACGCACAGCAGCAGGGGTGCCAAAAAGGTCGCGCGGATCATTGGACAAGTTGGGAAGGCAAAATCCTAAGCAAACGCACCTCAGTAGCAACAAGCAAGAGAGACTGTTTTTTTGTGGCTTGCGCGTGGTGCGTGCTTGCCGCGATAAACAACGCCCTCCTCGAGACGAAGATCGTTCACAATGTGGGTCAGAATTCTCCCTTCCCCTTGCGCCAATAGCAAAGTTGGGGGAGTTGCCCCTACGCTCGATACGAATCTTCCAGAAAAACCTACACAACCGCATCGATGCGATATCCCACGCTCATCTTCCTTGCCATTGTGGCTTCGGCCGCTGCCGCTGAAACAAAGCTTCCACTCTGGCCCGAGGGAGGCCAAGGCAAACGCGTGGAACCTTCGAAAGCAACTTTGGACAAGATTGGTCCCAAAGGCAGCGCGCCAGGGCATGAGACTTTTATCAACGAGCCGTCGATCACGGTCTATCCTGCTGCGAATCCGAATGGAGCCGCGGTGATCGTGTGTCCGGGCGGTGGCTACTGGTTTCTATCCACCCAGAATGAAGGGACAGGTGTGTGCGAATGGCTCAACAGTATTGGAGTAACAGGCATCCTGCTGCGTTATCGTACGCCGACTTCCGATGAAGCCGTCCCTTACAATTACCCGGTCCAAGACCTCCAGCGTTCGCTTGGAATCGTCCGAAATCGCTCGAAAGAATGGGGTATTGATCCGAAGCGCGTGGGTGTCATCGGATTTTCAGCGGGGGCGAACCTTATTGGCCATGCTTCATGGGACCGCGCACCTCGCACCTTCGAGCAGAAGCCTGATACGGATGATCCCCGCGGACCTGACTTCGCGATTTTCGTGTATGGCGGCGGTTTTCTGGAGCCAGAAAAGAGGCTCAGCTTCCGCGAGGGCTTTAGCATTCCATCCGACGCACCGCCTTGTTTCTTCATCGTTGCACATGATGACAAATCAAACCCCATCGAGGCGGCTGAACTTTATCTGGGATACAAGCGACAGAATCTTCCAGCTGAACTCCACATCTACTCGCAAGGTGGCCACGGATTTGGAACACGTAAGAAAAACTTGCCTGTCGATGGTTGGCTGAAAGCTGCCGCTGAATGGATGGATGCTTCGGGGTTCCTAAAGTAAACCAAGTAATCACCCGTCGATCCAGATGTACCGGCGTGACCAGACTCGCCGCCACGCGCTGGCATCGGTACGGGAATCTCCATTCGGTGGCGGGACTGCGCGTGCGTCATCCTTAAACCGCGGTTCGCGTTCGTTCTGGCGTGTGGTTCACTCCGGTCTTTAAGGGTGAGAAGTCTATTTGCTCATCCGGCTGTACCCGAAACTTAGAGTGAATTGCAAAATGCTATCAAACACATTGTTGGGAATGTGAATTTGCTGGGAAAGTGTGTGTGTCAGGATGGCGAGACCCAGGGTTTCTGTCGCGAGACCCAAGGATTCTGAACGGGCGGCGCTGATCCGGTGGACAAAGTTCCGCGGTTTATCAATAAAGGGGCGCGGTGCGGCACTTGTCTTCTCTCGCCGATGCGCCGTCCCACCCTCAACAGTCTCCCAATGAATCTTCGCCTACTCCCGATTCTCATTCTGGCGTCCTGTTCGTCAATCCCTTCGCCGATCGCTGCCGGATCCAAACCAAAAGACCATGGTGCGATCGGTGCGACTGAAGGACCAGCGTGGAAGGATGGGTCGCTTTATTTCACAGATGGAAAGCACATCAACTGTCTTGCACCCGATGGAAAAACACGAGTGTTTCGGCAGAACGCTTCAAATGGGTTGTTGTTTGACCGTGAAGGGCGCCTTGTCGCTTGCGAAACAAAAAACCGCCGCGTCACCCGGACTGAAAAAAACGGTGCTATCACGGTGCTTGCAGACCGCTATCGCGGGGGACGCTTTAACTCGCCAAATGATTTGTGCGTGAATTCAAAGGGGAACATTTATTTCACAGATCCGCGTTATGGTTCTCGCGAGGGAATGGAGATCATCGAAGACAAGGACGGCGTTGTGGAGAGTCGTTCATCAAAGAGCGCGCTGGTTGAGGGTGTCTACCGCATTGATTCTGACAATCAGGTAACCCGAATTCACTGTGACGGGGCCCAGCGCCCTAACGGCATTCTGATCTCCCCGGATGATCATTTCCTCTTGATTGCCGATAACAACAACAGTGTCCCCGGCGGTTCGCGGAAGCTTCTTCGGTACGAATTGGACGCGGACGGCCAGGTGAGGGATGGTACGCGCACTGTTCTTTTTGATTGGAAGGACGGGCGCGGCCCAGACGGCATTAAAATGGACGCGGACGGACGCATTTATGTTGCCGCGGGCACAAACAAGTCTACGGATCTTGAAACAACACGTTTCAAGGCTGGTTGCTACATTCTTGCGCCTAATGGTCGATTGATTGACTTTATCGCAACCTCGCCGGATGAGTGCTGCAACTGTGCCTTTGGGGGCAAGGATGGTAAAACACTCTTCATTACCTCCGGCGGACACCTTTGGAGCGCTCAGATCAAGGAGTCTGTTCAGACTATTGTGCGTTGAAAGCGGGAAACTCATCGGCGAGTAATTGAACGATTCAATGTGACGTGAGATTGAACGCGGCCCTCTCCAAACTCGTAGGAATCGGGATGGTACTGCTGAGTTCCGGTGGCATCATACTGGCCGACTCAGACCCACCTAATTTTGAGAGGGATATCCTCCCGCTGTTTTACCATCACTGTTTCGCCTGTCACAGTGAGAAGCAGACGAGGCCCAAAGGCAAGCTGCGCCTTGACTCAGCAGAAGCGCTACAGGGTAGTGACGTGATCGTTCCCGGTCGGCCGGACGATAGTGAGTTGATGAGGCGGGCGTCGTTGCCGCACGGTGATGCGGATGTAATGCCCCCACTCAAGGGCGGTGCGCAGCCATGCAGTGACGCTGAGCGCGGCTTGTTGAGGCAGTGGATCGCAGGCGGCGCAAATCTGGGTCGGTTTGAAGGAGAATTTGGAATCGAGCTTACTGATGAGCGACCGAAAGATGGCTGAAGTTCAGTTTTGGAGGACAGCATGAAAGACATGGCTCCGGCAGGTGGCCTTTTTCTCAACGTTGAAACGTTGCACTGCGTCTATCTCATCCCATTTGTTTATGCGTTTTAGAATTCAATTAATGAGTATCATGGCGACAGCGTGTGTTTTGACGTTGGCAGTCTCTGCGCAAGAGCTTCCTCAAATCGATTTGAACGGTGTTCAAGAGACGCATTTGATGATTCCGATGCGCGATGGGAGGAGGCTTTCCGCCTACATCTATCTTCCGGCAGGAGAAGGGAAATGGCCTGCGGTTTTTGAGCAGCGCTACGCGAGTGTTACGGGTAACTCCTCTAGAAGAAATTCAGCCGAGCTCGCGCAGCATGGGTTCGCTGTTGCAATGGTGAACTTTCGCGGTTCACAACAAAGCGAGGGGAGATATGTTGGGTATCGTGCTCTTGGGTGGGGCGAGCTTCAGGACGGGTATGATATTTGCGAATGGTTGGCAGCCCAGCCCTGGTGCACGGGCGATGTCGGTTCATTCGGAAGTTCGCAGGGAGGCTTCGCCCAGAATTTTCTGGCTGTGACCCGCCCGCCCCATTTGCGTTGCCAGTACATGGTCGACACCGGACTCAGCCTCTTTCAAGAGGGGTATAGGATCGGCGGGGTGACCCGCCCAAAACGCTTTGCGGATTTTGGAGGCAACTGCCGTGACCCCGAAGACAATGCAGCGCTGCTTCGCGAGTGGGATGAGCATCCGGATTACGATGATTATTGGCGGAGCGAAGACTGCTCGTTGCATTTTTCAAAAATGAACGTGCCCTGTTTTACGATCGGAAGTTGGTATGACTTCATGGTGCAGGGGAGCGTGCAGAGTTACGTCGGGCGGAATCACCACGGTGATTTGAATTCAAAGGGGGCACAGCAGTTATTGCTTGGTCCGTGGCTTCACGGCCGGCTTAATAAAACGAACAAGGTGGGAGAGATGGTGTATCCCGAAAACGCGAAGTGGCCAGAGCTGGAGCACATGGTGCGCTGGTTTGATTACTGGTTGAAGGGGGCGGAAACCGGGGTCGAGAAAGAGCCGAGTGTTCGCTACTATGTGATGGGCGCCGCGGGCGAGGATGGTGCCCCGGGTAATGTTTGGCGCAGCGCTGAGGATTGGCCGCCCAAGGCGAAAGACCTGAGTTTTTATTTGCGGAAGGATGCTCTCCTTGAATTGGTGGCACCCATTGCCGCGTCTGAAAGCACGACTCTTGCATCGGATCCGTCCAGACCAGTCGAGATCCCCGGTCGGTCATTCCCTGGAGCTAAGGACGCTCGGGCCCTCGAGCAGCAGAAAGACGTTTGCGTATGGACGACCGTTCCGCTGGACGCCCCCCTTGAGGTGACAGGTGAGATTAAGGCGGAAGTGTGGTTAAAAACTGGCGTGAAAGACACTGATTTGATTCTGCGTGTGTCTGATGTTTATCCAGATGGACGGAGCATGCTCCTGATGGATTACCCGATTCGAGCCCGATATCGTGACGGATTCGAACGTCAACGTCTCCTTGTTCCGGGCGAGCCGGCTTTGTTTGCGTGGCACATCGGTTGGACGAGCATCGTGATCAACAAAGGGCACAGGATCCGCGTGGCACTCACGAGCACCGGCGCACCTTTATACGAACCCAACCCGCAGAATGGTGAAAAACAAACGGCTGATTGGTTAAAAAACCCGCGCTCTGCAATGCATGAAATCCTCCACGAGAAATCGCACGCGTCACGGATTTGCCTGCCAATACCTGTTGGTTCAAAGAACTGAACTCTGACTAATAATAAATGCAAGTCCGGGTGCCTGTGAGTCGTCGGTTTAAATAACGGGTCTCTAGACGAGAAAGGTTATGCTGTACGCTATTGAAACTTTAGGATGCGCCGTTTTCGAGAAGTGCACGTACGGCGGTGGAAAGAGTCATTCCTCAGTTTTTTGGCGTGAGCAACTGAACGCAAGTTAGGATTATTTCTGCGAGTGGTACGGGCAGGAATAATCTAGATTCCTTTATCGGAGTGTCGGGATAGGTACGAGTCCTGTCGTCTGGTTTGATGAAAGAGCTGACGATCACGATCAGGCCGGCTGATTTGCTTTTTTCATGTTCGACTGCCGCCGAGGACATCGCCTTCGTTATGTTGTTGGCAAAGTCCCATGTTTTGTACCAATTTTCTTTCAGATTTAGGCGGTGGCATTTGGAGGGTATTTCCGTAGTCAATTCAACCGCGACTACTTGATCCATCGTGTCTGCGATAATATGCATGCGGTCGTATCCGTCGAATCCCGCCTTCGGGTCTTTCGGGTCGAAAGAGTATATTTTTAGCGAGTAGGAGGGAAAGCCGGGCGTGTTCAGTAGCTTGGGCGAAATCCCTGTTTTCAACACCATTTGCTTCAACTGGGGTTCGATGGATTTCATCGTCGCAAGGTAATTAATGTTTCTGTAAACATCGATGTTAGGCGCTTGGTTGAAGTTCTCGGATGCGCTAGCGAAGCCGCTTATAAGTGCGCCGATTTCCATTGCGGATCCCGTGCCGGCAGGGTGGATGGTTGACTTCCAGCGGCTATCTAACTTGATGCCCGGTGTCTGACGGGCGATTGCAGCGGGTGCGGCGCAAACATGTGAAGGCTTTAAAAGCAGGATTAATAGCCAAAGAATGCAGGCTTTTTGTAAATTAGACAGCGTGTGCACAGTAAGGTGATGATTCTAGTAGTGACCAAAGTCAATGGAAATGGGGTCTGAATGACAGGCGTCTTTTGCCGGTTGAGCAAAGTTTGCCGAAAGGAATCTTTTCAAAAGTGCCACTGTCCGCCGTTGATGCGTCTCCCGAAGGTTTCTTATGAGCAGCCCGTTGGTTTTTAGTTTGCGACAATTCGACGCATCGATCCAATGCACTCTCAAGACGTCGACAAAACACTGGATCGCCGATGGGATAGTTGTCCAAAACGGAATGCCCCCACATCCCCCGGCCGAGCAACCAAGTTAACAACGCCGACCCACTCTCGAGGGGCGCCCCTTCTGCTCGCCACAAACGCACGCAGGACGGGGTGACTCCGAGAAGTTCGGCAATCAGTGTTGCTAAAGATTTGGGGCGTCCAGCAGGCACCTGATGCAGCGCCTGTCAATTTGAGTGGCCTGATTCCACTGCTCCACCTCGCTCCGCTAAACAGCCCTCGCCGCTCGCTCGTCCCTCGCTCACTCACGAAGGCTGTTCAGCTCCGCTTCCTAGCTCTAGGGAACTGAACTGAGGGCCACCCGGAAGCCGTTGTAGCTGCTGCGGTACTCCGAGTTGAGGTAAACGCGATTGTCAACCCCGCAGTTCCCCGCGATGCCGTACCAGTTCCCACCTCGGATCACCCGGTTCGAGCCTTCGGATCCCGGATACCAACTCCCGCTCCACTCCCACAAGTTCCCACTCATGTCATATATCCCCAACTCGTTCGCCAGCTTCTTACCCACTTCATGTACAGCACTCCCCGAGTTCTCATTGTACCATCCCACCGCACTCAAATTATTGCTCCCGCTGTAGATGTACCCTCGCGTCTGCG
>JBILKY010000136.1:0-9363 GCA_044376395.1 Chthoniobacteraceae bacterium | reverse complement strand
TCGTTGCCTGCAGGCTTGGTCGGTGCAGCCTCTTGTGCGACGGCCGCAAGTTGGAGAGCGGACAGCGTAGAAAAGCAGTTCAGAAAACGGCGGGAAGCTTTTCGTTGCATTGGGGGGATGCGGTGTGGTGCCTGCTGATGAAGCGCGCTACTTTGAGAGATGGCGCCGCGCGAACGGAAGGTACTGCTCCCAGTCGTATCGGATGACATCGTGTTTTCCTGATCGGATATGGTACGCAACAAAGTCACCGACCGGTGAGTTCAGCGGGGGTTGTTCCTTCACGCCGTATCCTTTCTTCGAGTAAAGATCGTATACAGGCTGGCAATGCAGGCCTGATAGGAACTCACCCTTTGGATCAGCCCATTTGTCCTCCTCGGCACTCGCGATGTAAGCCGCACGTGGGGCGATCAAAGCGATCAGCATGTGCTTGTCTGTTGGACATGCCGATTCATTGTTTGCGTACGATCGGTAGGTTGCTGTGAACCAATGCGGGAATGCCTTGGTGATGATGGCGGTGGTTTCCCCGATGTTCCGGCGCATTAACGCCGCCCCGCCTTCGCCCGAGTTATTTGAAATCACAACTCCGAAGCGCTGATCCTGGGCTCCGGCCCACAGGGAGGTCTTGCCAAGCCGCGAGTGACCAATCACCGCGAGCTTCCTGGCATCGACGCTGGGATCCGTCTCAAGGTAGTCGGCGATGCGGCTAGCTCCCCAAGCCCAGGCGCCGATCGCCCCCCATTCGCCATTCTTCCATTCCGTCGAGGCGCCCTGCGGACTCATGGCCGCGCGCAACCCGTCTTTCCACCCGTCAGTGTGATCTGGCTCAACGTCGCCGTAGTAATAAGTTGCTACGCCAAACCCAGCATCCATAGCCAGCTCGAGCTGCCATCGTTCCCTTTCCGTTCCCCGGCTCGCTTCCGTTGCGCGGTTGTCCTGAACGTAGCCCTCTTTGGAGGGGCGCATCCAGCGGGAGGAAATTGGCACATCGGGATCAGCGCTCACGCACTGGTTTCCTCCGAAGCTGATGCCCACAAAACAGGGTACTGGTCCGCTCGCCTTCGTCGGCGTGTGAAGCATCATTTCGATGCCTTGCCATTTCGGAAACTTTGGAAGCGTGATGCGGACAAACTTGCGGACCGCCTTTCCGTTCAGGGCGTCCTTTTTGACTGAGATGGTTTCAAAGGTCGGTTTGCCCCAAATCTCTGGTTTTGGGGTGCGGCCAAACACGTGCTGCTCGAAAAGCTCGAGCACCTCCGTACGACGCACTTTTTCCCACTGGTCGCTTGTTTGGACCGTCGTGCCAGCAGTGGTTTTTAAAAGTTCTTGAAGCGTGTAGGGTGGAATCGCGGATTCGTCGTAATTCGCCGAATTCTGTTGTCCAAATCCGAATGGAGCGAGCAGTGCGAGCGTGCACGAAATGGGTAGGGGGGAGCGCATGGGGTTGGAGGTGGGGTTTGCGAAGGCGTCTGAAGTCGTGATATCACGGAAGGTCTTCGATGCCCGAGTTTATTCATCGGTGTGCGGGATGGGGAGCGCGGTTTTTTAAAATTGGTGGTTCCACGCAACATTTTTTGGGTACCATCATGCGCCGCCCCGCCCAGAACCCTCTTCCTGAATCAACCATGTCCCAGTTCAACAGCGCTGCAGTAACCGATAAAACCTTGGCGATCATCATGGGGGGCGGCGCAGGCTCGCGTCTGTTTCCGCTTACCAAGGAGCGTTCCAAGCCCGCAGTGCCACTCGCGGGGAAATACCGACTCGTTGATATTCCGGTGAGCAATTGCATTAACAGCGGGTTGAAGCGGGTCTACGTGCTGACCCAGTTCAACAGCGTCTCGCTGCACAGGCACATCCATGCCGCTTACAAGTTCGACCACTTTTCGCCTTCGTTCGTGGAGATTTTGGCGGCCCAGCAAACACCCAGTGGCGAGCGCTGGTACCAGGGAACAGCCGATGCGGTCCGGCAGAATCTGCGCGATTTTTTGAACTCTTCCTTCGAGTACTTCATCATCCTCTCGGGTGATCAGCTGTACCGGATGGATTTTCGGGATATGCTCCGACACCACATTGAGAGTGGATCGGACCTTACCATCGCTACTATTCCGGTATGCAGGCAGGAGGCGACCGGCTTCGGAATCATGCACACGGACGAGGCGCGGAGGATTTATGAGTTCGTCGAAAAACCCAAGAATCCTGATGTGCTCGACAAACTGAGGATTCCCGGTTCGCTTCTCGCTGAGCTGGGCCTTCCTGCGGATGCCGACTTGTATCAGGCGTCGATGGGCATCTATGTGTTCAACAGGTCGGCTCTTGTGACCGCTCTCAGCAACCAGCATGTGGACTTTGGGAAAAATGTGATCCCAGAGATGATCCACAAATCGAAGGTCAACGCTTATATTTTTCAGGGATATTGGGAAGACATCGGCACCATCCGTTCTTTCTTCGATGCAAATCTCGCCCTTGCGAAGGCTGCGCCGCCTTTCAATTTCTTCGACACAAACGCGCCGATTTTCACGCACGCAAGATTCCTGCCAGCCAGCAAAGTGAACTCCGCGACTGTGCGGGAAGCGATCATTTCCGATGGATGCGTGATCACCGAAAGCACGATCGATCGCGCGGTGATCGGAATCCGCAGCTTTATTGACGCAGGAACCGTAATCCGCAACTGCGTGATCATGGGCGCTGATTTCTACGACTCCTCCAAGACGCGCGCCGAGGGGCTCCCGAAATTAGGTATTGGTCGTAACTGCCGGATTGAGAATGCGATCATCGACAAGAACGCAAGGATCGGAGACGGCGTCACCATCACACCCGAGGGCAAGCCGCCCATGATGGACGGAGACAATTTCTTTATGCGGGATGGAATCGTTGTCATTCCCAAAGATGCTGTGATCCCATCGGGGACTTCGATCTAGCCGCTGCATCGGATCAGTGGAGCAAGCGACCGGACGGTTGGTCGTCAGTTCTATCGCCGACCAACTGCGTTGAAAGAAGGCGTCGCGTGCCTGATCTTTTCAACGAGCCGGTCGATTTTTACGAACTTCTCGATCATCGACTGGATCTTGTCGATTTTTTCAACGTCGCCCGGCAGCGTCTTTACGGTCATCGAGTGGATGTTGCTGGCCACGGTGTAGCTGTCGAGCGGCGAGCTAATCACTGGTAATTGAGAGCTGCGCAGCAACTCGAGCAGAGGGGCGTCTGGCAGCACGTCACCTGAGAGGACTAATCCCGCCAGCTTGTGGCCATCCGATGGCTGGCGGTCTACCGAACTCAGTGCGGCCAGCAGGATGTCCTCCCGGTCCCCCGGGGAGACGATCAAAGTTCCCGGCGAAAAAAAATCCGTGACGCGCGCGGTGCTCATCGCGCCAATCACCACTTTCTTCACCTGGCGCCTTGAGCGCTCACCACCGTGCAGAAACTTGCCCTTGATGCTTTTGGAAATCTGCCCAAGGGTCGGATTCTCGAGGATTGGATCCTCCGGAACGCATCCGAGCAGCTCGACCCCCAGGCGGGCGAGGCCGCGTCCTGCGAATTCCGATACCGTGTCGAACTTGGAAGGCATCACCTTGTTGATGATCGCGCCCAAGACCTCGACGCCCTCCTTGTCGAAAAGCGCCTTGTTCAACGCAATCTCATCGACCGGCCTGCCGATTCCCCCGCGAGTGATGAGGATGACTTTGCTCTGCAGGATTCTCGCAACGCTTGCGTTTGATAAATCAAACACCGAACCCACACCCGCATGGCCGCTGCCTTCGATGATGACAAACTCCTTTTCCCATGCGGCGCGGTCGAAGGAGTTCCTGATGCGCCGCACCAGGTTGTCATGGTTGGCTTCCTCGATGTATTTCCGGGTAAAATCGGGTTCAACGGCAATCGGACTCATCGCCTCAAGCGGTGTATGCACCTTGTAGGTCTGGTCGATGAGAACCGTGTCCTCGTCGATGTTCATCCCGTCGATGGTAACAAACCTCTGTCCGACCGGCTTGATGTAGCCTATGCGGCCAAGGCGTTTTCGCAATGCCGCGAAAAGGCCTAGGCAGGTTGTGGTTTTACCGTCGTTTTGCTCGGTAGCCGCTACGAATATTCTCGGAGTAACGGTGTTCATGGACGTTGATTAAATGACGGCTCTACGGTTCTCGATTGATTGAAGCCCGACAATTGCTGCAACCCCCAGAATGTGATCTTCGGTGGCGCCGCGTGAAAGGTCCGCGCAGGGCCGGGAAAGCCCGATGAGCAGCTGCCCGTAGGTTTCGGCGCCGGCGAGGTATTGCACAAGTTTGACGGCGATATTGCTGCTGGCGAGATCGGGAAAAATCATCACATTCGCTCGGCCAGCAACGAGGCTTTGCGGCGCCTTTTTGACAGCCAGTTCCGGAAGAATCGCCGTGTCAGCCTGCATTTCACCGTCGATCTCCATTTCAATGCCACGCTGTGCCGCGCGCTGTCGTGCCAGTGCCGTTGCTGCGGCGACTTTCGCGGGGCCGGGCAGGCGCCCGTTGCTGTGTGTGGTGAATGAGAGCATTGCGATGCGCGGTTTCATTCCGGTCAGATTGCGGCAGGTGATGCCCGTTTCGACTGCGATGTCTGCCAGTTGGTCCACGGTCGGCTCTGGAATTACCGCGCAGTCCGCAAAGAACATGACTCCGCGTTCGCCATAGCGCTTGTTCGAGAGGTCAAGCGCCATGCAGGAGGAGACACTCTTAAGGTGCGGGAGCGGGCTGATGAGTTGAAGCATCGGGCGCAGGGTGCTCGATGCTTCTTCATCCGCACCCGTGACGATTGCATCCGCGTGCCCGTATTGCACCATCATCGAGGCGAAATAATTCGGCTTGGCCAGAATCGCCGACGCCATCGATGGGCCAAGATCGCGGTAACGCTTGAGCTTCTCCAGACGCTCGCAAAAAAGAGGCATGTCCTCGGCTCGGAGCGGATCGATCATGCCGATAAACTCAAGGTCCACACCCTCCTGTTTGGCGACCCGATGGATCGCATCTGAATTCCCAAGAAGCACGGGCGTTCCCAAGCCCATTTTTACAAAGCGGGCTGCGGCTTTTAGAATCCTGGGCTCCGTCCCCTCAGGAAACACCACGCGCTTCGGGCTTTTTCTGAGGCGTTCATAGACGGTGTTGATGAATCTCATGGATGAGTGGAGTGGAAGTAAATCGATTGCTTAAGGAGCAGTGACGTTTTCGGAACCGTCCGGCGGAAGCCATTATTATGGCAGGCATCAGCGCGGTGTCATGCACCCTATTGAAGTGAACTCGCGCTGTCAGTGCCCTCGCGGTTGGAGTCTACAGAGGAGATCCGTTTGAGAAACAGAATCTCTGTCGAACCGTACTTTTTCCGCTTGAGCGGCTCCCAGAATTCCAATTCCGGACATTTCCATGCAGTCGCGATTTCAAGAATCAACATGCCATCTGAATGTAACATTTGCGGCAGCTTTGCATCCCGCAGCAGTTCCGACGCAAAATCGCGGTCTTCCGGTCTCTTGGCGTAGGGTGGATCTGCAAATATCAAATCCACTGACACCGTCTCGGGTTGCGTTTTCAAAAAGCGAAACACATCCGAGCAGATTACCGACGCCTTCAGGCGCGTCTTCTCAAGATTTTGCGCAATGCACGCGCAAGCCTTGCGATCGGCATCAACAAGAATTGCGGACACTGCCCCGCGGCTCATGGCTTCGATGCCCAGAGAACCGCACCCGGCGAATAAGTCCAGGACGTGTTTTCCAAGGCAAGCATCACCGAGGCTCGAAAAGATCGCCCCCCGCACCATGTCCATCGTGGGGCGCAGGTCGGTTTTTGGAAGACGCAGCGGGATTCCCCCGGCAGATCCTGCGATGACGCGCATGGACTATTTCGGCGTAGTGTCCCCGGATTTCGCTGCGGGCGCCGCTTCGGGTTTGGGCTCTGGTTGGCGCGGTTTTAGAAAATTTCCAATCAGGTGCTGGAGAACGTTGCCGACTCCCTCGCCCGTGATTTTTTCGAGCAAATTTGTGCGCGGCTTGTCGATGGAGCCGGTGATCGCAAAATCAATCGACCTGTTCCCCTCGGCATCAACAGGGGAGAAGCGAGAATTGAAAGGCTGCATGTTTTTTCCGCTCAGCATGCGTTCAGGAAGCGAGAGCCTGGCATTCAGCGAGAGCTGCCGGTCGAATCCCATCACGCCTGGCGCTAAGAATGACATGTCATCGCTCTGTATGGAGAGTTCGTCGATTCGAACGCTGCGATCTGCGATCGTCATGCGAGCAACGGCAGATTTAACCTTTAAATTGGAGAGCTCGTTGATTTGAAAAATTTGTCCAATCAGCTGGAGCACGCCGAGGCCCTTGAAGAATCCGTTTTCGATTCGTAGTTCCGCTTTTCCATGAATGGAGGAGCTTTGTGTGGCAAGTCCCTCGATTTCCAAGTTGCCATTTGCAATCCCCGAGAACCTGACTGATGGCAATTCTTCAGTCATGGTGGCGAGATTGATTTCCTTTAACATGGCGTTCAGGCGCATCGGCGTGCCTTGTTTTCGGGTTTGCAGGGCCAGTGACGCCTCGATCTGTCCATCGCCGCTTGTCGCGGACAACGCTGGCAGCGTAATGACGCCCTCGTTGAGTTCGATCGGAGATTGCAGGCTGCGGAATGATAAGAGTTCAACGACGGCCCCTCTCGCGATTGAGATCCTGCCGGAACCGCGGCCGGTTGAATCAGTGTTTAAGTCCAACTGCACGCTCTCCGCTTGAATCAATGTGTGGCCGCCAGCGTCAATCCAGTCCAGGTTGCCGCGGTTCAATACCAACCGGCGAATCGAGGGGTGTTCCTTATCGTGTAAAAGTTCTTTGAGGAAAGAGGCCATCCCCGAGCGTGTTTCCTGAGACGTTTTTGTGCCGCTTGCCGGATCTTCCTGCGAAGCTTGGGGAGCGCGTTCCACCCAGGTCAGGCGGGCTTCGTCAATACGCACCTCTGAAAGCACCAGGCTCGCTTGAAGCAGGGAAAAAAGTCGGGGCTGAACATGCACTTCGCGCGCCGAAAGGCTGGCGCCATGCGCGTTGGAGGCTTTGAGACCGCTTAATCGTACTTTTCCAAAAAGTGATGTCCGGAGCTTTTCGAATTGCACGTCCATTCCCAGTGCTGAGGAGAGAGACTTGCGGATGCGCGCTTGGGTGTCATCAGACTGCAAGGTGAGCTTGAGCGCGGTAAAAGCGCACAGCACGACCGCGAATGATCCACCCAGTTTGAGAAGAATTCCCTTGGAAACCCGCATTTGACCTCTCAGTTTACGCGCAGTTTCACGCATGAAAAGCGGGAAGCCACCATTCATGAAGGATTACTGCATTGTCCTAAATCCTCAGGCGCGCGGCGCGCGGCAACTGGAGGTCATTCATTCGATTGCGGATGTCGCTCGGGATGCGGAGATCCGCGTTACTTCCGCACCGCATGAGGCTGAAAGCCTGGCGAGACAGGCTGCTGCAGAGGGATTCTCAGCGGTGATCGCTGCCGGGGGTGATGGGACGGTGAACGAAGTGCTCTGCGGACTGGCTGGAACCAACGTGCGTCTGGGGGTGCTGCCGCTTGGAACCATGAACGTGTTCGCGCGGGAGCTCGGCTTGCATCTCGACTGGGAAAATGCTTGGGCTGCGATTCTCCGCGGGCGCACTCGGGAGGTGGACCTTGGGTTGGCCAACGGGCTCCCTTTCGCGCAACTCGCCGGCGTTGGGTTCGACGCCGACGTTGTGGCGGGAGTCACCAGCGAGGCGAAGCGGCGGTTCGGGGCCGGGGCGTATGCATGGTCAGCTCTGCGGCAAATGGGAACCCCTGCTTGTTCGCTCAAGGTCGAGGCCGCAGGCCTTCCCCCCATCGAGGGTGTGTGGGTTCTGGTCGGTAACGGGCGGTTTTACGGCGGGCCGTTTCCAGTTTTTCCGCGTGCGAAAAATGACGACGGTTTGATTGATGTGCTCGTTCTGCGGGATCTTACTGCGCTGGACGCGGCGAAATACCTGTTTGGGGTGCCGTTAGGCTGGCACACGAGGTTCGATGGTGTGAGTTACCTGCAAACCGAGGCCGTGACTGTCAAAGGAGGCGCCTGCTTCGAGTTGGATGGCGAGTTCGCAGGGCGCGCCGACGTGGAGTTTTCGGTGAAGCCGCGTGCTATCCGGCTTATTGGCTAATTTAGCCAGTTCGGAGAAACAACGCCGAGGGATCCGGCCGGTTTTGGTAAAAAGAGATGCCGTTCGTTTGTTTGAAGGCTAGGCTTGGCGCTCACCGGCACGTGCTGCTGGTTCGCTATTAATAAAAGTTATGAATTGGTTGGATCAAGCTGAGCGCCGGTTCGGAAGTCTGGCGGTGCCGCATCTGCTGCGGTATGTTGCGGCGTTGAACGGGCTGGTTTTTGTGCTCTGCCAGCTTAAGCCTGCATTCATCAAGGCTTTGGAATTGGACCCCGCCGCGGTCCTGCAAGGGGAGGTTTGGCGTCTTGTTTCCCACTTGTTTATCCCGCTGTTCGGGGGGCTGCTTCCGAGCTGGCTCGGGGCCGCCTTCTATCTGCTTTTCCTTGTCTGGCTTGGGGACGGCCTCGAGGAGGCCATGGGCGTGTTTCGCTTGAACGTTTACTACGCCCTCGGGGCTCTTGGAACGACAGTTGCCGGGTTCATCCTTGGGGACGGCGCGGGCGGTTTTTTGCTTAACAACTCTCTGGTGTTCGCTTTCGCCTGGCACTACCCGACACTTCAGGTTTACATGTTTTTTATTATACCGCTGAGAATCAAATGGTTGGCGATATTCGATGCGGCGATCCTCGCGATGACTTTCATCCGCTCGGGCTGGGGTTACCGGGTCGGGGTAGTGGTGGCCCTCGCGAATTTCCTCATCTTTTTCGGTCCCCAATGGCTCGCTTCCAGAGGCCGCCAACGGGTCGCGGCCAACCGGCGCAAGCAGTTTGCCGAGGCTACTGAGCCCGTTGAAACGCTGCACCGGTGCCATGTTTGCGGTCGGACCGAGGTCACCTCTCCGGAACTCGAATTCCGCGTCTCCGCCGATGGCAATACCTACTGCGATCAGCATCTACAGAGCCGACGGGCGGCGCTCTAGCTGCGGAAGGGGAGACATGGTTGCCTCTGGAGTTTTTGGCAACGGAATCGGAGCGTCCCCCTGGGATCGCGGTGCGATCTTTTGTGTTGAAACAGTGTTGGACAGGGGAGGCGAGGAACGGTGCGGAGTTTTTTTAAAAATCTCAAATTTCAATTTACGCCTCATTATGAGTAGCTTGCGTGGATTTTGGGCGTGGCGGCTTGTGAAAAATTTCACAAACTCGCTTGATTGTCACGCCGAGCCCTATTTGAATCGGGGCCAATTTTTAGAACAGCCGTATGGCAGTCCT